>NZ_JBSWYB010000052.1:0-20728 GCF_056160905.1 Leisingera sp. ABD4_442 | reverse complement strand
CCGCAACAGACCCCTCATGCGGCGGAAACCCCATCAAACTCAACGAACAGAACCTCACCCAGCTTTTCAAAGCTGCAATGTGAGGAAGCAAGCCTTTTGCCAGGCTGCAGCGCTCTCCGTCCTGCGGGGAGCGCTTTTTCATGCAGCGTCAGCCGCTGACGTAGACCTTGTCCTTGGGGTAATAAAAAATCTTCTGATTGTGGAGGCGGCCCAGAAGTTCGTGGACGCGGCGCAATGTTTCCTCCGCGCTACTGCCAGGGACAGGCTGGCTCTCGGACAAGCTGTCCCTAGTGGTCTGCAGAGCGGTTTCGATCAGTTCCATGTCCTCAACGGACAGTTCGAACATGTCGTTATACTGGGGCATCTCGGCTCCTTTTCCGGCTGGCTTGACTGGACTGGCTGTCCACAGGCTGCCCCACGGGGCGCCGCAAAGCTACTGAAAACCGTTCTGCTGCCTATTGCCTTCACCGGAAACAGCTGCCGCATTCACCAGCACCGGGCTATAGAGTTTCCCCTAAGCTGATCGCAGGTGTCAGACGGTCGAAAACCAGCCTATCTGCCCCGCGGGTTTCCCGTGATTTCAGGATGATCCGCGCCGCACGCTCTCCGATTTCATGGCGGCAGGCATCGGTGGTCGCCAGTTGTAGCGGCAGCCCCTGCAAAATTTGCAGGTTGTTGAAGCCTGCCAGCGCAATATCGCCGGGAACCGACAGTCCCGCGACCAAACAATGCATCAGCCCGCCCACGCTCATCACATCGCTGGAATAGTAAATGCAATCAAGGTCCGGGCTGCGCGCAAGCATCTGTGACGTCAGCTGGCGGCCGGTCTGGATCGAGCTTTCGCCGGAATAATGTTCCAGGTCGGCAAGTGCCACACCCTGCGCCGCCAGTCCGTCCGTGAATCCGTCAAACCGTTTCCGGGCGCGGAAATCCTGCGGCATCTTGGTTCCGATAAAACCGATCCTGCGGTAGCCGCCTACCAGGATCTGCTCTGCCATATCGCGGCCAACCTGCAGATGTGAAATGCCAATGCAGTGCCGCACCGGATCACCATCCACATCCATCACCTCAACCACCGGGCAATCGGCCTGCTGCAGCATGCGCCGTGTAGCCTCCGTATGCTCCAGCCCGGCAACGATCAGTCCCGAGGGCCGCCAGCTGAGCATTTCACGGATGACACTTTCTTCTTCCTCCAGATCATAACCCGACACCCCGACCACCGGCTTCAAAGGGCTGTCTTTCAAGACAGCAGAAATACCCGAGAGCACCTCGGGGAAGACGAAGCTGTTGAGCGAGGGCACCACCACTGCCACCAGGTTGACCGATTGCGAGGACAAGGACCCGGCAATCCGATTCGGCACGTAGCCATGGGTGCGGGCAATTTCCTCGATCTTCGCCTTGGTCTTGACGGAGACATCCGGGGCGCCGCGCAGCGCGCGGGAGGCGGTCATTTCGCTCACTCCCGCCAGTTTCGCGACGTCTTTCAGCAGCAGTTTCTTCGTCATGCACCCATGCTCTTGCAGTTTGCTGGCCGCTGCAAGGGGCCGCTGGCGGGCGCGGGGGTTGATTTAGCCTACCGTTATCGATATCGGTACCGGTATCGAAACCGTTATCGCTACCGGATTCACTTCCGGTGCAACAGCCGGAGATCAGAGATGACACTGAAGATTGCAATCAACGGCTTCGGGCGGATTGGCCGCGGGGTGCTGCGGGCGCTGCTGGAAAGCGATGCCAAGGATATCGAGGTGGTGGCCATCAACGACCTTTCGCCCCCGGAGACTCTTGTGCACCTGCTGAAATACGACAGCGTTCACGGACGCCTGAAGACACCCGTGTTTTTGGCCGATAACTTGATCCGCGTCGGTCCTCACAGCATCCGTCTGAGTGCGATACGCAACCCGGAAGATTTGCCCTGGCAGGATGTTGACATCGCCTATGAGTGCACGGGCCTGTTTACTGCCCGCGCACAGGCAGCGCGGCATCTTCAGAACGGCTCCAGGCGGGTGCTGATCTCCGCCCCCGGCAAGGATGCCGACCGCACGGTGGTCTATGGCGTCAACCACATGGATCTGGCAGCGGAAGACCTGATCGTCTCCAACGCCTCCTGCACCACCAACTGCCTGGCGCCACTGGCCAAGGTTCTGGACGACGCCTTTGGCATCAAGACCGGCTACATGACCACAATCCACGCCTACACCGGCGACCAGCCGACACATGACACCAGCCACGAGGATCTCTACCGCGCCCGCGCAGCCTCGCTGTCGATGATCCCCACGTCCACCGGGGCGGCCCGGGCGATCTCCGAGGTCCTGCCGCATCTGAAGGGCCGACTGGAGGGCTCTGCCATCCGGGTTCCCACCGCCAATGTCTCCGTTGTGGACCTGAGCTTTGTGCCTGAGCGATCTGCCACGGTTGAAGCTGTCAACGGCGCGGTCAAGGCAGCCGCCGGAAACGGTCTGGAGGGGGTTCTGTCCTACGAGGAGGATCCGCTGGTCTCTGTCGACTTCAACCACGACCCCCACTCCAGCTGCTTTGCTGCTGCCCAGACCTCCGTTACCGCCAACGGGCTGGTGCGTGTTGTCAGCTGGTATGACAACGAATGGGGATTCTCCAACCGGATGCTGGACACTGGCCGCCGCATCGGCACTGTGATGAATGCTGCCGAGGTCGCGCTGGCCAGCTGACTGGATCCTCCCGCCCGTCCTCGGCCCCGCGGGCCTCCTCCCGTTGGGCCCAGAGCCGTGCTGAAGCGCGGCGCTGCAGCGTTTGCCGCAAGGCCTTTGGCCCTCAACAAGGCCAGCCGGCAAAAAAGCTGACTCCAGGATGCGCTAAATCAAACTCCCGTCCGGGTACCGCTGGCATGACCCGCTGAATTGCGCCAGAAATGGCGCAAGACATGACCAGCTACAGGAGACCGGCGTGACCGTCACCCGTGAAACCGTCCTCGAGGCGCTCAAATCCATCACCGATCCCGTCAGCGGCGGCGACATCGTCAGCGCAGGCATCGCCCGCGCGGTGACCGTCGACGGCAGCACCGTCCGCTTTGTGCTGGAGATCGATCCCGGAAAGTCCGAAGCATACGGCCCGGTACGCGACAAGGCCGACGCAGCCATCGCAGCGCTGCCGGGGGTGGAGAAGGTCTCTGCCATGCTAACTGCCCATTCGGAAAAGGCGCCTCCGGACCTGAAGCCGAAGAAAGCCGCCCAGCCGCAGCAGCAGGCGCCGCAAAAAATTCCTGGAGTTGCACGGATCCTCGCTGTGGCCTCAGGCAAAGGCGGCGTTGGCAAGTCCACGGTTTCCGCCAATATCGCCTGCGCCCTGGCGATGCAGGGGCGCAGGGTCGGCCTGCTGGATGCTGACGTCTATGGCCCTTCGCAGCCAAAGATGCTGGGGGTTAGCGGCCGACCTGCCAGCCCAGACGGCAAGACCATCCTGCCTTTGCGCAACCATGGTGTCACAATGATGTCGATGGGGCTGATGACCGGCGAGGATCAGGCCGTGATCTGGCGCGGACCGATGCTGATGGGCGCTTTGCAGCAAATGCTTCTGCAAGTGCAATGGGGAGAGCTGGACGTGCTGATCGTCGACCTGCCGCCGGGTACCGGCGACGTGCAGATGACGCTGGCGCAAAAAACTCATGTGGACGGCGCCATCGTGGTTTCCACCCCGCAAGACGTGGCGTTGATCGACGCGCGCAAGGGCATCGACATGTTCCGCAAGATGAACGTGCCGGTCTTGGGCATGATCGAGAACATGTCCACTCACATCTGCTCCAACTGCGGCCATGAGGAACACGTATTCGGCCATGGCGGCGTGGCGCAGGAAGCGCAAAAGCTAGACGTGCCGCTGCTTGGCGAAGTGCCGCTGCACCTGGACGTGCGGCTGGCCGGCGACAACGGCACCCCAATCGTGGCAGCCAAGCCCGGCAGCCCCCAGGCCAAGGTCTTCCTAGACATTGCCACCCAACTGGTCGACGCAGGCGCCGCCTGACCTCTGCCAGCCCCGGGTCAAGGGCCGCAAAGCGGCGGCGCGCAGCGCTTTTTGCCCTTGAGGCGGGGCTGGCAGACCTGAGAATAGAACTGGCGCTTCAGGGCACACCTGCCCCTGAAGCGCTTCTCAGCAGACTGAATTCGCCGCGCAGCGGCGCCACGCCCAACTGTGAGGCACATTCTTCGAATGTGCAGCAGCAGGCGGGAGTATTTGCATTCCGGATCAAGAGTACTTTTCCAGGAACGCTTCTGCCCGCAATATGCGGAAATCCGGCAGCGCGGCGCGCAGCGCTTCGTGGCTCCAGTTCCACCAGGCTAGGTCCATCATCTGCTCGGCAACCGCTTCAGGATAACGGCGGCGGATCACCTAGGCGGTGTTGCCGCCAACGACGGTGTAAGGCGCTACATCCTTGGTCACTACCGCGCCTGAGGCCACAACAGCGCCATGCCCGATGGTCACCTCTGGCTTAATCATCGCCCCATGGCCGATCCAGGTGTCATGTCCGATACTGGCAGTACGCCCGGCGCGGTGGTCAAACCACTCCGCATCATCCCAGTAGCTTGCCGAACGGTAGAGAAAGTGGTGCAGAGAAGCTTTCTCCATCGGGTGGTCAGAGGCGCCGATCCGCACGAAGCTGGCAATATTGGCAAACCTGCCGATCTCTGCGTTGGCAATGTCACAGATCCGGTCGCAATAGCTGTAGTCGCCGAGCACCGCGTTTGCCACCCGGCTGCCAGCCCCAATCTCCACATAGGCACCTAAACTACTGCCAGTGATCGTGCAGTCCGGGTGGATGAGCGGCGCCTCGCCCTGTAAACGAGCCATGAGCTGTCCTATTGTTGAAATCCGAAACCGGGTCAGGGCAGCAGGAAGGCTTCGCCCTCTGCTTTCCGCAGCTTGCGCTTGGCCTTGCTGCCCTCGCCCTCGCCCTTGATCAGGCGGCGGCGCAGCCAGCCGGAGAACCAGTCCATCAGCATCACCATCAGAATTATCAAGGTAATGTAATAGGCCACCTCCTCCCAGTCCTTCTGGGTGATGATCGCCTGGGTCAGCAACAACCCGATGCCGCCACCGGTGATCGCGCCGATTATGGTCGCCGACCGTGTGTTTGACTCGAGAAAATACAGGAGCTGGCTCAGCAGAACCGGCGTAATTTGCGGGATTACCCCGAAGCGGTAGCGTTGCACCGGCTTGGCTCCGGTTGAGGCCACCCCCTCGATCTGCTTCTGGTCAACGTTCTCCAGCGCCTCGGAGAAGATCTTGCCAAAGGTGCCGGTATCGGTCACCAAAATCGCCAGCGCGCCGGTCAGCGGACCGGGGCCAAAGGCCCGCGCCAGCACCACCGTCCAGATCAGCGAATCGACGCCGCGCACAAAGTCGAAGAGGCGGCGCATGGCAAAGCGGATGCTGCGCAGGGGCATGAAGTTTCGGGTCGCCAAAAAGGCCAGGGGCAGCGCAATGATGCCCGCACCAATAGTACCCAGGAAGGCCATCAGCAGGGTCTCAGCAATGGCCCAGGCCACATCCTGATGGCGCCACATCTTGTTGGTCCAGAACTCCTGGAAGATTGCACCACCCTCGCTGGTGGCAGCGCGCTGCAGAAGTTCCCCTGCCCCCATGCCGTAATACGGGCTGTCGAGGGTAAAGAAGAACAGCTCCCATCCCGCGAAATAGCGGAAAACTTCCGCCCGGTTGCGGGTCACGGTCAGGCGCCCGGCCTCCGTGGTTATGGCCAGGCGGTTCTTCGAAACGCTGATCCATTCCGGCACATCACCGGCAGGCAGTTCCGCTTGCACGCCCGCGCCGCGGCTCGGGCTGGCCCGCACAGTGCCATAGCCGGGGATCACGTATGCGATGGCCTCCGGGCCGAAGGTGACCCTATGCCCGCCCTCCAGATCAATGACTGTGGTCTCGCCCAGGGCTACCCACTCCGGTGACATGCCATCGGGATAGGCCCCCTTGCGCTCGCCCTCAATCGCCACCGACACCTCACCGCTGCGGTTGTCGCGGGTGACATGGGTCTTGTAACTGTAGCTGTCGCTGACCAGGGTCTTGGCGTTGTCCAGGCTGGCACGCTCCCACAGGCCGGCCATGTCAAAGGCTACAAGAACATAGGCCAGATAGGCCAGCACCGCAGCGGGCAGGGCAAAGTTCATCAGCCGCTTCCTGAGGAACAGCCGAGAAATGTCATACTTCAGGTCCGACGGCGTCAGGGTGGTGTCAAAAGTGGTCATGCCTTCGCTCCATTGGTCAGGCGGTCACGCAAGAGGCCGGACAGCTGGTCAACGGCCACGATGGTGACAAACAGAAGAAGGAAGATCGCGGTGGCCTCGTCGTAGCGCCCCTGCCCCCAGGACATGGCGTTCTTCAGCTCATAGCCGATGCCGCCCGCACCGACAAAGCCAAGGATGGCAGAGGCCCGGATATTGATCTCAAAGCGCAAAAGCGCGTAGCTCACATAATTCGGGCCGACCTGCGGAATGACCCCCAGTGTCATCCGCTGCGCCCATGTGGCCCCGACCGAGGTGAGGCCCTCAACCGGTTTCAGGGAGGCATTCTCGTTCACCTCGGAAAACAGCTTCCCCAGCGCGCCGGCGGTGTGGATGGCGATGGCGATCATCGCTGGCACCGGCCCGCCGCCCAAGACAAAGATCAGCACCAGCGCAATGACGATTTCCGGTATGGCCCGGCAGATGTCGCTGATGCGGCGGAACAGCGGGATCAGCATAGGCCAGGGCGCCATGCCACGGGTCGCCAGCAGTGACAGCAGGGTGCCAAACACGGCCCCAATCAGGGTCGAGGCGGCGGCGATGTTCAACGTCTCCACCAGTGCCGGAAAGAAATGCACCACATGCCCCGGCAGCTGCGCGGCCTTTTCGGCGGCTTCCGCAAGAACCTCGGACGGGTAATCAAAGATGCGGGTGAACCCGTCGGCAAAGGAGCCTGCATTGCGCGCATCCGCAGTGCGGAACCCCGCGGCCATCAGCGCCACAAAAACCGCCAGAAGGATACCGCCATAGAGCCGCTTGCGCTGGGTATGAGCAGTGTAGTGCCGCCGGATGTCCTCGATGCCCGGCCGGGCGGCTGTTAAATCTGCCATTTGGGTTTCCTGGTCTTCAAATGATGCCCGATGCAACTGCTATCGGGAAATTACGGAGTTCCAGTGCACGCCCGGAACCCCGCAGAGCACAGTTGAATGAGTCCTGGGCTGAAATTACTCGGACTTCAGTTTCCGGGCTTCGATGATGACCTCATAGGCGTCATGGGTGATCGGCATCAGGCCTTTGGATTCGCCGCCCAGCACGTTATACATGCAGTCCGGGTCGATGGAGTTCATCGAGGCCAGCAATCCGGTCATCTTGACCTTCACATCTTCGGGCAGCTCGGTGCGCAGCACAAACGGGCCTTCCGGGATCGGTGCGGATTTCCAGATTTCGACCATGTCGTTCATGTCGACCAGGCCTGCATCAACCGCACGACGCAGCGCGCCGGAGTTGTAGCCGTCTTCCCACTCACCCAGGCCGTCCGCCCAGGTCACGCCGCCCTGCACATCGCCATTGGCAACCGCAACGATGGTCTGCTCATGCCCGCCGGTAAATTTCACTTCACCGAAGTAGTCGCCGGAGTCCATGGTGGCTCCGGTCACCTGCGGGATTTCGATCGAGGGGATCAGGTAGCCCGAGGTGGAGTTCGGGTCGCCGAAACCGAAGGTCTTGCCCTTAAGATCCGCCAGCGAGGCAACTCCGCTGTCCTTGCGGGCAAATCCGATGGAATAGTAGCCATAGCCGCCATCACTGTTGACCTTGACCAGAACCGGTTCAACCGCTTCAGGATCTGACAGATAGGTCTTGGCATAGCCAGAGGCACCCAGCCACGCCATGTCGATGGTGCCGCCCAAAAGGCCCTGGATCACGCCATTATAGTCGGCAGGGGCAAACAGCTTGGTCTCGACACCCAGCAGCTCCTCGCTCTGTTCACGCAGACACTCCTGCTTGCTCAAACGGTCCTGAGCGTTTTCGCCGCCCAGAATACCGATGCGGAATTCCTTGATCTCTTCTGCCGCAACAGGGGCAGTCAGCGCAGTGGTTGCCAGAACGGCAGCAATCAGTTTCTTCATCTCATGTCTCTCCGGTTGGGTCCCGGCAGAGCAGCCCGCCGGGTCGATGAATTCAGGTTCGGGCTTACTCAGCGGGAATGGCGGAGCGCATCGCGTCCGTCTTTTCCAGCCTTTCGATCTCGGTTGAGGTGGCGGCCTCGGAAAATTCCTCTCCGGCGCCGTAGATCTCCCGGGCCACACCGGTGGTCAGCTGCTCCGGCAGCCCGTCAAAGACGATGCGCCCGTCGCGCATCCCGACCACCCGGTCGCAATAGCGGCGCGCGGTGTCCAGCGTATGCAGGTTGGCAATCACGGTGCGCCCGTCTTCCTCGTGGATGCGGCGCAGTGCCTCCATCACGGTTTGGGCGTTCATCGGGTCCAGCGAGGCAATCGGCTCATCCGCCAGAATGATTTTCGGGTTCTGCATCAGCGCCCGGGCAATCGCCACCCGTTGCTGCTGACCGCCCGACAGCGCCTCCGCCCGTTTGGCGGCATGTTCAGCAATGCCGAGTCGGTCGAGGATGTCGATCGCCGTGTGAATATCAGCCATTGGGTACAGGTTGAACAGCGTCGCCATCGCATTGCGGCGGTTCAACGTGCCGTGCAGAACGTTGGACACCACATCCATCCGCGGCACCAGGTTGAACTGCTGGAAAATCATCGCGCACTCGGACTGCCAGGCGCGCTTGTCCCTGCCCTTCAGGCCGGTGATTTCGCGGTCCTTGAAAAGGATGCGCCCACTGCTGGCGTCCTCCAGCCGGTTCAGCATCCGCAGCAAGGTGGATTTGCCTGCGCCGGAGCGGCCAATGATGCCGATCATGCAGGGCTTGTCGATGTCCAGCGTGGCGGTATCCACCGCGATCTTACCGCCGAAACGTTTGGTCAGTTTGTCAATGCGCAGCACCGGGGCGCTCCCTTCTCGTTCCGGGATTGCCTAGCCGCCCTGCTCAAAGCTCATGTGTCACTGCCGTGAAAGTTTTGTAACGCGGCCCGGCGCAACCCGAAGGCGCGGCACTCAAGGAAACGGACCCGCTGCGCAATCTGCCCCCTGTGCACAGCGGTCCGGACAGTCTATACGGCCTTCGACTCCTCAATTCCCTTTGCAAAAGGAAGCTGCCAGATGTCCTTTGACCGCAAGATCAAGATTGCGCCCTCCATCCTGTCTGCCGATTTCGCCAACTTTGGCCAGGAGATCCAGGCGATCGAATCCCAAGGCGCAGACTGGGTGCATGTGGATGTGATGGATGGGCATTTCGTGCCGAACCTCACCTTCGGTCCGCAAGCCGTGAAGGCGTTCCGCCCGCATGTGAAAACCGTGATGGACGTGCACCTGATGATCGCGCCGGTCGATCCCTATATCGACGCCTATGCCGATGCCGGTGCCGATGTGCTAACCGCCCATATTGAGGCAGGCCCGCACATCCACCGCACCCTGCAGGCGATCCGCGGGGCGGGTATGAAAGCAGGCGTCGCGCTGAACCCCGGAACCCCGGCTGAGGCGGTGGAACATTTGCTGGACCTGACAGACCTTGTCTGCGTGATGACCGTGAACCCGGGCTTTGGCGGCCAGAAGTTCATCGACATGACCGCCAAAATCCGCCGCCTGCGTTCGATGATCGGCGACCGTCCTGTGCATATCGAGATCGACGGCGGTGTCGACCCCACCACCGCGCCGCTGGTGGCCGAAGCCGGCGCCGACGTGCTGGTCGCAGGCTCCGCAGTGTTCAAGGGAGGCTCGGTCAACACTCCGGAAGTCTACGGCGAGAACATCCGCAAGATCCGTGCCTCGACCGAAGGCACCTGGACCTGAGCACCGGCCTCTCCCGCCAATCGCCGGGCGCATCCAAGATGCGCTGCTCTTGTTGGGCCAGGCGCCGCGCGTTCCGCGCGGCGCTTTTTCGTGCTACGGCCAGCGTTTGCGTGCCCAGCCCGGCAAAGCCGGGCCGCGTCCTGATGGCCCTCGACGGGCCGGAAGGGCGCCTGCCCGCCAGTTCAGCTGCTTTTGTTCAGTGAGTCGAAGGTTTTGCCCTCAGCGACCAGCTTCTCAAGCAGCGGCGCGGGCTGCCAGAAGAACCCGTCCTCAACCGCATAGGTCTTGATATCGGCCAGGATGCCATCCAGCCCCTGCAGATCCGCCCATTTCAGCGGCCCGCCCCAGAAGCGGGGGAAGCCATAGCCGAACAGCATCACCATATCCACATCCAGCGGGCGCCGGGCGATGCCTTCGCCCACCACCTTGGCGGCCTCGTTGACCATAGCGCACATATAGCGGCGCAACACCTCCGCGTCGGAGAACTCCCGCGGGGTCACACCCTGCTGCTCCTGATCCTTGGAAATCAGCTCCGCCACCTCCGGGTTCGGCACGCCGCCGCGCTTGCCTGCCTCATAGACATAGAATCCCTTGCCGGTCTTCTGGCCGAAATCGCCGCCCTCGCAGAGCAGCTCGTAGAACCGCGGCACCCGCTCGCGCGGATCCCGCGTCGGCGCACGGCGCTTGCGGGCGGCCCAATTGATATCCAGCCCGGCAAGATCCCCCATTGCAAACGGCCCCATGGGGAAACCGAAAGTGGTCACCACCTTGTCCACCTGGTAGGGCGACGCCCCATCCAGCACCACATATTCCGCCGCCTTGCGGTAGGCGTTCATGATCCGGTTGCCGATGAATCCGTCACAGATGCCAGAGCGCACAGCGACCTTCTTCAACCGCTTGCCCAGGGCAAAGCCGGTGGCCAGAACTTCCGGCGCAGTCTTCTCCGCCACCACAACTTCCAAAAGCTTCATCACATGCGCGGGCGAGAAAAAATGCAACCCAATCACATCCTGCGGGCGGGAAGTTGCCGCGGCGATCTCATCCACATCCAGATAGGAGGTATTGGTCGCCAGCACCGCCCCCGGCTTGCAATGCGCGTCAAGCTTGCCAAAAACCTCACGCTTGACGCCCATGTCCTCGAACACGGCCTCGACCACCAGATCCACCTGGCCCAGCGCGGCATAGTCCGTGGACACGGTCAGTGCCTCGCCGGTCAGCTGATCATATTGCGCCTGGGTGATCTTGCCCCGTTTCAGGGCCCCCTGCAGATTACCCTCGATCCGGCCGCGCGCTGCAGCAACCCCCTCTTCGGTCATTTCGACCAACACCACCAGCAATCCAGCCAGCAGCGCTGCAGTGGCGATGCCCGCGCCCATGGTGCCGCCTCCGATCACCCCCATGGCGGAAACGTCCCGCGGTTCAACGCCTTCCAGTTCCGGCAGCTTGCTGACCGCCCGCTCCGAGAAGAAGGCATGGATCAGCCCCTGCCGCTGATCCGATTCCATCAGCTCAGTGAACAGCGCGCGTTCGCGCTTGAGCCCGGCTTCAAAGCTCTCAGCCTCTACCGCCGCCTGCACCGCCCGCACGGCCGTCGCCGGAGACAGCTGGCCGCGGCCTTTCTTCAGCGTCGCCTCATAGGCTGCATCAAAATCCACCGCTTCCGGCGCAGGCATTTCCCCAACAGCCCGGCGCGGCGCGCCGGCATCCAGCAGTTCCTGCGCATACGTCAGGCCGATTTCACGCGGCTCGCCCTCTTCGATGCGGTCGATGATACCCTTGTCCAGCGCCTCCGCCGCGCTGATGTGGCGGCCCGTGGTAATCATCTCCAACGCCACCTCAGACCCGGACAGACGCGGCAGCCGCTGGGTGCCGCCAGCCCCGGGCAGGATGCCCAGGTTGACCTCCGGCAGCCCCATCTTGGCCGAAGGCACCGCAATCCGGTAATGCGACGACAAGGCCACCTCCAGCCCGCCGCCCAGCGCAGTGCCGTGCATGGCAGAAACCACGAGCAGCGGCGAGGCTTCGATCCGGTTGCACAGGCCCGGCAGCCAAGGTTCCTGCGGCGGTTTGCCGAATTCGCGGATATCGGCGCCAGCAAAATATGTCCTGCCTTCACCGTAGATCAGCACCGCCTTGGCACCCTCCACTTCAGCACGCTCAACCCCGGCCAGCAGCCCCTTGCGCACATCAATGCCCAGTGCGTTCACAGGCGGGTTCTGCGCCTTCAGAACGGCAATATCGCCGACGCGCTCATATGCAATGGCTTCACTCATCCGGTTTTCCTCTCTCTTCCGCGGCGGCAGTGCCTGCGCCTGGCTCCCAACAGATTAGGCACAGCAGCCGAACCGGCGCCAAGCCCCAATGGCAGCAGAAAAACCGCAAACCCCGCGTCGCGGTGCCCACAGCCTCAGGCCGCCTGTCATGCTGGCGGTTACGTAACAGAAACCGATGTAAATGGAAACTTTTTGAAACACCTTATCAGGCAAACCAGCAATGTGGCCTATCAGCTGGCTTCGACCACTCCGCTGCTGATCCAGCCATCCAGGATTTCCAAGACCTTGGCAGAGAACTCTGCATCATTGATATGGCAGTCCAACTCATGCAGCTGAGCATTCCCCGGGCAGCCGCGCCGCATTTCATCACAAAAGACCCCCTGCCCCTCCGCATCATACAGTGGAGCGCCGGGGCGGTCCCATTCGTTGCAGCCGCCAGCCGGCAGCAGCAGCGCCACCGGAGCTTGCGCAGAAGAGAGCTTGCCGCAGATCGCCTGCGCCACCTGCCGCCTTTCCCCCGCTTCCAGCATGGCAGAGGTCAGCAGCCGGTTGTGGGCATGTGTCTCCCGGTCTCGCAGCTGTGCCGGCGTCTCCTGCCAGCCCACAAAATCCACCAGATCGTAGCAGCCCGGCGCCACCATCTGCGGCGTGCCGGATTTCCCGGCATTGGTCATCCGGTCCGCCCCAGCCGAAAGCCCGCCGAACAGGTGGTTCGAAACCTCTTGCGGGGCAAAATCCATCACCGCGGCAAATGCGCCCTCCGCCGCCAGACTCTCAAACGCCCGCCCGCCCATTCCGGTGGCGTGGAACACCGCCACTTCGAACCCGCGGTCCTCCAAAGCGGGTTTCAGCGCCACCATGTAGCGCAGCACGGTCTTACCGAAGGAGGTCATGCCAATCAGCGGCCGGCCGCGTTTGGGCGGCTCCACTGCCCGCGCAGCCCCCAGAACTGCGCCTGCTGCCTGGCTGAGCGACGCCTTGCAGATCGAGTTGAGACCGTAAAGCCCGCCCGCCCAAAGGATCATCTGCACATCGGCCGGCATCCGCTCCGGAGGCATCAGCGGTGAAAACGCAACGGTGGAGACTATGTACTTGGGCACCCCCACCGGCAGGGCCGCGCACATGTCCAGCGCCAGATCCGTGCCCATAGTGCCGCCCAGCACGATCACGCCATCAATGCGGCCCGCACGGTACAGCTCCAGAGCCTTGGCAGCAGCCCCCGCACCCATGATCTGCATGGCAGTATTCTCGTCACCGGAGTCGATTGCCGCCTGGATCGAACTGCCCCCGGCCTCAGCCACCTCATGCTTGCTGACATCTGTTGGCTGGCTGGGATCGCCCAGCACGCTCACATCCATTGTCAGCACATAGCCGCCCTGACCGCGGATCACCTCTGCCAGATATCCCAGCTCATCGTCCTTGGTGTCATAGGTTCCGGCAACCAGGATCGTTTTGCTCGTCATATTCCGTTCTCCCTGCGGCCTGCGCCCTGAAGCACATAAGCCCTTTCATCTTTCCCCAAATACTCCCGCCGGAGGCCGCAGGTTTTGCCTCGCAAATCTGCCTTAGAGCTGGATCCAAGCGGTCTTCAGGTCGGTGTATTTGTCCAGCGCATGAAGCGATTTGTCATGCCCGTTGCCGGACTGGCCGACGCCGCCCAGCGGTACGGTGTTATCTGAACCACCATAGGTGTTCACATGCACAACGCCTGCCCGGATACCCGCCACCATCCGGTGGGCTCGGGACAGATTTGCAGTCCACACTCCTGCGGCAAGGCCATAGTCGGTGGCGTTAGCAAGGCTCAGCGCTTCTTCCTCGGTTTCGAAACTTGTCACTGCCAGCACCGGCCCGAAGACCTCGCGCTGGAACAGTGCGTGATCGCGGGCCACATGGGTGACGATGGCCGGCGCCATATAGGTGCCGCCGGTCTCTTCCAGAATGCGCGTGCCCCCGGTAATCACCTGCCCGCCCTCAGCCCGCGCCATATCCATGAAAGACAGGTTCTGGCGCAGCTGAGTTTCGGAGCTTACAGCACCAACCTGCGTGCCTAGATCCAGCGGATCGCCAACCCGCAGCGCTTCGGTCTCGGCCTTCAGCATTTCCACGAATTCGTCGTGAATGGAGGCTTCGACCAGCAGCCGCGAGCCTGCCACGCAGACCTGGCCCGAATTGCGGAAAATACCTGCAGCCGACACTTTGGCCGCCTTGGCCAGATCCGGTGCATCCGCAAAGACGATGTTCGGAGACTTGCCGCCCAGTTCCAGATAGCAACGCTTGAGGTTTGAGCGCGCCGAGGCTTCCAGCAGCTTGCGGCCAGTCGCACCGGAGCCGGTGAAGGCGAGTACATCCACATCGTTTGACATCGCCAGTGCCGCACCGGCCTCGGCGCCGGAGCCAGTCACCACGTTCAGCACCCCGTCCGGCAATCCGCATTCGGAACAGATCTCTGCCAGCCTGAGCAGCGTCAGCGAAGCGGTCTCAGCAGGCTTCAGCACAACCGAGTTCCCCATTGCCAGCGCAGGCGCGAGCTTCCAGGCGCCGATCATCAGCGGGAAGTTCCAGGGCACAATGGCCCCCACCACCCCCACCGGCATCCGGTGCACCAGCCCCAGCACGTCCGGCGCGGTCGGGGCGACCTCTCCCGCCACCTTATCCAGCGCCTCGGCGTAATAGCGGAAGGTGCCCGCCGCCGATCCCGGCTCGGCCTTCAGCGCCATGTTGAACTCGGTACCGTTGTCGCGCACACCCCGCACTGCCAGCTCAACCGCCTCGACCTCGATCCGGTTGGCAATCCTGTGCAGCACTGCCTTCCGTGCGGCGGGGCTCTGTCCCGCCCAGCGGCGGTCCGCAAACGCCCGCCGCGCCGACGCCACAGCGCTTTCAACATCTGCTGCAGAAGCGCCCGCCAGCGTCGTCAGAACAGATCCGTCAACCGGCGAAGCAACTTCGAGTGTCTGGCCCGAACCTTCTTTCCATGATCCTTCAAGAAAGAGTTTCTGCGGCGCCACATCAAGCTGCCGAAGCTTGTCGATGCGCTGTTGGTCTGCCATTCGGCCTCCTTCAGTTCTTTCCGGTCCTTCAGCACCCGCAGGATGTGGACCGCCAGAACGATGACGATGAGTAGAAACAGGATGAACGCCACCGGGCGGTCGATGAAATCGAGCGGCTCCTTCACCCGGGCCATGCCCGCGCGCAGCTTCACCTCCATGATGCCGCCCAGGACCATGCCCAGGATGATCGGCACCGAAGGCAGCGACAGGCGTTTCAGCACATAGCCGAGGATGCCGAAGGCCGCGGCCATCACGCAGTCGGTGGCGGAGTTGCGCAAACTGTAGACCCCGACAAAGCTCAGCGTCAGGATGCAGACACCGAGGAACCGGTTGGGGATACGGACCACCTGGATCAGCGACTTGGTAGCAAAGAGCAGGAAGACAAGAACCAGGACATTCAGAACCAACAGCGCAAGGTACAGCGCGACGACAAAATCCATGTCATTTTGAAACAGCCCCGGTCCCGGCACCACGTTGTGCACGTAAAAGACCGACAGCATCATCGCCGTCAGCGCCTCGCCCGGGATGCCGAGCGCCAAGAGCGGAACCATGGCGGCGGCGGGCACGGCGTTGTTGGCGGTTTCTGCCGCGATCAGCCCTTCGGAGGAACCATTGCCAAAGTCCTGCGGCCGTTTCGAGGTCTTCTGCGCATAGGTGTATGACATGAACTGGGCGGTGAATTCGCCAACGCCGGGGATCATCCCCATCAGCACGCCGAAAGATGCGGAAACGCCAGCCACGCGGGGGTGGCGGGCCAGCTCGCGCAGCCCCTGGAACATGCCGCCGCGCAGGCGGGTCAAGCGCACCTTCTCATCCTCGTCCGTCAGCAGCACAAAGGCCTGGGAAATGGCGAACAGGCCCAGCACCACCACGATCAGGTTGATGCCGCCGCCCAGGAAGTCCTGACCGAAAGTGTAGCGCTGGGTGTATTTCACCGGCTCCAGGCCGATGGTCTGCAGGAAGATCCCGAAACAGGCCAAGGCGCCGGCAACCAGTGCCTGGCCTCGGTGGGCGACAACCACCAGGATAAGGCCCAACAACGCCGCCAGGAAGATCTCGCGCGAGCCGAACATCGGTGCGACCTTGGCCAGCACCGGCGCAAACAGGATCAGGCAGATGACCGAGAAGATGCCGCCGAAGAAACTGGCGGAGTAAGCAAGGCTCAAGGCCCTGCGCGGCTCTCCCCGCGCGGTCATCGGGTAGCCGTCATAGGTTGTGAGCGCATTGACCGCGGTGCCGGGCGTGTTGATCAGGATCGCCGGGATAGAGCCGCCGTACATGGACGATCCGTAGATCCCCAAGAGGACCGTGAGGCCGACAATCGGGTCCATCGAGAAGGTTGCGGGCAGCAGGATCGCAATGGCAACGGCGGGGCCGACGCCAGGGATAGCGCCGATCAGCACGCCGCCGACCGAGCCCGCTAGCAGCGCCAGCGCCACGTCCCAGCGCATCAGGATGTCAATTGCAGAGAGGATCAGATCCATGACAGGCGCTCAGAGGTAGAGAATGAAGAAGCTGCGCAAAGCGCCGGGCAGATACTCATAGACCAGCGCGCCCGGGATCTTGACCGACAGGAAGCCCTTGAACAGCACCACGACAATGATGGCAAAGGCAACGCCTGCCCAAAGCATGAAGCGGCTGCGGTAGCCCATCCGCCGGCACAGAAGCGGCACGAACGCCATCGTTACAGGCAGGTAGCCGATAATAGGCACCAGCAGGACGTAGCCCATGAACCAGCCTGCAAATTCGAACACCTGCCCCCAGCGTTTCACTTCCCACAGGTCATAACGGCTGACCCGCCGCCAAGGCAGTTTGTAGAGATGCAGGCCGCCCATCAGCGCCATGCCGCCAATGGCGACGGCAGGCCAGAACCGGGGCTGGGCAAACAGCTTGGTCTTCTTGACCCAAGCGGTCTGGTCACCGATCAGGGCCAGCAGCAGCAGCGCCGTGCCCAACAGGATGAGGCCAAAGACCAGCTGTCCGCGCCGCGGCCCGGCAAAGCGGTGTTCACGTTCCGAAGGCATAAGAGGAGTTCTTTGTCCGCGCGAGTGAAAAGGCACCGGGGCCAGTCACGGCCCCAGTGCAGGGGGAGATTTACTCAGACAGCAGGCCACCGATGCGGGCCATGGTGCCGATATCATTGGCGACACGGGCCGCACTGTCGTCCGCGCTTTGCCAATAGACCAGCGCGCCGGTTTCCTTGGCGACGTTCTGGGCACGTTCACTCATCACCGTCTTCTCTGCGACGGCAATGATCTTGTCGCGCACGTCCTGCGGCGTGTCCTTGGTCACAAAGAGACCGTTCCACAAAGCGATGTTCAGGCTCTCGTCCAGCTCGCCGATGGTCGGCGCATCAGGCGCCAGCGGAATGCGCTCATCGGTGATCGAGACCAGCACTTTGACCTGATCCAGGCAGGGCAGCACCAGCTGCAGCGTGGTGTTAATCACATCCGCGTCGCCGGAGGCTAGCGTGTTGCAGTCCAAGGCGTCAAAGGCCGCGTCCGAGCCCCACTCAAAGCCGGCGTTCTTGGCATAAGCCTTGGTCACCTGAGTCGGGGTCAGCACATCGCCAAAGTGCCCCAGCGCCACGTCGTTTTCCTTGGCATAGGCCGCCAGTTCTTCCATCGTGCTGTAGGGCGCATCGCCGGACGTGGCGATCACGAAGGGATAGGTCAGGAAAATCCCCAGCGGGTCGAATTTTTCAGGCGTCAGCGGCGGGATGTCGATCTGGTGGCCCATCACCGGCACGCCGATCACGAAAGAGCCGATGGTGTAGCCATCGCTGGGCGCATTGGCGACCTCGATCGCACCCGGGAACGGCCCGCCGCCGCCGCCCGGCTTGTTCACCACTGCAGCCGCGACGCCGTATTCGTTCTGGAAGTCCTCTGCGATCATCCGGGTCAGCACATCCTCCAAATCACCCGGAGGCCAGGGCACGATGAAATTCACCGGCTTCTCCGGATATTCGGCCTGCGCGGCAACCGCGCTCAGCCCCAAAGCCGCGGCTGCAACCGCACCTTTCATCAGGGTCTTGAGTTTCATGGCTTTCCTCCCAGCTTTTTAGATCGGTTCATTATTCGAACCATTGGTTTGAATTTAGATTGACAGCCCACCCCGTTATCTGTCAACAAAATTGCATCACGGGTGCGCCTTTTTCGAAGATAGCCGCCCGCAAGGACGACACAGGGAGCACAGGCAAGCGCATGGGAACTGTATCCAAAGCCTTGTCATTACTGACATATTTCAACCACGGCAGGACCGGAATCGGGCTGAGCGACCTCACGCGCCTGTCCGGCATGAATAAGGCAACCGTCTACCGGATGATGACCGAGCTGCAGGAATCGGGCTTTGTCGAACAGACCGATGGCGACCGGATGTACCGGCTTGGCCCGCAGGTTCTGCGGCTTGCCGCCCTGCGCGAGGCAGCGGTGCCGATTCTCTCGGTTTCGCGCCGGGTGCTGCGCGATCTGAGCGATGAGACAGGCGAAACCACCCACCTTTCGCTTTTGCAGGGCAGCCAGCTGAATTCGCTGTCGCATGCCTACTCGCCGCGCCATGCCACCAAAGTGATGATGGAAGATGCAGAGGTGCTGACCTACCACGGCACCAGCTCCGGGCTTGCCGTGCTCGCCTATGCCGACCCCGGATTTGTCGACGGCGTGCTGGCCCAGCCGCTGCAAGCCCACACCACGGAAACCGTCACCGACCCGCTGCAGATCCGCATTCAGATTGCCGAGATCCGCGATACAGGCATGGCCCAGTCGATCGGCGGTTTTGAGGCCGATGTGCACTCCCACGCGGTGCCGGTCTTCGGCCCCGACCGCCAGGTAATCGGCGCGCTGGCCGTGGCGGCTCCTGTCTCACGCATGAGCCCCGAACAGAAGCAATTGATCCCGGCAGCCCTGCGCCGCGCGGGTGCCACCCTCACCCATCGTATCGGCGGCTCTGCCCCCGCGGACTACCCGCAGGACGATACCGCCTGACTTCCCCTTCTCCAGCCCCAGCAGGGCTGCATCCAGGAGCTGACCGCATGAAAGACTCCAACTTCCTGAAAGAACACAATGCCAAGTCGCTGTGGCACCCGATGGCGCATCCCGGCGACAGCCTGGCCAATCCGCCCGCTATCATCACCTCTGCGCAAGGGGTGAAGATCACCGATGTGGACGGCCATGAGGTGGTCGATGCAGTCGGCGGCCTGTGGAACGTGAACCTCGGCTTTTCCTGCCAGCCGGTGAAAGACGCCATCGCCGCGCAACTCGATGTGCTGCCCTATTACTCCACCTTCCGCGGCACCACCAATGACCAGGTGATCCAGCTGGCCGAGGAGCTGCGCAAGTTCTTCGCCCCTGACGGTCTGACCCGCGCCTTCTTCACCTCCGGCGGCTCGGATTCGGTGGAAACCGCCCTGCGGCTGGCGCGCCAGTACCACAAGATCCGCGGCGCAGAAGGCCGCACCAAATTCCTGAGCCTCAAAAAAGGCTACCACGGCACCCACATGGGCGGTGCTTCAGTGAATGGCAATGCCAACTTCCGCACTCAGTACGAGCCGCTCTTGCCCGGCTGCTTCCAGATCCCGGCACCGTATACCTACCGCAACCCGTTCAATGAGAGCGATCCGGAGCGGCTGGCCCAGCTTTGCCTGCAGGCGCTGGAGGACGAAATCGCCTTCCAGGGCGCAGGCACTATCGCGGCTTTCATCATGGAGCCGATCCTGGGTGCAGGCGGTGTGATCCCGCCGCACAAGAGCTTCATGCCCGGCGTGCGTGAGATTTGCTCCAAACACGGTATTCTACTGATCGCTGACGAGGTGATCACCGCTTTCGGCCGCACCGGCTCCTGGACCGGCTCGCGGCACTGGGGGGTGCAGCCCGACATGATGGCCACGGCCAAGGCGATTACCAACGGCTACTTCCCATTCGGTGCGGTGATGATCGCGGACCATTTGACCGAGACTTTCGAGAAGGACACCAGCGGCAAAGCCGCCATCGGCCACGGCTACACCTATTCCGGCCATCCGGTTGGAGCCGCGGCGGCGCTGGCTTGCCTGGAAGAGACGCTGAAACTGAATGTGCCGGAAAACGCCACTGCCCGGGGTACCCAGCTGCATCAGGGACTGCTGTCGCTGCAGCAGAAATACGAGCTGATCGGCGACGTGCGCGGCGGCCATGGGCTGATGAGCGCGCTGGAACTGGTTTCAGACTGCGCCACCAAGGCGCCGGTAGACAAGAAAACCATCGGCAGGCTGCAGGAGGTTGCCTATGAGGCTGGCGCCATGGTGCGGGTCTCCGGCCCCAACATCATCCTCTCACCGCCGCTGGTGCTGAGCGAGGCGGAGGCAAATACCATCCTCTCCGCCCTGGACGCAGGCTTCGCGGCGGTGAGCTGACCCAGGCGGCAACCGCTGCCGAGGAGGGGAGGGGAGGGGTGTGGGAGGAAATCGTAGAAAGGGGCGGGGGAGAAAAGGGCTGTGGGGGGGGGGCTTAGGGGGGTAAAAGCACAAGGGGCGGGG
>NZ_JBSWYB010000051.1:0-22236 GCF_056160905.1 Leisingera sp. ABD4_442 | reverse complement strand
AATCCATCTCAAGGCATCTTTGTCCCCCAAAATTCCATATGTAAAATCGCAAAAAACAATCTAACTATAGGCAGAACCTATGAATGGAACGCACCCGATTTCCCGGGGCATATGCCCGGCGCAGAGGCTTGCCGCCTCTGCCGCGCGCGCTCTTGCGGCCCGCCGCAGGGAGGCAGAGCGTCAGGCGGCCCGCCTGCTGCGGTGCCCGTGCGGAGATTTATTAGAGACAGGCGAAGCCAAGGGTCACCCTGGTTCGAAATCGCGGGCCTGTTCAAACGAGCAGCGGAAAGTAAACGTCGACCCCGCGCCCAAAGAGGAGTCAACGGTAATCTCCCCGCCCATGAGCCGGGCAAGACGCGACGCAATGCTGAGACCCAGGCCCGTGCCGCCGAAATCGCGGGTCGGGGTGCTGTTGGCCTGGGAGAACGCGCTGAAGATACTGGCCAGCTTGTCCTCTGGAATGCCCACCCCGGTATCCTGAACTGCAATAGCCAGCTGGAGCTGCGATCCCGCTTCCTGGCCGGATACCCGGACCGTCACAGACCCCTGCTCAGTGAACTTCACAGCATTGCCGACCAGGTTGACAATGATCTGCCGGATGCGCCCCTCGTGACCCAGAACGGAGCCGGGCAAGCCCGGCGCATAGTCCAGGGTCAAGGCTACCTGGCTCTCCGCTGCCTTTGGGCTCAGCATCAGTACCACGCTGGAAAGAGTTTCCTTCAGGTCGAGCGGTGCCTTTCGCAGCTCCAGCTTGCCGGCTTCTATCTTGGAGAAGTCGAGGATCTCGTTGATGATGTCCAGCAAGGCTTCGCCAGATTCCAGGATGGTTCTCGCATAAAGCGCCTGATCCTCGTCCAGCTCCGTTTCTTCAAGCAGCGACGCCATTCCAAGAACCGCATTCATCGGCGTTCTTATCTCGTGGCTCATCGTCGCCAAAAACTCCGATTTTGCCTTGTTTCCCGCCTCCGCTGCCCGGGTCCGCTCTTTCACCTTGTCTTCAAGCGTTTCCGTCAACGCCTTCAGTTCTGCGTTACTGTGATCGAGATAGCCCAGAACATCGCCGAAGGCCTGAGCCAGGCGTCCGATTTCGTCCTGGCCGCAATCCGGCGGACGGCACACATTGCCGCCGCGGCGTATGCTGGATGCAAACTTTGTCAGCCGCAGCACCGGGCTGGTGATCCGGTTGGACATGATGACAGCAGCGGCCGATGCAAGCAGGGCAGAAAGGCCGGAAAGCAGAAGAATTTGCTGCGCATGCGCCATCGTTTCCTTTTCCAGCCTTTCCGTGGAGAACTCCAGAACCACGTAGCCAAGCCGTGAATCGGCAGTGGCCAGAACCGGGCCGGCGACCCTGATCTGATTGTTTTCAGCCAGCGCTGCCCACGTCTTTTCATCCCTGGGGTCCTGCAAAATCGGATCTGCAAACCGTTGGCCCCGAAGAGGATTGGCATCGCTTCCGTCTGTCAGCACCCTGGTGCCGGCGTCCAGGATCAGCGCGCGGACCGCGCCTTCGCTGGCCAATACGGAACCGGCTTGCTGGCGCAAGTGCTTGATGTCCAGTTCATACAGCGGCTCCAGCACGGCCTCGGCAAGGGTTTTGCCCAAGTCCATCACATGGCGTTCATAAGCAGAGATTGCAGTCTTGTGGGCCAGCCTGACCGAAATGAAGGAAATAGAACCGGCAACGGCCAGAACAATCAGAACGGTGTAGGCAACCAGCTTACTGCGAAGACCCGGCGCCTGCATGTCAGCTGCCTCCAAGGAGATTTGAAACCGGTTTCTGAAATTGCTCCAGCACATCCAGGGTCTGATCAGGGATTGCGTCGAATTTTGTTGTTCCCTCAAAGCTTTGCAAGGCCTGCCGGCCAGCCTCGCTTTGATCCAAGCCAATCAGAACAGTCAGCAGCGTGCTGGAAAACTCCTCCGGCGCTCCTGGCGGCACACTGACGACATGGCGGGGGATCGCCGCAGTCTCAGCAAGGATTTCAAGATCGCCCAGGTCCCCGCCCGCCCGCATCTTCAATCCCCGCAGCGACATGGCTCCAGCATCTACCAGGCCGCGCAGCACCCACTCGAGCGTGTTTTCATCATCACCTGAAAATACATACCCTGCCGCGCCTTCAGGGCGCTGCGACCGCGGCCCATCCAGCGCGGTCAAGGGCACGGACTGTGCGCGTATCTCCAGCCACGGCAGGAAATAGCCGCTGGAGGAAAACGCTTCTTCAAATGCAACAACGCGGCCTTTCAAGTCCTGCAGCGAACGGATGCCGCTGTCCCGGCGGGCAAAAATGACAGAGTGATAAAGACCGATGCCCCGCTTCCATTGCCGGGCCAGCAGCCGGCTGCCGCTTTTGGCCCTGACCGCCAAAGAAACCAGAGGGCTGTCGACATAAACATCGACCTCGCCCTTGCGCAGGAGCTGCGCCATATGGCCAACATCCCGCGCGATGACAACCTGGCCCCCTGTAAAACCCAGAACCTGCAACTCTGCCGCCAAATGCCGGGCGAATGGCAGGAAACTGCGGGTTTCCTTGACCGGTTCATCGCTGATTGTTCCAATTACCAATTCGCGTGCCGCAGCTGCCTGGCCCAGCAACATGCCAAACCAAAGGCAGAACAGGAGGACTGATCTTCTGATCTTCATGAAAGGCCCTTTTCTTTGACAAACGCGATTACCGTCTAATTCAATATCGCAGAAATTGCGCTCCGAAAGGTAAAGGAAAGATTTTTAATTGTTAAGCAACAGCCGTTTCACTGGCCAATTTACCCGGAATGCGGACGTTTTCGACTGCCTATGCAGAATGAATGGGTCCTGACCCTTGGGTCTGGATAAATCTATATGGTGCCGGCCTGCATTGTGAGGACCTGCCTGAGGCGCCCTTAGGGACTTTACGGCGCTTATTTCTGGTCAGCGGGAAAAGGGCGCATACCCCAGCCTGTGCTGAGATGCAGACATGCCACTGAGCGCGTCAGAAATTCCGGAACACACTGGCGTCTGGCCGCGGGATCTGTTGCTGCGCGTGCGGTCAGCGCCGAAGGCGTCACGCAAGGCTGGAAAGGCCTGCCGCGGCTTTTTGCAGGGCCGGCAAAAACTCCGTCAGATCCTGCAAGCTGCGGCGCTGGACAGGCGCATGGACCGACAATGTCGCCATCAGCCGGTTACGAACGTCCCGCACGGGAACAGCGACAGCGACCATGCCGGCGATGAATTCCTCGTCATCGGTGGAGTAACCACGGCTGGCGATGGCCTCAAGCTCGGTGCTGAGCAGGTTCGGATCGGTGCGGGTCCGGCCGGTTACAGCTTCCAGCGGGCGGGCCCGCAATACCGCCTCCAGCGTGCTGGCCTTCAGCGTCGAAAGATACATTTTGCCACTGGCAGTGCAATGAAACGGCACCTGGGTACCGATCGGCAGCTGGATGCGCAGCGGCCATTTGGTCTCTACCCGGTCCAGATAGATCATCCCCTCGCGGTCGGGGGTGGCAAGATTGCAGGTCTCCCCCAATTCCTCAGCAACGCTTTTCAGGATACTGAGGCGGGCAGTGCGCAGGTGCTCGGACGACATGGTGTTCAAGGCCAGCTTGCGCAACCGCGGGCCGGGCCCGTAGGCCCGCCCGTCCAGGTCGCGCTGCAAAAACCCTTCGGCCTCTGCGGTTTGCATCAGGCGGTGGACCGTGGGCTTGGGCAGGCCCATGGCCTCGATCATCTCGGCAGGCTTCACTGCCACCCCGCGCCGGGCCACTTCCTCCAGCAGCACCAGCAAGCGCAGGTTGGTGGGGATCTGCCCCTCTTTCTTTTCCGGCGTATCCGCTGCCATCGCCGCCTCATCGCTATTTGTTGGGCAGCAGCACCAGGGCGAAGTCAGGCACCAGCGAAACCAGCACCCAAACCCCGATCAGGGCTGCAAGGTAAGGAACCGTATAGCGGAGCAGGCGGAAATACGGAACACCGGTGACACCGGATGCGACGTAGAGGTTCAGCCCGTAGGGCGGGGTGATGAAGCCAATGGAGGCGCCAACCAGGAAGATCACCGAGAAGTGGATCGGATCGACCCCGACAGAGGCCGCAATCGGGGCCAGGATCGGCGCCAGGATAATGGTCACTGGCAGGCTTTCCAGCACCATGCCGGAGAAGAACACAATCACCATCGAAGTGAAAAGCACCGCGTGGTAGCCGCCCATCGAGGTTACAAACCCGCCGATGGCCTGCTGTGCGCCCAGGAGCGAAAGGATCTGCTGCATCACCACGGATATCGCGATCAGCGGTGCCAGGATGCCGGTGATCTGGGCCGAGCGCACCACGATGCCCGGAATCTGCGGGATGGTGAAGCCCTCGACCACCAGCATTTCGGCAAAGGATTTTTCTTCCCATGTCTTGTCATTGCTGGCTCTGGTGATTTTGGTCACCAGCCAGGACAGAACGCCTGCGATGACGCAGAAGCCGACGGTGACGCCTGCGGCTTCTGTCGGGGAGAACTTGCCGGTGTAGATGCCCCAGAGCACCAGCCCGATAGCAAAGAAGCCAAGCCAGGCGCCGAAGGCGGTTTTCAGGACCCGGTTCAGCTGCAAGGGGATCAGGAAGCCCCAGCCGTTGCGGTAGCAGATGATCCAGCAGGCGAGCTGCATGCCGATGACCATCATTGCGCCGGGCAGGATGCCCGCCACAAACAGGTCCGAGATCGGCAGGTTCATCAGGAAGCCGTAGACGATAAAGATGATTGAGGGCGGGATGATGATGCCGACGGTGCCGCCCGCGGCGGCGGTGGCGGCAGAGAACCGCTCGTCATAGCCGCCCTTGACCATCTCCGGGTGCAGCATCGAGCCGATGGTGGCGGTGGTCGCCGAGTTGGAGCCGGAGATCGCGGCAAACAGCCCGCAGGCGCCGAGCGAGGCCATCGCCAGCCCGCCGCGCATCCAGCCGAGGCAGGCATAGGCGAAATCCGAAAGCCGCCGGGCGATGCCCGACTGGTTGATCAGGTCGCCGGTCAGGATGAACAGCGGCATCGCCAAGAGCGCAAAGCCCTTGTTGAAGACGTTCAGAAGCTCGGCACCCATATTGTCGAGCGTCAGCCCCAGCACGAAGGAGCAGCCGATGACCCAATAACCGATGACCAGCAGCACCGGCACACCCAGCATGAACAGAAAGGTGACCCCGATCGAGATCAGCGTGACCCAGGTTCCGGTATCCATTACACGTCTCCTCCGATCACGGCCTGTTTGATCAGCGGCGCGCCGCTGCGGTAGTTGCGGATGTCATCGGCGAGGTTTTCAAACACCCGGGCGATCATCAGGACAAAGGACATCGGCGCGGTAATCAGGAACCACCATTGAAGCACGCTGTCGGTGCCCAGCACGATCTGGAAATTCGAGGCCGACAGCGCGGTCAGCCGGGTTGTGGTGACAAAAACGATGACGGCAAAGCCGAACCACAGCACTGCGTCCAGGCCCAGGCAGCCCATCTGCGCCCAGCGGGGCATGACGGTGCGGAATTCAGAGAAGCTGAGATGGGTGCGCAGCCGCACGTTGAAGGCGGCACCGAACCAAGCCATGATCATGAATAGCAGCGGCGGAATGGTGGTGGACCAGGGCTGCTGGTTCTTGAACACGAAGCGGTCAATCACCCCCCAGAAAATGATGAAGGCAATCGCCAGGTAGCTCCACACCATGATGGTGCGTTCCAGATGCCGGTCCAAGAGCGGCACCAGCCGGTAGGCCAGCATCACCAAAAGGCCACCGAGCGCGGCGGCGGCGGTGCCCAGCACCCAGGCGGCATTGCTTTCCAGGGCGTTGCGGATTTCCCAGCTGTCCTGGGACGCGAAAGCGCTGAAAATGGCGGTGATATCCGGCCAAAGCTGCATGTGTTCCTCCCCTCATTACCCCTGTCATTGCCCCTGTGATCCTGCCGGATCCTGCCGGGCAAACAAGGCCGGCGCAGTCCGGCGCCGGCCCCGTTGTGTTTGTTCAGGCCTTTGTCAGCCTTTCCACCAGCGGCGCGGCTCCACGTTTTCGGGCTTCATGTCTTTTTCGACTTGGCGCGCGATGGTGTAGATTTCCTGATAGGTGTCGATGCCGCCGGCCCATTTGTTCAGACGGTCGCGCCACTGCTCCCACAGCTGCGGCTGGAACTCGGGCGAACACATTTCCTCAGCCATGCGGATTTCGCTGTCCGGCAGGAAGGCAGGGCGCACGCCATGTTCGACAAACATGGTGCCCGGGAGTTGCGGATCCGAGAAGCCGACAGTCTTGACCAGTGCTGCCTCATTCGCGGCCTGCACATGGGCCTGGGCCCAATAGGCGCTCTCCATCACCGCGTCCTGCAGGTAGCCTTCGAGCCCGTCAAACACCTTGGCCGACATCGAGGTGTGCTCAGTGCCGCAGAAAAACTTGAGGTCGACGGACTGGCTGACCACCGGCGACATGTTGGCATAGGCCACGGCCGAGGCCCAGGTTTCGGCGCCGTCGATCAGGCCCTGTTTCAACCCGTCCAGGGTTTCTTCCCAGGCCACGGGGACCGGGTTCAGGTTCAGCGCCTTCATGGCGATGCGGCCCAGCTGGGTGCCGGTGACGCGGTTCTTGGTCCCGAACAGCTGTTCCAGCTTGGTGATGGTCGGCTGGTCCTTGTATTTCAGGCCCAGCTGAATACCGCGCAGTTCACAGTGGCTGAACAGGAATTTCAGCCCGTGGCGCTTCTCCAGCGGGTCGCGCAGGATTTCCTGGCTCTTGGGGTGATAGAGGAAGTGGTACTGGGACGCGCGGCCGGGGAACATGAAGGCATAGTCCAGCACGTTCAGATAGGGTGCGCCGCCGGCCGAGTTCTGGGTCGAGGCCGCATAGATGTCGACAATGCCCTGCTGGGTTTTCTCGACGCAGGACAGCTGGCCGCAGATCTGGTTGTCGCCGATGAACTCGATGCGGATTTCACCGTCGGTGCGGGCCTCCAGATCGCGGGCAAACTCCAGCGCGCCGGCCCGTTCGATCAGCAGGTTGCGCGCGTTAAACCCTGAGGCGCCGAATTTCAGCGTGTGTTTGGCGGGCTTGGAAAAACGCTTTTCGTAGGTTGATTCTGCGGCAGAGGCGAGGTTCGCCAGGCTCATCGCGCCGCCGAAGCCGCCCGCCGCCAGCAAGGTCGAACTCATCCCGTAAGTCCCTGCCACACGGAACAGATCCCGCCGCGAAATCCGGCTCAGTTTGTTAGTCAGCCCCATAATTCTCCTCCCTAAGATCAATTATTGAGACGTTTCGTATCAAAAAAAGCTAGATCATTTTACACATCCTGTATAGAAGTTTTTTCATCAAGGGTTCGGGAGGACTGGTTTTGGACGCGGATTTCATTGTCATCGGTGCGGGGTCGTCAGGTTGCGTTATTGCCAACCGGCTGAGTACGGATCCGCGCAATAAGGTCATTCTGCTGGAAGCGGGGGGGCCGGACACCAATCCGTGGATCCATATCCCGGTCGGCTACTTCAAAACCATGCACAACCCATCCGTCGACTGGTGCTACAAAACGGAGCCGGATCCGGGACTGAACGGGCGGTCCATCGACTGGCCGCGGGGCAAGGTGCTGGGCGGGTCTTCCTCGCTCAATGGGCTTTTGTATGTGCGCGGCCAAAGGCAGGACTACGACCGCTGGCGCCAGATGGGCAACGAAGGCTGGGGCTGGGACGATGTACTGCCGCTTTTCAAACGTTCCGAGGATCAAGAGCGCGGGGCGGATGACTTTCACGGCACCGGCGGGCCGCTGGCGGTGTCCAACATGCGGATACAGCGCCCGATCTGCGATGCCTGGATCGCGGCCGCGCAAGACGCCGGGTATCCGTTCAACCCTGACTACAACGGGGCGGAGCAGGAGGGCGTTGGCTATTTCCAACTGACCACCCGCAACGGACGGCGCTGCAGTGCAGCGGTGGCGTTTTTGAAACCGGCGCGCAACAGGGCCAATCTGCAGATCATCACCCGCGCGATGGTGGAAAAGATTGACATGGACGGGCGCAAAGTGACCGGCGTCACCTATTTGGACAGGGCAGGCCAGCGCCAGTCCATTGCCGCGCGCAAGGAAGTGGTCCTTTCAGCCGGCGCCATCAATTCCCCGCAAACGCTGATGCTGTCCGGAATAGGCCCGGCAGAGCAGCTCAGGGCCAATGGGATCGAACCGCTGGTGGACCTGCCAGGCGTCGGCCAGGGGCTGCAGGACCACTTGCAGGCCAGACTGGTTTACAAATGCAACGAGCCGACCCTGAACGACGAAGTGCGCAGCCTGTTCAATCAGGCGCGGATTGCCTTGAAATACGCGCTGTTCCGGTCCGGGCCAATGACCATGGCCGCCAGCCTTGCCACTGGTTTCATGAAAACCCGGCCTGAGGCGGCAACGCCGGATATCCAGTTCCATGTGCAACCCTGGTCGGCAGACAGCCCTGGCGAAGGCGTGCATCCATTCTCAGCCTTCACCATGTCGGTATGCCAGCTGCGCCCCGAAAGCCGCGGCGAGATCCGGTTGAATGGCCCTGATCCCAAGACCTATCCCAGGATCTTACCGAACTACCTATCCACCGAAACCGACTGCCGGACCCTTGTGGAGGGCGTGAATATTGCCCGCCGCATTGCCAGGCACAATCCTCTGGCCTCAAAGATCGCCCAAGAGTTCCGGCCCCATGAAGGATTGGCGATGGAGGACTTCGAAGGCACCTTGGACTGGGCGCGCAGCAATTCGGTGTCGATCTACCATCCCACCGGAACCTGCAAAATGGGGCAGGGGGCCGATGCGGTGGTGGACGCACAGCTGCAGGTGCATGGGGTTCAGGGGCTTCGGGTTGCCGATTGCTCGATCATGCCCGAAATCGTTTCCGGCAACACCAATGCCCCGGCAATCATGATCGGAGAAAAGGCCAGCGATCTGGTGCTGGCCGCCGAGTGACGGCAGTGGCGGCCGAATGACCTCCACTGCCTGCTTCATCAGATCAGGAAATGGTCTTCGGTCAGTGCAGATGCCTGCACGTCCAGAAGCGTGATCGAGCCGTCTTCCCCTAGATCGATGATTGTGTTGCTGCCATCCTGCGCAAAGGCGCCGGACAAATCTGCGAAGCTGGCAAAGCCAAAGCTGCCCCCGGTCAGATCCAGCAATTCACCATCGGCGGCGGTGTTGAAGTCCGTGATCACGTCATCCCCGGCATTGTCCCTGAAGACAAAGATGTCGGCGCCGCGGCCGCCCTCAAGGAGATCATTCCCGGTTCCTCCGTCCAGCACATCCGCACGGCGGCCACCCTCAAGACGGTCGTTACCTGCGCCGCCTTCCAGCGTGTCGCGCCCGCCGCCGCCCTCGATCCGGTCATTGCCCGCACCGCCTTCGGCCAGGTCGTTGCCGCGGCCGCCAAGCAGCCGGTCGGCCCCATCGCCGCCATCCAGAGTGTCACTGCCGCGCTGGCCGCGCAGCAGGTCATTGCCGCGGCCCCCGTCGATATAGTCGTTGCCTGCACCACCGGACAGCACATCAGCGCCGCCCTCGGCCAGATCGACAACAATACGCAGCAGCTGCTCTTCTCCGCCGTTGCGGGTAAAGTCGCCCTCCACCAGATCCACCAGTGTGCCCGCAGCGGTGGTGCCGCCCAGGATATTGACCGGCGTACCGCCCGGCAGGCCTTCGGACCCGTTGAACCCGTCGTGCAGGCGGACAACGCCGTTCTCAGCCGTTCCCTGGTCCCGTGCGGTCTGGTTCAGAAATGCTGCACCTTCTTCGGTATTCACCTCAGTGCCCGCATCCAGCACGTCGCTGCCGAAACGCTCAATCACCAGCGGCCCGGCAAAATTGCCATCCTCGTCAAAGATATAGTCCTGCAGCGCATCGTCAGGCGAAGCCAGGAAGGCATCGTTGGAGGGGATCACCATGGTGGCCCAGGTAAAGAAACCCTGGCCGACCTGATCGGGGTTCACGTTGATGGTGAAACTCGCGCTTTCGCCCGGGTCGATCGGCCCCGGCACGCCGTTGCCGCCGATGATGGTGGCATCAACGCCGCCGTCGATGACTTGCTGATTGAACTCGGCAGCGATGCCTTCGACGCTGCCGTCCTCGGCAATGCGCTCAAGCCCGCCGCTGGCGGCCTCGCCATCAGTCCACAGGTCGAAGTTTTCACCGTCATGGAAGCCGAACCAGACAGGGGTCAGGAACGTGCCGCCTTCGCCCAGGGTGTTGGTCACGGTGACGGTGATTGCCTCGCCGTCGCCAACGGCGTCGCCGCGGATCACGTCATTGCCGGCGCCGCCGTTGATCGTGTCGCCGCCAGCGCCGCCGGCCAGCAGGTTATCCCCCGCATCGCCGTTCAGAACGTCGTTGTTGGCCGAGCCGGTCAGGTTCTCGATATTCAAGAGCGTATCCACAACCGCGCCGTTCGGGCCTTGGTAGACTGCTGCGCCGGAGTTCAAGTCAGCGATCACGGCCGCACCGATGTCTTGAAAGTCCGCAGTGTCGATGCCGTCGCCGCCGTCGGTCACATCCGCACCGCCGCCGCCGCGCAGGATGTCATTACCCGCGCCGCCTTCCAGCACGTCGTTGCCGCCACGGCCCACCAGCAAGTCGTTGCCATCGTTGCCCGTCAGTGTGTTGGCACCGCCGTCACCGAACAGCTGGTCGTCATTGCCGGAGCCGTCGAGGTTTTCGAACCCGCTGAAATTTTCGAAAACGGTGGTAGTCTCATTCGGCTGATAGGAGGCGCTGCCAGAACCCAGATCGGCGACCACCTCAGCCCCAATATTGATGAAGCTGTTGGTGTCGACGCCCTCACCGCCGGTCAGAAAATCAGTACCGCCGCCGCCGGCGATGAAGTCGTCGCCATCTCCGCCGTCAATGGCATTCGGAGCCGCACCCAGCGCCCGGATGTCGTCATTGTTGGACGAGCCGGTGATGTTTTCGATCCCGGTGAACTCTTCCTCGATCAGCGGGCCGTTGCCGCCGCCGCCATTGTAGGCTGCGGTCCCCGAACCGTCTGCATTCAGCACAACGGACACACCGGCAATCGAGGCATCCGCTGCCCCTAAGTTGATGTTGGCGAAGGAGTTGGTATCGATGCCGGCGCCGCCGTCGATGGTGTCCACACCGCCGCCGCCGCTGAGGATATCATCGCCAGAGCCGCCGCGCAGCTCATCGCTGCCGCTGCCGCCTTCCAGAAGATCGCTGCCCCGGCCGCCGCGCAGGAAATCGTCGCCTGCACCGCCGTCCAGCGTGTCAGCGCCACGGTTGCCGCGAATATCATCATTGCCGTCACCGCCGTTCAGCACGTCATTGCCGCCTCGGCCGCGCAACAGATCATCACCGTCATTGCCGTTCAGCACATTGGCCCCGCCATTGCCGGTCAGCAGGTCCCCGTTGTCCGATCCCTCAATGTTTTCGACGCTGATCAGCGTGTCGGTTTCGGCCACTTCGTCAAACACATTGCCGCCATCGGCAGCGGGATCCAGCCCGTTCACATCGCCGCCCGCATCCTGGACAATGTCAGTGATGACAGGGCCGTTCTGGCCAGCAGGGGCATTGTGCAGATGAATTGCGCTGACACCCGCAACCGGCAGCAAGTCCGATTCGGCAAGCCCATTGACCGACAAGTCGGAGCTGTAAGTGACACTGCCGCCATCAGACACGATCACCACACGGCCTTGGCCGCTGGCAAGCGAGTCACTGGAATTGCCAGGCTCCTGCGCCGAGTCCAGCTCTGCAAGCAGCGTCAGCGTGCGGATGCCATTGACGGTCTCATCACTGTCAACAAGCAGCTGCCCGCGGATTTCACCACCCGGAAAATCGCTGGTGTGAATATTGTAGTAGAGATTGCCTGCCGCTGCCTGCGCCAGCAAACCGGCTGGCGCCTGGTCAGTGGTCAGCGAGGCAAGCGGCTGATCCTCAACCAGGATCCTGAAGCCTGTTTCACGCGCCGCTGTTCCGGCCTGCAGGCTGGCCTTAACCGGCACGTCGATATCACGGAAATCTGCGGTATCAGACCCTTCTCCGCCATCCAGCGTATCGCTTCCCAGCCCCCCTGTCAGAGTGTCATCGCCACCCAGCCCCTGCAATTTCTCACTGGCGTTGGTCCCGGTAAGGAGATCGGGGCCTTCTGTCCCTGAGATTGGGCCCATATCGATTTGATCAGTCATTGTCTTTCCTCCAGTTGCACCGGCACAGCTCCGTTTGTGCGCGGATGCGACTGACCTGTGACGGCGGAAAAAAAACGCAACGCATCAGATATGAAGCACTGCGCATCATTTTCAGAAATGCGGGATGTTTGGCATAGTATTATGATTTTGCGGGGTTATTTTTCACGATCACAGCAGCACAAGTAAATTTGAGTGGTATTACATCGGTGCTGGGGCTAGCTGGATCCTGACCTTCTTGCCGCTTTGGCCGTGCTCGCTTTTGAATTGTTCCGTGCCATGCAAAACGTCCCGGGCCACAAGCCCGCCCCTGTGATGACTCAAAACTGGGACCTGTTCAGGGTCTTCCTGGCAGTTGCCCGTGCCGGCAGCATTGCCAGCGCAGCCGGCCGCCTGACTGAAAGCCCGGCGACTGTCGGCCGCAAGCTTCGGGAGCTGGAAACGGCACTGTCAGCAACCCTTTTCGACCGCAGCATTTCAGGGGTTCAACTGACCAGTTGCGGACAACAGATCCTGCACCAGGCGGAGCAGATGGAGCATCAGGTGCAGATGATCAATGAATCTGTGTCGGGGCATGACGGCCGGATGACCGGCACAGTGACAGTGGCAGCGCCCAGCGGATTGGGGCAATCCCTGCTGGCGCCTCAGCTGCGGGAATTGCATAACCTCCACCCGGCACTGCGGGTCCGGCTGCTTTTGTCTACCAGCAAGGTGAACCTCTTGAACCGCGAGGCCGATATTGCCGTGCGCATCGGCATCCCCAAGCAGGAGCGGCTGATTGGTCAAAGGCTGGGAACAGTAGAATTCGGGATCTACGCCTCGCATTTATATCTGGATGCTATCACCGCCTTTGAAAGTGCGGCAGACCTCGCGGGGCACAACGTGATCGCTTCTGCCGGTGAACTGGCCCAAACCGTTCAATGCCGCGAGTTTGCCCGGCTGTCAGAAACCTGCAACGTTGCACTGACCACAGACAGTATCTTTGCCCAGCTGGAAGCCGTCAAAAGCGGCTTGGGAATTGCACCGTTTCCCAAGTATCTCAGCCGCGCCCACCCGGATCTGGTGGAACTGCTGCCGGGCCAGCTGAAGGCCAAGGCAGAGCTGTGGCTGCTGGCTCATCCCGACAGCGGAAGCATTTCCCGAATACAAACCGTTAAGTCCTTCGTGACCCGGATCTGCCAGTCCGCAATGGCAGGACATGGATCACCGGTCATTTGCCCTTGATCCTAACGGTATAAGATGTCCTGGCCCCCGCTGGCGGTGGTGGGAACGGCGCAGCCCGGCGCACCTGCATCAACGCGGTATTGTCGAGCTTTGCCGAGCCGGAGCTTTGAACGATTTCAGCCGAGCGCAAGGCGCCGCTGCCAGCAATGGAAAAGCGCACCAGCACCGAGCCGCGGATATTGACGCGCTGACGCTTGGCACGCATCACCCGCCGCAGCACCTGACCGCGGTAGTTGTCTGCAGCAGCATTGCCTTGCTGTTTGACCGTTCCATCAACGACAGACGACTGTCCGGAGCTTTTCTCCGCACGCCCTGCTGATGTTCCCTGTGCGGCGTTCTGCTCCGCATTGTTTCCACGCTGAGGGATCCGGCGGCCGCTCTCGGGCTCAGGCAAAGGTTTCCGGGCCTGCCGCCCGGGCATTTCTTTCACCGGTTCGGCCCTGGTCCTGGCCGCTTGCGGTGCTTGTTCCACTGGGCGGCTTTGCGGCTCCGGAGGCTTTGCCTGCACGGCCGGAAGCACTGGCCTGCTGACCTTAAGCGGCTCCACCACAGGCTGCTGCAGTTGCGGCTTTGGAGGCTGCAGGCTCTCCGGCACTGCAAGATTGGCGGCGATACCCGCCGCCGGAAATGGCTCGGCAGCCACAGGCACGTCCGTACCCTGCACAAGATCGGCAAAGGCCGACCCTGACGCCGCCAACGCTGTATGCCCTCCAGCTTGCCGCGTTTCCTCTTGACCTGAGAGGAGAGCGGCCCCGGCATGGGCGCCAGCAGCCAGGAACAATGCGGCAGCAGCAGCAGCCCGTGAATGCGGCACCCTCATTGCAAAGACCTTTCCGCAACTATCAACACCCGTTTGGCCCCCGACGCGCGCAAAGCATTGCCCAGTTTCACCAGCTCCCGCGCGGGCAGATTACGGTCAGGCACTATGCGCACGGTTTGCAGGCCATCCGCTGTCAATGAAGCTGCATAAGCCGCAGCGTCCGCCTGCACTTCACCGCCATAGGTCAAACGGCCATCTGCGTGCGCAACCAGCGCATCCGGCGGTTCGCGGCCTTCCAGATCCCTAGTCTTGATCAAACTTACATCCCGGTCCAGCGGCACCGTCAGGGTGCCGGCAATCATAAAGAATACCAGCATCAGAAAAACGATGTTGATCAGGGCGATAGTGGGCTCCTTGCCCGCAACTGCCGAAGCTCTGATACGCATCAGCCAAGCACCAAGGTCTGCAGGTTCTCCACTTGGCGCAAAACCGCCAGCAGGTCTATCAGGCGCTGCGCAGACGCATCTGCATCAGGGCTGATCAAAACCAGACGGCCCTTGCTGGTTTCCGGCTGCAGCCGGATCAGCCCGGCGATCCGTTCCAGATCGGCGGGCTGGCCATTGAGGCTCAGGCTTTGCGCACCCAGCTTAACAAACAGCCTTTGCCGGTCCTCGCCCTGGCTGCCCTGGCCTGCGGATATCAGCTCCACTTCGCCGAACTTGGTGAAGGTAGAGCTGAGCATAAAGAACAGCAGCAGAAGAAAGATCACATCAATCAGCGAGGTCATCGACAAGCGGCCGCGCCGTATTCCCTGCAGCCTAAGCGCCATGTGCCACCTGCAAGGAGGTCTGCGCCGCCGGCCCGGAAGGCGCAAAGACGGTGCGCAACGCGCGGTTGGCAAAGACCCGTTCACGCTGCATCCGTGCGGTCAGCCAGCTGAGCACCAGCGATGTGGGCATCGCCACAGCCAGCCCAGCTGCAGTTGTCAGCAGCGCCACCCAGATGCCGCCAGCCAGCAGCGACGGATCCACCGACGCGCCAGCCGCCTGCAGTTTCTGAAACGCCTCGATCATCCCCAGCACGGTGCCGAACAGCCCCAATAGCGGTGCCAGCTGCGCCACCATATCCAGCGCGCCGAGCCCGCGCTCCAGCCTGGAAAAACGCTCTTCCGCCTCAGCGTCGGCGCGGTCGGCCAACAGCTGGTCCGCCCTGCCTTCCAGCACTAGTTGCATCACTGGCGCCAGATAGGATTTGCTGCGGCCCAGACTGTGCAGCGCAGCTGCCGCATCGCCGCGGTCCCAGGCCTCAACCGCCTCCGCAATGGCGCGGTGCTGGCCAACCCGTGCAACGCGGTATTGCCAGATTTTATAGAGCACGAGGGCAGTGGTCAGCACTGAGACCAGCAGCAGCAGCAAGACCACCGGCCCGCCAAGCTCCAGCACTTTGCCAAGCATGTTCTGCAGCGCCGTCATCCTGCCAGCTCCATCACCTTGGAACTTAAGCGCAGGCCACGGCTGCAAGCCGCCTCCGGCAGGTTCTCCCCCGCGCAGGTGCTGGCTCCGTTTATCAGCACCCGGCTGATGCCCCCGCAGGCTTGCGGAAACTGAAACTGCCTCACGCGCGGACGCCCGGCAGGAAGATCCTGAAAATCCAATAGCGTGAGCCGCGCCACTTGGCCTTTGGCGTCGAACAGGACGGTCTCATAGACCGCCTGCGCGACATCAGCAGCATGGCTGTTCTGCACGACAAAGGACAGCTTGCAGGCATCACCCGCCGCCTCCGCCGCACTCAGTTCGATAGAGATGCCCGGAGCGGCAGCCTCTGCCGCTGCCGAATTGCCTGCAGCGGTCAGCACAGCAGCAAGCAGCAGCGGTATCACTGGTGTGTTTCCAAGTGCCATATCACGCCTTTCAGGATCTGCTTCAGAAGGTTTTGGCAAGTGTCAGCTTGAAATTGCGCCCGGCAGCGTCACGCGAATACAGGCTGGGCCTGTAAGCACGGTCAAAGGCGTTTTCGATCCCGACGCGGATCTCGGCCCCCTGCAGCAAACCCGACTGCGGTTTGTAGGTGGCGCGCAGGTTATGCACCCCATAGCCCGCCACTGCAGTGCCGGAGGCATCGAAGCCGGATTTCGCAGCCACCAGCTCCCAGCTCAGATCCAGTGCCTCGCCGAACCGCTTGCCCAGGGTCAGGCGCAGGTCGTCCGCTGCCAGGTTGCGCCAGCGGGCGGCGCTGCCATTGAGGAACTCTTCCCCGTCGGGCAAATTGGCGTTGAGATCCGCATAAAACCCTGTGTCCAGCGCATAGCTGGCCTCAATCTCAAAGCCGCTGGTATCGACCTTGTCCAGCGGAACCGAGGTAAAGGTCGCGGGATCGAAGCTGACATAAGACGTGATGTCGCGAAGCCGGCTTTGGTAATAGTTTACCTTGACCATCAGGCTGTCATTCGAAGCGAACACATCCGCCGCGGCATAAGAACCGCCGATTTCATAGGTGTGCGACCGTTCGGAAACGCCGATACGGGCCGCATTATCGAGATCGTCGATGATCGGCAGGTTCTCGGTGTAGGCTGCACTGCCGAACAAGGCCAGGCCGGTGCCGAACTCATACCGCAGTGACAGCCCGCCCATCAGCGCCGAGGCATCGTGGGTCTGCGATCCGTCATGGGCTTCAATCTCCTGGCTTTCGTAACGCAGGGCCGGCGTGGCCGTCCAACCGCCTGCAGTAATGTCATCGACTGCAAACACCGCATAGCGTTTGGCAGTGCCACCCGGGGCTGACGACGCATCCAGGCGTTCCCGCCGCATCAGTTCCACCCCGGCACGCAGGTCATGAGTGACGCCCCCCGTCGTGAAGTAGCTGCTGTTCTTGACGGTCAGCTTGGTGGTTTCATAACGGTGATCTGCATCCTGGGTGGCACTGCTGAAGGGGGTGCCCGGTGTGCCGCTGCGCGCGCAGGCCGGATCGTTGCGGACAACACCGCCGTCATCGCAGAACGCACTGCCAGAGATATAGGCCTGGTCGATCCTTTGGTCCGCATAGCTAAGGTTCACATCCAGGTTGACCAGGTCGTTGCCAACAGGGTTCCACTGATACCGGATGCCGGCAACCCGGTTGTCGATACGCCGGTCCACGTTCCCAAAGCTGGTGCTGGTCGTGCCAAACCCGTCGTAGGGCACGTCCTTTTCATCGTTCACGCTTTCATTGAGCGATGCGGTTATCGAATGCTCTCCTGCATCGCCAAAGGTGTATTTGCCTTTGATCAGGTAGGAAGGCGTCCGCGACTGGGTATTGGCAACGGTATTGCCATCGCCATTTTCGTATTCTGCCGTATCGCGCAAAGTATAGTTCAGCAGCAGTTCAAAATTCTCGACCGGCTGCCAGGCCAGGATCGACGACGTGGCAAAGCCCTCTCCGTTGCTGGTGGCTTGCAGGGTCTGGCGGAACCGCAGGCCAATTTCACCGCCGGTGAAGTCCGAGGCATCCTTGGTATCCAGTTTGACCAGCCCGCCAATGACACCCGAGCCGTATTCAAAACTGCCGATGGTGCCGCGGATGACAGAGACTTCTTTGTAAAGCTCAGGATCGGTGAACAGCTGGGTGCCGATCCGGTACAGCTCCTCTGACCCGGTGGTGGCCCCGTCCACGATCACCTGCACCTTCTGGTCAGTGCCAAAGCTGCTGGTGGCGCCGAAGCCGCGGATGTTGATCCCGGCGCCGCGCGGTGTGTTGCCGTTGACCAGGTTCACGCCGGGCACCGAGTCGATCAACTCGCCAATTGTGCCCGCCTGCCGGTCGTCTATTTCTTCTTGATTGATGACGGTCAGCGGCACCGCTGTGCTGGTCTGCACTTCCCGCTTGCCTTGACCCAGTTCCACCGTGCCCAGGAAACCATCCTCATCCAGGGTGTCCTGTGCCGCCAGGCTGCTAGCGCTGGCCGCCATGCCCAGCACTGAAACAGTGCCCAGCAGCCGCAGCCCATGTATGCCAGCCTTTTGTTGTTTGCCCATCTCGCGTCCCTTCGCAATTGTCTGTTCTGTCGAACCAAGTGCTTGCGTCGGGGCTGGCGCGGTCGTTTTTCTTGCTGATTTTGCGGAATCTCAAATTCCGCTTGAGCCTGTTAATAAAGGTGATAAAAACAGTCAACATAAATCAACACGCCGTTACTCGCGGCGGCCAGCCGCTGCGCCCTTGTTGCCGCCTCTGCCAGCCCTTTCCCGGTTTCACAGCTGAAGGGGCTGAAATGACTGACACTACCATGACGCCAGCGGCAATCCGCGCCGCCCGCGCCGGGCATTCCGCCTTGCGCGACCGTGACTTTGCGGACAAGTTCGGCATCTCGGAAGGCCAGCTGGTGGCGGCCTTTACAGGCCAAGGCGTGACCCGCATCTCGGCGCATCCCGGCGATATCATGCCGCGGCTGGCGGCCTTAGGAGAAGTAATGGCACTGACCCGCAACGCCTCCTGCGTGATCGAGAAGGTCGGAGTCTATGACAACTACCACTCCGGCCAGCACGCCTCGATGATTCTGAACGACGCCATCGATCTGCGCCTGTTCCCCAAGCATTTCATCTCCGCCTTTGCAGTGGAACGGCAGACAGACAAGGGCATCAAGCGCTCGATCCAGATCTTTGATGCGGCCGGAGATGCAGTCCATAAAGTACACCTGCGCGAGGCGTCGGACCTGGAGGCCTGGAGCCGGCTGGTGGCAGAGCTGACCCTGCCGGAGCAGAGCCAGGAGCTGGCGGTGGCGCCGCGCAAACCTGCCGAAGCGCCTAAGGCCAACCCGGACAAGGTGGACGCGCTGCGCCGCGAATGGGCAAAGATGACGGATACCCACCAGTTCCTGCGGCTGACCTCCAAGCTCAAGATGAACCGGCTGGGCGCCTACCGCATCGCCGGCGAGCCGCTTGCCCGCAAGCTTGATCCCGCCGAGGTTAACACCATGCTGTTTTCGGTGCGCGACCAAGGCGTCGAGGTGATGATCTTCGTGGGCAACATGGGCTGCATCGAGATCCACGGCGGCCCGGTCAAGACCCTGCGCGAGATGGGACCGTGGCAGAACATCCTCGACCCCGGCTTCGACCTGCATCTGCGGCTTGACCATATTGCCGAGGTCTGGGCCGTCACCAAACCAACACAGCGCGGCGATGCCGTCTCGATTGAGGCCTTCGACGCTAACGGCGGTCTGATCCTGCAAGTCTTCGGCCGGCGCAACGGCGATGAGGACCACCGCCCCATGTGGAACGCGATTGTTGAAAACCTCGCGTCCCTGCCGGCCAAGGAGACAGCCTGATGACGATGTTTTCACGTGTCTGCCTTGGTCTGAATGCGGTGTTTGCCGGGCTTGTGACAGGCCATATGGCCCTGGCAGAGCCCGCATCCCGTGTTGTCTCTGTCGGCGGGTCGATCACCGAAATCGTCTATGCCCTTGGGCAGCAGCACCGCCTGGCAGGACGGGACCGCACCTCTACCCATCCGGCAGAGGCCGCAGAGCTGCCCGATATCGGCTATGCCCGGGCTCTGTCCGCAGAAGGCCTGCTGTCCGTTGACCCCGACCTGATCATCGCAATCGAAGGAGCAGGCCCGCCGGAAACGCTCGAGGTGGTCCAGGACGCCCGGGTCGCCTATGTCAGCGTGCCCGAAGACTTCACCGCTGCAGGAATTGCCACCAAAATCCGCGCCGTCGGCACCGCCCTAGGCCAGGAACGCGCAGCCGAGGCCTTGGCTGAAACGGTCACTTCAGAAGTTGCCGCCGCACAGTCAGCCGCCGTTCAGACCGCAGGCGCCAATCCTAAACGGGTGCTCTTCGTCCTCTCCGCCCAAAGCGGCCGGATCATGGCCGGCGGGCGCGGCACGGCAGCCGACGGCATCATCCGGATGGCAGGAGCAGTCAACGCGATGCCCCGGTTCGAAGGCTACAAACCTGTCACGGATGAAGCCATCGCGACAGCAGCTCCGGACGTGATCCTGATGATGGAGCGCACAGGCAGCCATGGCACCAGCACCCAGGACCTGCTGGCCCTTCCTGCGATCGCACCAACCCCGGCGGCGCAAACCGGCAGCGTTGTGCGGATGAACGGGTTGCATCTGCTGGGGTTCGGCCCGCGAACCGCGGCTGCTGTGCGCGACTTGAACCAGGCGTTTTACGGCATGGGAGGCGCGCATGTCTCTGGCAATTGATGCACCCGCCTTGCCCCGCGGCCCCGCCGACCGCCGTATTCAGGCCAAGCGGCTGACATACGCCCTGGCTTTTCTTCTGGCGGTGATTTCCGTCTGTTCCCTGGCCTGGGGCGCTTCTGGCACCTCGCTTTGGCGCGGGCTGGCTGATCTGGCGGCCGGGCGCGAGCTTTCCCGGCTTGACCGGATCGTGCTGTTCGATATCCGCCTGCCGCGCCTAGCCTTGGGTGTTCTGGTCGGCGCCGCATTGGCGGTTTCGGGTGCGGTGATGCAAGGGCTGTTCCGCAACCCGCTGGCGGATCCCGGTATTGTCGGCGTCAGCGCCGGTGCCGGGCTGACCGCAATAACCGCCATCGTTCTGGGCTCGGCTTTGCCCGCAGCGCTGCAAGGGCTGGCCGGTCCGTACCTGGTGCCCATCGCTGCTTTCCTTGGCGGCTGGGGATCCACCCTGCTTCTCTACCGGGTATCCACACGGCGGGGGCAAACATCCGTTGCAACCATGCTGCTGGCAGGGATCGCCCTGGGCGCGCTGTCCGGGGCACTGTCAGGAGTTCTGGTCTATATCGCCGATGACAGCCAGCTGCGGGACCTCACATTCTGGGGCATGGGCTCTCTCGCAGGCGCCACATGGAGCAAGGTTCTGGCAGCAGCGCCTGTAATTGCCCTGGCACTGCTGGCAGCCCCTTTTCTGGCCCGCGGATTGAATGGCCTTGCCCTGGGCGAAGCCGCTGCAGAGCACACAGGCATACCGGTGCAGCGGGTCAAGAACATCGCAATCCTGTCAGTTGCCGGCGCGGCCGGGGCAGCTGTCGCGGTATCCGGCGGCATCGGCTTTATCGGCATTGTGGTGCCGCATCTGCTGCGCCTGGCAACTGGACCGGACCATCACAGCCTGCTGCCCAACGCCGCGCTCCTGGGCGCATCGCTGCTACTGGCCGCTGATATGATCTCACGCACCGTCATTGCGCCGGCGGAATTGCCGATCGGCATCGTTACCGCCGTCCTTGGGGCGCCGGTGTTCCTGTGGATCCTGCTGCGCAGGTTCGGCAATATTGGACTTTGAGGAGGAACACGTGCAGGCAATCGGTATCACGGTAAAACTCGGCCGCCGCACTATTCTGGAGAATGTGGACTTCGAGGCCAGGCCCGGCGAAGTCACCGCCATTGCCGGACCGAACGGGTCTGGTAAAACCACGCTGCTGCGGGCCATGACCGGCGAGGTTCCGTTCTCCGGCCAGGTGCTGCTGAACGGCCAGGACACTGCCAAGACGAAGCCCTGGCAGCTGGCCGCAATCCGGGCAGTTCAGCCGCAATCTGCTGCAGTTGCCTTTCCCTTTACAGTGCTGGAAATCGTCCGCCTTGGTCTGTCCGCCGGACTTGCGGCGGCAGACACCAGCTTGCCCTTGCAGGCGCTGGAGCAGGTTGGCCTTGCAGGCTTTGCCGGCCGAACCTACCAGGATCTTTCAGGCGGAGAACAACAGCGGGTGCAGCTGGCCAGGGTCATGACCCAGGTTTGGGAACCGGTGCTGGATGGCGCCCCGCGCTGGTTGATTCTGGATGAACCGGTCGCAAGCCTGGACATCGGCCACCAGTTTACGGTGATGGATCTGGCCCGCAGCTACGCGCAGCGCGGCGGCGGCGTTGTTTCCGTTATGCACGATTTGAATCTCACCGCCATGTTTGCGGACAAGATCATGCTCATCCATGCAGGCAAAGCTGTGTTCTCAGGCACTCCGCAGGAGGTAATGACCAATGAAACCCTGTCGCAGGTCTACGGCTCCCAGGTGCCAGTCAACACAATGCCGCCTGACGGTGTTCCGTATCTGCTGCCGCAGGCGCGCAATCCTGTGAGCGATATTTGAACCGCGACTCTTGTCTGGGTCCAGGGTAGGTGGCTCACCTCATTTCCTCTAGCATCTTTTCCCGGAAGACCTCTGCTGGGGTCTTCC
>NZ_JBSWYB010000050.1:0-23731 GCF_056160905.1 Leisingera sp. ABD4_442 | reverse complement strand
CTGGAAGCCCAGGAGAGGGCCGTTGGCGATCTGGGGAAGCAACTCGGTTTCCTCTGACCCGGCATCTTGGCGCAGCCTCCGGGTGCGGGGGCTCTGCCCTCGCGCTCCCGGGATATTTTCAGCAAGAGGAAGGAGAGACAGGAATCTCCTCTCCCCGGAAAGGCAGAACCTTCCCCTTGCGCGGTCATCGGCTTCCCAGCCTGTACCGCAAGCCCAGCGTGGCGCGGCATGGTTAATTTTTCCCTTCCTCTCGCCGGAAATATCCCGGGGGAGCCGCGGCCTGCCGCGGCGGGGGCAGCGCCCCCGGCACCGATGAAACCACACAAGACACTGGAGGAGCACATGGCACTCGACCGCTGGATCGCACTTGTCATCCTGATGATTTGCCTTGCCTACGGCTATGCGGCCTTCTTCACCATGGACGCCGGACTGCCGCCGTTCATGAAACGCAACCCGATCTGGCCCAGCACCTTCCCAAAGATCCTCTCGGTGATGGCCATCCTGACGGCATTCTACGTACTGCTGGGGTTCGAAAAAGGGGCGGATGATCCGAAACCGATGGACATCAACTACCGCCGCCTGACCGATTATAACCTGGGTCAGGCGCTTACGCTGCTGGGGCTGATGGCGGCCTATGCGCTGCTGCTGCGGCCAGTGGGCTTCCTGCCCGCGACCACCGGTTTCCTGGCCGCAGGCGCCTGTGTGCTTGGCGAGCGTAAGCTCTACATCCTGCTGCCGGTCGCTGCGGGGTCTGCAGGCGTAGTCTGGTACCTGGTACAGGAAGTGCTGGGGATCTTCCTCAGCCCCTGGCCCGCAATTCTGACAAACGGAGGCTGATATGCTCGAAGGCATCATGGTCGGGCTTGGAACGGCCTTTTCCCTCACCAATCTGCTGATGGTCATCGGCGGCTGCCTGATCGGCACCTTCATCGGCATGCTGCCGGGGCTGGGGCCGATGTCGATCATCGCCATCATGATCCCGGTGGCGATCTCCATCGGCGACCCTTCCGCCGCGCTGATCCTGCTGGCGGGCGTCTATTACGGGGCGATCTTCGGCGGCTCCACCTCGTCGATCCTGATCAATGCGCCGGGGGTGGCCTCAACAGTGGCAACGTCGTTCGACGGTTACCCGCTGGCGCGCCAGGGCAAGGCCGGCAAAGCGCTGACCGTGGCCGCAATCTCTTCATTCTCGGGCGGCACCATCGGGGCCGTCCTGCTGATGATCTTCGCCCCGGCACTGGCGACGGTGGCGCTGCTGTTCCACTCGGCCGAGTATTTCGCGCTGATGGTTGTGGGGCTGTCGGCGATTGCTGCCTTTGCGGGCTCCGGCCAGGTCGGCAAAGCTCTGTTGATGACCCTTCTGGGGCTGATCATGGCCACGGTGGGCGAAGGCGCGCTGTTCAACATGCCGCGCTTCACTATGGGGATCATGGACCTGCAGTCCGGCTTTGGTTTCATCACCCTGGCGATGGCGATGTTTGCACTGCCCGAGGCAATGTATCTGGTGCTGGACCCGTCCCGGTCGAACACCGGTGGCGGCAGCAGCGAGATCAAGGACCTGCGCATCACCAAGGACGAGGCCAAGGCGATCACCCCGGTCATCGGGCGCCAGTCGATCCAGGGCTTTCTGATCGGCGTGCTGCCCGGTGCCGGCGCCACGATCGCCTCTTTCCTGGGCTACGCGGTGGAGCGCAACATCGCCTCCAAGGAAGAGCAGGAGCAGTTCGGCAAGGGCTCGATCAAGGGCCTGGCCGCACCGGAAAGCGCCAATAACGCGGCCTGCACCGGCTCCTTTGTGCCGCTCTTGACGCTGGGCATCCCCGGCTCCGGCACCACCGCGATCCTGCTGGGGGCGCTGATTGCCCTCAACGTCTCGCCCGGCCCCCGCCTGATGGTGGATGAGCCGCAGATCTTCTGGGCGGTGATCATCTCGATGTATCTGGGCAACCTGATCCTCTTGATCCTGAACCTACCGCTGATCCCCTATATCGCCAAGGTGCTGGCGGTGCCGCGCAATTACCTGATCCCCTTCATCCTGTTCTTCACCCTGATGGGGGCCTACATCGGCCAGAACAACGCCACCGAGCTGTTGATCCTGGTCGGGCTTGGCATCTGCGCCACCGTGCTACGGTTTGCCGACTATCCGCTGGCACCGTTGCTGATCGGCTTCATCCTGGGATCGATGTTGGAGGACAACTTTGCCCGCTCCATGCAGCTCTATGACGGGCTCGGCTTCATCCTGGAGCGGCCGATGACTCTTGGCCTGCTGGCTCTGGCCGTGATCCTGGTGGTTCTGCCCAGCTACCGGGCCCGGCGCGCGCGGATGCGGGCCGAGGGTGCAGCCGACGCCGATTGACGGCTGCAGCGGTCTGCCTCCCCTGGGCAGCAGGCGGTTGGTCCCTGCTGTCCTTTCCCCTTGCTAAAACGCCTGAAGAACCGGAGCGTGGCAAGACTAATGAACGCCAGCCTGGACGAGCTGCCACCTAGTGCGGTGTTCCATCTGTCAGCTCCTCCAAAAGAAAGCTCATCAGCTGGTTCTTACCGGAAAGCCCCGACTTGGAATAAATCGAATGTGTCTGCGCCTTCACAGTCCCAACAGCTGACGTGCGGATCTCTGCGATTTCGGCATTGGAACATCCTTTGAGAACCAGTCTTGCGACCTCCCGTTCCGATGGCGTGAGTTCCCATGCGTCGTAATGCGCTTCCAGCAGCCGGTTGAAAGAGCCGGACGCCGCCTGCAGCCTTTCCGCCATCGAGTCAGCGGCCTGCCGCATTGCCCGGACTTCCAAGCTCAGCACCGCCACCGCGCACAACAGTCCGGCAGTGACCAGAAGTTCAAGGAAATGATAGTCTTCCCAATCTTCCCACCATTCCGGCTGGGCAAATTCGATCGCTCCTTCGATCAGCATTAAAACCGCAGAGGCCGCAATTATCGCAAACGCTGCTTTTACCTTGCCGCCATTGTAAGTCATCTACTGTCTTCTTTGCTTCGTGCAGGCCCGCCGGCTGAAGGCCGGGACAGGCTTATTACACATCCTCTTTGCCTGGCTGCAATCAGACAGGGCAAAAAGATGCAACAGATCCGCACAATAAGTTGCGAGGTGTTTCAAGAACGGGCACTGCTTGCGGTCCAAGGCTGGCGCTCGCCGCGGCCGGAAGGCCACGGCGGGTCCACGTTATTGAGATTTAGCCGATCACGTCCCAGACATAGTCTGTGCCGATGAAGCTGCCGTCGGCAGCATAGTTTGTAGTCTTTATCTCAAACGGCCGGTCCCCGTTCAAATCCTCTTGGATGCGGGTGGTCAGGATGCCGGCTTCAAACAGTTTCGTGGTCCTGTCGCCGTTATCCCAGCTGGCCACTTTTCTCGACAGGTTGCCATCAGCATCGAAGTAACGTTCCAGAACACTCCACGCAGCGCGGCTTTGGGCACCGCTGCCGTCGGTGATAACCTGTTTGATCCGGATGCCACCGTCATAGATGTTCTCCCGGACCTGCGTGGTGCCATCGTCAAAGACCACCTCCACCCGCTGTACCTGGCCGTTGGCGTCCAGGGTCCGCACCAGGGTCTGCCAATTGGCACTGCTTGCGCTGTCAGTGCCGTCGGTCACGGTCTGGCTGGTTCTGACACCATTGGTGTAGGTGTTCTGCTTGGTCCGTGTGGTGCCATCGTCGTAGACGATGGCAGCCTGCAAAATGTTCCCATCGGCATCCATGCTGCGCAGGATGCTGTCCCAGCGGGCGCTGCTGGCACTGCCTGCGCCGTCGGTCACTGTCCGGGTCGCAAGCACACCGTCTGCATAGGTGTTATGGATGGTGCGGGTGGAGCCGTCGTCAAACACGATCTCGCTCTGTGCCACCTGGCCGCTCCCGTTGAGCGTCTGAGTGCGCGACGCCCAGGGTTTGGCGCCGCCATCTGCACCGGGATCGGTATAGGTGACGGTGTCAATCGCACCGTCCTTGTAGGTGACCGTTTTTTCTGCACCACCACTGGTTTCCTTCAGCTCATAGACGGCCTGACCGTTCTTGCGCAGGATCAGCGAAACAGGCTGCGCACCGTTCCAGGCAATTTCTCCAACCGTGCCGTCGCCAAAGAGGAGGGCCTCAGTGCCAGCTTGCAGGGTGTCGCTGCCTTCATCCAGCCCGTCCAGCGCATTGGTATCCGTTACAATGATACCGCTGCCACCTGCAGAAAAGGCAAAGGCGAATTCGTCGCTGTTGCCCAGGAAGGCTGCATAATCAAATCCGGCACCGCCTGAAATCACGTCATCGCCGCCCAGCCCGGTGAGGGTGTCATTACCGGTTCCACCGGCCAGGGCTTCATTTGCAGGCGTGCCGGTGATGCTGAGGTGGTCCAGCGCTCCCTCTATGGTGACTTCCAAAACAGCAGGGGTGCCGTCCAGCGCCTCCACTGCAAAGCTGTCTACAACGCTTTCGCCCGGCTCCAAGTGATCCAGAACAGCGGTCCGGGTATATGTCCAGCTTCCGTCCGCGGCGAGGCTGAGGCTGCCATAGCTGCCCACGAAGCTGCCTGGCGCCATTTGCGCCGGGCTGTCAGGGTCAGAGACAGCAATCTGCCCGCTTACACTGCTGCTATCTTCGGATATTCCGGCATGAAGCTGCCCGGAGAAGGCCGCTGGATTGTTCACTCCGGTCACTGTGACCTCAATAGCGCCGGTGGACGTCCGCCCGCCTGCGTCCGCAACAGTGTAAGGGATCCGGACCACCGCAGACGCACCTCCGGACTGCAATCCGTCATAGGCGCCATTGGGGTCAAAGGTAACAGTACCGTCCGCATTCAGCGTCGCGATGGCACCGCTGGCCAGCGAAACGCCTTCCCCCGCCGTAACCGGGGTGCCGTCCAGCGATGTGATCACCAGCGCGCCGCCTTCAGGGCCGCTGTCGTTAGCCAGGGGAGCGAGGGAGACCGTGCTGTCCTCTGTCGTTACAGCTGTGTCATTGGCGACCTCAGGCGCGTCATTCACTGCGGTCACTGTGATATCCAGCGTCGCCGTAGCGGTGCCGCCGTTGCCATCCGAAACAGTATAGATAAGTTGCTCGGACCCGTTAAAATCCGCATCCGGCGTGTAGGTGACCTGCCCCCCGAAGAACTCAGCCTGGCCGTTCCTCGCACCGGTTACTCCGGTCACAACCAGGAAGTCGCCATCCAGTTCCGCGTCATTGGCTGTGACATCAATGGTGACCGGCGAGTCTTCGGCGGTTACGATACTGTCGGGCGCGGCCAAGGGGGCGTCCTGCACTGGCTGCACAACTACGGTGACAGTCCCGGTGGAGACCAGAGCCCCATCGCTCAGCACATAGGTAAAGCTGTCGTGGCCAAAATAGTTGACCGTTGGAACATAAGTCACTGTTCCATCACTATTTATCTGCACAGAGCCATGTCCCGGCTTGCCCAAGCTGGTGACGCTAAGTGCAGCGCTGTCCGGATCTCTGTCATTGCCCCGCGGATCAAAGGTGAGGCTGCCGTCTTCCGCCACTGTCACACTGTCGGCATTCGCAACCGGTGCGTCATTTATTGCGGTCACGGTAATATCCAGCGTTGCGGTTGCAGTGCCGCCATTGCCATCCGAGACAGTATAGACGAGCTGCTCGCTGCCGTTGAAATCCGCATCCGGCGTGTAAGTGATTTGGCCGCCAGTGAACTGAGCCTGGCCATTCGCCGCACCGGTGACGCCAGTCACTGTCAGAGCTTCCCCATCCAGCTCAGTGTCATTGGCTGTGACATCTATTGTGATTGCAGTATCTTCAGTGGTTACCGCGCTGTCTGGTGCAGCCAGAGGGCCGTCCTGCACCGGCTTCACGGTCACGGTGACGGTTGCTTGTGCGGTGCCGCCCTGGCCGTCGCCTGCCCTATAGGTAAAACTGTCGGTGCCAAAGAAATTGGCTTCTGGCGTATAGACCAGCTGGCCGTTCACGATTTCAACTGTGCCGTTGGAACCATTGGATGCTTCCGCAATCAGCAGGCTGGAAGATTCCGCATCGCTGTCATTTGACAGCACATCAATGGTGACCGCGGTATCCTCATTGGTGGCGGCAGTGTCATTTGCCGCTACCGGCAGATCATTCACTGGAGCCACATTGACCGTTAGGATGCCGGTGCTGCTGCCCCCCTGCCCGTCGGAGACCGTATAAGTGATCACTTCGGTGCCATTGAAATTCGGATCGGGCGTATAGGTGATGCTGCCCGCCGCAGTGAAGCTGACGGCGCCATTGGCCAGGTCGGCAACTGCGGTCAGGGTCAGCGGGTTGCCCTCGGCATCGGTGTCATTGCCCAGCACACCCAACGTTACCGCAATGTCCTCCTGCGTAGAGACGCTGTCGGGCACCGCGACAGGGGCATCGTTGATGCCTGTCACGGTGAACTGGATGCTTCCGGTGGACATACCGCCCGCCCCGTCGGACACCGTGTAGCTGACCGTTTCAACGGCATTCTGGTCCTTTGTCAGATGGTCGTAGTTGCCGCCCGGGAACAGGCTGACGGTGCCGTCGCCGTTCAGGAAAACCAGCGCACCGCTGGCAAGGCTCACGAACTGCCCCGGCTGCACGGCGGTGCCGTTCAGCGCGGTGATGCTCAGCTGGCCGCCATCCACATCGCTGTCATTGGCCAGCGGGTCCAGTGTCTGGGTGGCGCTTTGCACTGCGCTTGAGCTGTCATTCATCACCGCCGGCGCATCGTTCACCGGGGTCACGGTTATGTCCACCGTGGCGGAGGCGGTGCCGCCATTGCCGTCCGAGACGGTATAGGTCAGCTGCTCGGCACCGTTGAAATCCGCATCCGGCGTATAGGTGATCCGGCCGCCGCTGAAATGCACCTGGCCATTGGCCGCGCCGGTGACGGCGGTCACGGCCAGGGCCTGCCCGTCCAACTCGGTGTCGTTTGCGATGACGTTGATCACCACAGCCGTGTCTTCTGCCGTGATTGCGCTGTCGTCCACCGCAACAGGCACGTCTTGCACCGGCTGCACGGCCACAGCGATGGTGGCCGTCGCGGTCAGCTCGCCGTCGCTCACCGTGTAGGTGAAGCTGTCGCTGCCGAAATAATTTGCATCCGGCACATAGGTCACGGTGCCGTCCGCGTTGATCTGCGCGCTGCCATGGGCGGGCGTGCCCAGGGCGGTGACGCTCAGCGCGGTGGCTTCCGGATCGCTGTCATTGCCGCGCGGATCGAATGTGAGGCTGCCGTCTTCTGCCACTGTCACGCTGTCGGCATTAGCAACCGGTGCGTCATTCACCGCGGTCACACTGACGGTGACGGTCGCCGTGGTGGTGCCGCCGAGCCCGTCCTCGCGGGTGTAGCTGAAGCTGTCGGTGCCGTTGAAATCGGCATCCGGCACATAAGTAATCGTCTGGCCGGTCTGCACGATGGCGCCATGCGCCGGGGTGCCAACGGACAAGACTGCTCCGGTGAAACCATCCGGGTTCAGGTCGTTGCCGGTCAGGTCCAGCACCACCTGCTTATCCTCTGCCGTAGTGACACTGTCGTCCACCGCGGTGATCGGATCATTGACCGGAGCTACCGTGACGGTGATGGTCGCGGTGCTGGCGGCACTTTCCGGCTGGAACTCAGACCCCACGTAATAGGTGATCGTTTCGGTGCCGCTGAAGTTGGCGACCGGAGTATAGCGGATGGTGCCATCCGGCAGCACCTCGGCACTGCCATTGGCGGGCTGATCGACCCGGTGCACCACCATCGCATCGCCATCCGCGTCGCTGTCGTTGGCCAGCACGTTGATGACGACAGCGGTGTCCTCGGCGGTGGCAGCGGTGTCGTCCGCTGCGGCCACGTCATTGTCGACATAGACCGAGACAGTGCCATTGACCGGCGTGTAAGCGTGGATTGCACGCTCAAAGAAATTGTACTCGAAGGTGGCAATGCCGTGGAAGCCGGCATCGGGCGTGAAATTGACCCGCCCCCCCGACTGCGACAAGAGAATGGCGCTGGGGCCGGTCATAATTCCCGGATGGCTGTGGCTGACGTAGTTAGCGGTCTGGCTTTCGCCTGCATAGCCGGTGACAGTGCCGTTCACCCCAAACCCGGCTGATGTCACAAAGCCATTCAGGGCGCCGTCAGGATTGACGTCATTGGCCAGCAGATCCGCGGTATGAACGGTAAGCAGTTCATCCGGGCGGATACGGTAGATATCTTCGTGCAGAGTGATCGGATCATAGGTGTTGTTGAACAGGACCTGTTGAGTGTGCGCCACCTCGTGGATGCCGTCCGAGACAACAACTGGCACATAAACAGTGCCGACAAAGTTGGCATCTGGAGTGACCGTAAATGCCCCGTCCCCATTGTCAATCACTGTTGCATTGGCAATGTTTTCGGTCTGAATGCTGACAACCGTTAGCGTATCACCATTCCGGTCGAAAAAGGACGCTGTGCCGGAAACCGTAAGCGGTGCATCTTCCGAGCCTTGAACAATATAGTTAACCGCATAGGGGGCTTGCTCGTCTATCAGCGTGACGCTGATTTCACCGCTGTAGGCGTTGTGGCCGGCTTCATCCCGGATTGCGTAATACAGCTGGTAGGTTCCTGGACCAAGGTTCGACGCGGGGTTCCAGACGATCTGATTGTCGATGATCTGTACCGGACCTGCCTGATGCGACCAGGCATTTGCCCCCCAAATAGTAATGGCGCCGCCCTCGGGGTCGATGTCATTGGCAACCGCATCAATCACCACCGGCCCGCGGCCGATCGTTGCAGTCACCGTGTCATTCACGATGGTCGGCGCATCATCCACCGCCACGTAATTCAGCGAGACTGTGGCTGTCTGGGTACTCACACCGTCGGTGGCGTCATAGGTAAAGGTGACCGGCCCGTTGTAGTTCAGCGGCGGGGTGTAGACGATCTGGCCGTTTACGATCTGAGCAGTCCCCACATTCGGGGTGCCAACGCTGACCAGGCTGACAGGATCGCCGTCCGGGTCGGTATCGTTGGCCAGCACATCCAGCGTTGCGACCTGATCCTCCAGCAGGATGCGGCTGTCGTCCTGCGCGGTGAATAGGTCATCCACCCCGGTCACAGTCACCGTGACAGTGGTGGTGGAAGCATAGCGCCCGTCGTCCAGCGTATAGGTAAAGGAATCGGTACCGGTCTCCCCCACGCCCAGGCTGTTGAAGCCCGCCCCCGGCGTATAGGTGAAGGTGCCGTCACCGTTATAGACCACCGTGCCGCCGCAGGTGCCGGTGCTGTCATACTGCGTGACAACCGCATCTTGCGCACCCGGGTCCAGGTCGTTGGCCAGCGCGTCGATGGTGACCGGCGCGTCCTCAGTGGTGGTGGCGCTGTCGGCATAGGCCACCGGATTGTCGGTGAAGCCCGCAATATTGATGGTGACGGTGGCGGTTGTTGTCGTGGTCCCGTCTGAGACCGTATAGGTGAAGGTATCGGTGCCCGACTGCCCGTCGATCAGCCCGTCAAAGATATCGGCCGGGTCATAGGTGAACTGGCCGGTGCCCGGCACCCTCGTCACAGTGGCGCCATGAGCCGAAACCGCGTCAAAGGACACGATCTGCACATTGGCGAGGCCCGGATCGGTGTCATTGGCCAGCACATCGCCGGTGGTTAGCACCGTGTCCTCGTCGGTGCTGAAGGCGCCGCCGCTGTCATCCCGCGCAACCAGCGTGCCGTCCACCACAGTCATCTCCCAGATGGTGGTGCCGCCGGCGCTGGCGGAGGCTGTATTGAGGTCCAGCAGATCAGGCGAGATGAAGGTGGCCGTCGTGCTGCCGAAAGTGACGGTATAGGTGTAATTTCCGGCACTGCCGCTGCGTGCCAGAGACGGCGCAGTGGTGCCATCTGGGCCAGAAAACACCAGCACGTCGCCAATTGCCGCATCTGCCAGCACATCGGCGCCGTCGTTCTGGCCGAACAGGAACCGGTCATTTCCAGCCCCGCCGCGCAGGGTGTCGTTGCCGCCGCCGCCGCGCAATGCGTTGCCGCCCGCATCCAGTGAGATCGCCTCGCCGTGCGCGGTGCCGGTGATCGCCTCAAAGCCGGAAACAGTATCGGTGGCCGCCAGGGTGCCATCGCCGTTCAGAATGCGGATGCTGCCGTTGCCATTGGCATCCAGCCCAGAGAAGTCGACCGAATATGCTGCATCCAGACGGCTGTAGTCGAGGGTGTCGTAATCGCTTTCCCCGGCAATGGTATCGTTGCCAAGGCCCGCGTAATAGGTGTCGTTGCCTGCCCCTAGCGCCACATTGTCATTGCCGCTGCCAGTGCCGATGCTGTTGTTGATCGCATGACCGGCAATTGAGGGCCGGAAATCCGGCTCGTAATCCAGCCAGTCCACCATATCGACAGTGATGTTGCCGCCGGTCAGATGGATTTCCTCGAAATTGACATAGCTATTGACATAGCTGGTGGGCAGAGCACCTTGGCTGACGCCGGTGACAAAATCGTAGGAAAAGCTGGCGGACTGGAAAGTGCCGATATCGGCAAAAACCATCGAAGAGCCTGTCATGTCCAGGGTCAGAACATCGTAGCCTTCGCCGCCATCCACGGTGGCACTGCGGTAAACGTTCTGCAGCGTAAACCGGTCGTAATACGAAACCAGAGCACCCGGGGCCCAGGTGTCTGTGACAGTGTCATCACCTGCACCCGCAAAGAGCTCGTCAACTCCCGCGCCGAGATCGACACTGTCGTTGCCGCTGCCGGTAGTGATGCGGTCATTGCCGGCCCCGCCCGAGACCGTGTTGCCGCCATTGCCGGCTGTGATGGTATCGTAGCCGTCGCCGCCAAAGATCTCGTTCGCGGTATCCCCCGTTGTGATGCTGTCATTGCCAGCGCCGCCGGAAATCAGGTTGGCGCCCTGCAGGTCGGTGATCACGTCATGCCCGGCGCCGCCCATGATGACATCCCGGCCGGCGCCGCCGTCCAGCGTGTCGTTGCCGCTGCCGCCCTGCAGCCGATCGGCGGCGCCGCCGCCCAGCAGCGAGTCATGGCCGTCGCCGCCATAGAGCTGATCCCGCCCGTCGCGCCCGTGCAGCGTATCGTTACCCGCCTGGCCGCGGATGCGCGAACCCGCATTCAGCGCATAGATAATGTCGCTGTACTGGCTGCCGACAGCCCATTCGAACCCCTGCACGGTGGCAGTTGTATCGGTGTGGACCAGAACGTCATAAAACACATGAAGAACAAAAGGCGGCGCGTTGGTGCCTTGCGCATGGGTTCGCATCCAGGTTGCGCCACTCTCCAGATCCAGCGAGGTCACGAAATAGGTCTTGGCCTGGATATACGGCTCCGGCGCGCGGTTCACGTCCGGGGTCAGGATCTCAAACGTGTCGACACCCGCACCGCCCTGATAGGTGGCGCCATTGACCAGTTCGCCCGCGACGTAGTCATGGCCCGCGCCGGCATCAACGGTAATGAACTGGCTGCTGTTGTCGCCATAGCTGACCGAGGTGACCTGCCCCTGCCACAGGGTGATGCGGGCAGTGACGCTGCGGCCGCTGTCGACAATCAGCGTGTCGCCATAGGCTGACCCGTAGATATGAGACTGCGAAACACCGTCTGTCGCATTCTCCGCCGTCAGCTTCACCGCATAGGCAGACTGGCGCATATCAAAGAGGCGCAGGCTGCCGGTGTGGAACTCCTCAAAGTTCTGATGCGTGGCAATGGTGCGGAAGTTGGACGCATCCAGACCGTAAAACTGCCCGGTGACATAGCGCACCGTGTTGTGGTCGATGACGATATCGCCGGTATAGCCCGCGGCATTGCCCTCAGTCAGGCCAACCGTGCTGAGCAGATCCCAGCCGTCGCCGCCATCAATAAGCCCCGCAGTGACAGTCTGGTAGTAGGGGCTGGCACCGGTGCCGCCCGCGGCGTCTTGCGCGAAATTGAACGAGTCGTTGCCCGCCAGCAGATTGACCGGCCGCCCGGCCGGCGCGTACACGGTATCCACATTACCGCTGGCGTTGAAAACAGCGGTGTCCTTTTCCAGGATGTACAGCCCGCCATTGATCGCAGTGGGCGCATTGGTGACGTGGATCAGGTCCCAGGGATTGGTCGTGTTGGGGTCTACGCCCGGGAAAATTACGTTTGATGCGGAAAATATCGGCCGGGTTTCCCAGACCCCATTATACGCAAAGTAATACCGAGTTGCGCCCTCGTTCGGGTCCAGGTTCAGCGTCAGTTCCTGGTAATACTTCCCGTAGCTGCCGTACTGCGCCCGGATCTGCGCCGACAGCCCGGCCATGAAGCTGTCGCTGCCAAATCCGCCATAGGCATCCGCAATTGCCTGTGCCTTCTGGTAGGTTTGGTCGAAGCTGCCGCTGTTGCCGCCGGTGGCCTGGTACCACCAGTCCGGCAGGGTGCCGCCGTTGTCATGCACCGCGGCCTCGATCAGCCCTTGGGTAATTGCCGTCGGCGACAGATCAATCAGCCCGTCGGCTCCCATCTCTGCGTTGGCAGCTGCCGAAACGATGATCGGGGCGATATAGTCAAAGAAATAGTCTGACACTCCCCAGGTCAAAACCGAGGTGGCCATCTGCACCGCAATGGTCAGCAGGGTCGCCGGATCGCCATCGCCCTTCACCGCCGCGGCAATGCCGGGTGCCAGGTAGGTGGCAAAGTTGACGATGTTCACTGCCGCTTTCGCGGCCGGCGGCAGCGGCAGAACCGACAGAATGCCGGTTGCGGTTTTCACTGCCGCTGCAACCGTCAACCCGATCACTTCCGGGCTGGTATCGCCTGCCGCGAGCTTCTGAAAGTAGCCCCGCGCGTCAGCCAGATCCTTAACCGCGTTTGCCACGCCCCGGTTGAACTGAGCCTGCTCCTCCGGCGTACTGGGCAATACCACCGCCACGGATGGGTTGGCCGCGATCTGCGCCTGGAACTCCGCCAGCATGTCAGAAGACAACTGGTCCGCCCGTGCCTGCAGCTCGGCATCAGTGAAATTGGCATTGGGCTCCGCCGTCAGGCCGGAGACCTGGTTGACCTGCGCCAGCAAGGACTCGGCGATCTGGCTGACCGCTTCAACCGACAGCGGGTTGGCAACGCCGTAGCCCTGCTCGCCCGCCAGCAGCGCCGCGGAGATATCAATATTCTCCTGCTGCAATTCCGCCGCGGTCATCCCCTGGCCGCTGCTGCCGTATAACCCTGCATCGCTCAGATCCAGCAGCGGCTCGCTGCCGCCTTCTGCTGCGCGCAAATAGGCTTCGTAAACCGCAAAGGCCCCGGCATCCGTCGTGACAGTCTTGACCACCCGTTCTCTCCTGCGCTGCCCAGAGTTCCGGGCGATCATCCGTTGCATCAGAGAACGCATGTGCCGCAGGCAGAAAAGGCGCTCTGATAAGCGCCTTGTCAAAATTTCAGCCTGGCGTGTTTCCCTGCCCGGCGCCCCGCCTCAGCCCTGCGCCCGCGATGCTTCTGCACCGTCTTCGCCTTTGATCGCACTTGATCCCCGCGGGCACAATAAACCTAGGCTCAAAACGCATAAACCAACGGTCAGGACCACATAAACTTAGGGTATAAGCGCCGAGTTATCTTTGTCTTTTGTTAGGGTTCGTTCTGATTGGACGGCACGGGAGCATGTCTGCTCCTGATGCGCGTGCATTATTCCAAAACGGCAACTCCGCCCAAGCGCCTGGCGGAATGCAGAATGTAGAATGTAGAATGTAGAATGTAGAATGCCCGCGATGCTGGGCGGCACGGCAGAATAGCAAAACCCGCCGTGCCGCCAGTGTCTTTTACACGGTGCCGAGTTCTTCGTCCTTGCCGCCGCGGATCACGAAATGCGCGAAGGGACGGTCTTTCAAATTGCCGTCCGCGTGGAATGCCACGTCCATCCCATAGCCGGTATAGTCCACGTCCTTTCCAGCCCGGACCGCCTCCAGCAGCCTGACAACGCCGCCGGTCTTCTCCCCGCTGCCATTGGTGATGGCAAGGATCTCCTTGGTATAAACCGTGGCGTCGGCGCTGCCCGCCTTTTCCATCGCCGCCGCATGCACCGCCAGACTGTCGGCACAAAGCGCGGAGAACGGCAGAAAGCTGCCCGGCTCCGTCCCCATCAGCGTCTCGAATTCCTTGTACGCGGGGGAGCTGATGTCATTGGTCGCCTGCAGGTGGTGGATGCCCTCGCCCACCTCATTGCCGACAGCGCTGATGAACTTGCCGCCGCCATTGGTGCCTGCACTGGCCGCGATTGTCAGCGTGTAAAGTTCGGCCTCATAGCCGCCGCGGTACCATTCCTTGGCAATCGAGGTGAATTGGGTGACATAGGCAGGCAGGAATACGGCTGTCACATCCGCGCCCATCACCTGATCCACTTCTGCGCGAAACGACGGCTGATCGGGTTTCACCTCGGCCTGCACCACGACTTCACCGCCACCTGCTTCGATGGTTTCCACGAAAGGTGCGATCATTGACTGGGTAAAGGCGGTCTGAACGGCCAGAATGCCGACCTTCTTGTGACCCGCAGCCAGCATCGCCTTGGCCGGCGGCACCCCCCATTCGCGGCCTGTGGCCTGGAACCGCCAGATCAGCCCGCCGTTGTCGCCCTCGGTGATTGCGTCCGCTGCACCCAGGCAGCTGAGAGACACGCCCTTTTCAATCGCCAGCGGTTTTACCGCCAGGGTCGGCCCGGAACCCCACATCCCGATAATGGAGCTGACCTGATCCACATCCAGCAGCTTGCGCGCGGCCCGCACGGCGGATGTCGGGTTGGTTTCGCTGTCCTCGGCGATAACCTCGATCTCCCGGCCGCCCAGGATGCCGCCTGCGGCATTGATCTGTGCTGCAACCACCTGGGCAGCCTTGACGATATTCGGCCCATAGGACGCGCCGCCGCCAGTGAGTGGCGAGATCATACCGAATTTAACCGGGCCATTGCCGGCAAGTGCAGGCAGGGGCAGGCTGCCCACGGAAATGCCCGCAGCGGCGCTGCCCAGGAACCTGCGGCGGCTCAGGGTAAGTTGTGTCATGGTGATTTCCTCCTCTGTAGGATCAGGCGCCGGTCGGGATCTCCTCCACCCCGTCTTCCAGCGTCAGTTGCAAGGCATCGTTGAACCGGTTGAAGGCACTACACAGCGCGACGCGCCAGGTCAGCTCAGCGATCTGGGCATCGCTGAACCAGCGGCGAAGGCCGGTGACTTCTTCATCTTTCATGCGGCTGGCGCGATTGGTGACAGCTTCGGCATAGCGCACCACGGCCCGGTCGCAGTCATCCAGCTCCGGGTGGTCAACGGCCTGCGGCAGCCGGGCAATCCCCTCAGCGCTCAGCCCTTCCACTGCCAGCATTGGCGCGTGGTGCGAGACGCAATAGGTGCAATCATTCAGCTTGGAGACGGTAACCAGCGCTAGTTCCAGCGACCGACGCGGCAGAACCGCCTCGTCCCGCAATTCCAGCAGCATCGCGAACATATGCTTCAGGACCGGCGGCCGGTGCGCCAGCGCGCCGCCCAGGTTGCCGAACGGGCCATAGCGGGTCATCTCCTTCAAGACGGCACGGGCCTCTTCCGGCAGGTCATCAGCAGCGACAATGGGAATTCTGCTCATGACTTGTCTCCCTTTCCGGCCTGCAGGCGGTATTCGCGGCAAAACCCCTGCGGGCGGTAAATCAAGAGGAGGATGAGGCCCGCACCAATGAGAATCAGGCGAAGGGAAGCCGCCTGACCCGCATCCAGGAAGGGCATCAGGTCTTTCAGAAAGCGGGTGCCTTCCAGTAGCACCATGACAGAGGCCGCACCCAAGAGCAGCCCGGTGTTGGAGCCGCGCCCGCCGGCAATCACCGCCATGAAAGCATAAGCGGTAACAAAGGCGCCGAACTGCGTGGGGTCGATATAGCTAAAGTAGAAACAGTGCAGGCTGCCGGCCGCGCCGATGATCACCCCGCCTGCGGCAAAGGCCCGGATGCGGAAGCTGAGCGTGGTCTTGCCAAGGGTGGCAGTGACCAGGTCATCCTCGCGCAGGGCCCGCAGGACGCGGCCGAAGGGAGAGACCGTCAGCATCTGGGCAAAGGCAAAGCAGGCTGCCAGCACCACCAGGGAGATGGCCAGGAAAAGCAGCTCATATTGCAGGCCGGTGGCCAAACCGGACAGCGGGCGCGGGATGCCGGGCAGGCCGTTGGCACCGCCTGTCAGCCAGGTCTCGTTCAGCAGGAACAGCCGGACCGCCTCGGCAAAGGCAAGCGTGGCAATTGCCAGGTAATCCTCGCGCAATCGGGCGGAGACCAGAGCGACCAGGATGCTGAGCGCCACCGTAACCAGCACAGCCAGCGCCGCAGCGATCAAGGCGGGCACCCCGGCCAGGGCGCTGAGGCCCGAGACATAGGCCGCCACGGCAAAGAAGCCGAAGATGCCGAAGTTGACCATCCCCGCCTGGCCCCATTGCAGGTTCAGCGCCAGGCCGATCAGGGCAGATATGATGACGAAGATAAGGATTGCGGTCAGGTAGCCGATCATCTGCTGATCCTCGCTTTGCCAAGAAGTCCGTGCGGGCGCAGCAAGAGCACCAGCGCAATGATGAGGAAGGACACCGCCTGCCGGTAGGTGGTGGGCAGCACCAGGGTGGCCAGTTCCTCGGCCACGCCGATCAACAGCGCGCCGATGACCGCACCCAGCGGATTGCCGATGCCGCCGAGGATGACGGCAGCAAAGACCGGCAGCACATAATTCCAGCCCATCAGCGGGTCGACGATGCCGTCCATGCCGATCAGCACCCCGGCAAAAGCCGCAAGCACCCCGGCAATGGCCCAGACCATGGCGATCACGTAGTTGCGGCTGATGCCGCGCACGTCGGCCAGATCCGGATTGTCGGCCACTGCCCGCATGGCGCGGCCCAAGGGCGTGCGCATCAGGATGAACCAGACCGCGACCATGGCCAGAAGCGCCACAACCACGATGGTGATCTGCTCGTTGTTGACCCGCAGCCCCATCCAGCGGTGCGGCCGGGCGACGGCGATGTCAAAGCCGCGGATGTCGGAACCCCAAAGGAAGCGCACCAGGTTTTCCAGCACGAAATAGACCCCCATCGAGGCGACCAGCAGCGTCACATGGTCCGCGTTGCGCAGTGGCTTATAGACCAGCCGGTCGGTTGCCAGTGCCACTGCTGCCAGTCCTCCTGCGCCCAGCACTGCGGCCGGCAGGATCGGCACGCCAATATCCACATTGAAAAACAACGCAATATACGCGCCCGCGGTGATCATCGAGCCGATGGCGAAATTGGGGAAGTTCAGCACCCCATAGGTCAGCGAAAGGGCAATCGCCGGAAGGGCCACCAGCAGCCCCGAGACAACGCCGTTCAACAGGATCTGGAGCATCAGGCGCTCTCCTTTGCGCCGGCATCCGCAGTACCCATGTAGAGCGCGTGAATGTCGGGATGGTTCATGAAGTCCGCAGCGGGCATCTGCGCTCGCACCGTGCCCGCAACCAGCACGATGGCAGTCTCCGAGATCACCATGGCTTCCTTGACGTTCTGCTCGATCATCAGGATCGACACGCCGGCTTGGTTCACGCCCTTCACCGCCTCGAACATTTCGGCGACGTATTTCGGCGACAGTCCCGCGCTCGGCTCATCCAGCAGCAAGAGGTTCGGGTTCGGCATCAAGGCGCAGCCGAAGGCGAGCATCTGCCGCTGCCCGCCCGACAGGTTGCCCGCCAGATCCGCCTCGCGGTGGGCAAGGTCCGGAAAGATGGCAAAAACCCGGTCGCGCGCCTCGCGCAGGCCTTTGGAGCCGCCGGAGATGAACTCATAGGCCAGCGTCATGTTCTCGCCGATCGACATGTTGCGGAACACATTGTGCTCCTGCGGGACATAGCCCAGGCCAGCGCGCGCCTTGGAAGGCGCGTTCAGCCGGGTCACATCCTTGCCCGCCAGGGTGATTGTGCCTTCGCGTGGTGTCAGCAGGCCGACCAGCGACTTGACCAGCGTGGATTTGCCCGCGCCATTGGGGCCGACGATGGTTGAGACGGCACCTTCGGAGACGGAGAACCCCGCGCCCTTGATGATATCGCCGCCGCCGTAGCCGGCCCGCAGGTTTTCAACTGCCAGGAGGGTACTGCCCATCACACCATGCTCCCCAGATATGCTTCCAGAACACAGGGATCGGTGGTGACTTCTTCGAACGTGCCGCGCATCATCTCGCGGCCCTCGGTCATCACATAGACGCTGTCGCACAGCGTCTCGATCATCTCCATGTCATGTTCGACAATGGCAAAGGTGACGCCTTCCTCTTTCAGGCTGAGAATAAAGTCGCACAGCACCCCCTCCATTGTCGGCGCCACGCCTGCCGCTGGTTCGTCCAGCAGGATCACCTTGGGCGACAGCATCATTGCCCGCAGCACTTCCAGCAGCTTCTTCTGCCCGCCCGACAGGCTGCTGGCCGATTGGTCCGCCAGCCGCCACAGGTCCACCCGCTGCAGCAATGTGCGGGCCTGTTCGATTGCGGCTTCCTCCTCTGCCCGGATGCGGGCGCGGGAAAACAGCGCTGCTGCCAGGCCCTCGCCATACTGGCCGGGCCGGGCCAGAAGCAGGTTCTCCAGAATGGTCAGCGCGCCCAGATCGCGGGAGATCTGGAAGGTCCGCACCAGACCCTTCTCTGCCAGCCGGTGCGGCGGCAGGCCAGTTATGTCGCTGCCATCTAGGGTGACGCTGCCGCCATCAGGCCGGATTGCGCCGCCCACCGTGTTGAACAGTGTGGTTTTGCCCGCGCCATTAGGGCCGACAATGCCGGTCACCTCGCCGCGGGGTATGTCGATTTGCCCGACATTCAAGGCGCGAAATGCCCCAAAGGTCTTTGTCAGGCCCGAAATCCTCAGCACGTCTTCTCCTCCGTGTTCCAGATTTTCCGTGCCAGCCCATTGGTCGCGTAGGGCAGCCAATAGTCCGATAACTGTTTGGGGGTGTGCCGTATCCGATGCGTCAGCAGCGTCTGGGCGCTGCGGGCCAGATCGGCCGCATGGGCCGGGTCGCCCGCCAGGTTGCGTTCGCATCGCGGGTCAGCTGCTAAATCATACAGCAACGCAGGCTGCGCTGGGAAATGGATGTAAAGCCACGCCTGCGACATCAGCGCAGTGAAGCAACAGTCATCCGGGCTTTCCGGCAGATAGGAAGCCAACTCCGGAATCAGCTGCAGCTCGCGGTAGTCGGTTTCCCACACCGTATAGTCTCGCCAAGCCTCAGGTGCGCTGCCTTGCAGGAAGCCGGCCAGTGAGCGGCCGTCACACTCCGGCACCGGCTGCCCCAACACCTCGGCAATGGTGGGCAAAATGTCGGTGGTTTCGGTGAAGGCATCGACGCTGTTGCCATGCTGCGCCGGAAAACGCGGGTCGCGGATCATCAGCGGGATGTGGAACAAACCGGGAAACGGCCCGCGCCGCCCATAGATCCAGTTGCCGCCCAGCTGATCGGCGTGATCCGAGGTGAAGATCACCAGTGTCTGATCCCATTCACCCGCCGCCTTCAGCTCCGCCACCAGCGCGCCGAACCGGGCATCTACCTCTGCCATATTGCCATAATATGCCGCGCGCATATTGCGCTCGTCCGCTTCTGTCACAGCGCCGGGCTCAAGATCTGCCCGGAAATAGCGTTTGGCGCCATGGGCCTTGAGCGAGACTGCAAGGAAGGGGTGGGATCCGGCTACTTCCGCGGGCGGAATGCTGCGCTCAGGCAGTGCCAAGGCTTCCGGATCAAACATCTTGTTAAAAGGTTCCGGCGCCACCATGGGCGGATGCGGGCGCAGGCAGTTCAGGCTTACGAACCAAGGTTTGCCTGCGCGGGACCGGATGTAATCCGCCGCTGCGCCGAACAGGAAAACGGTGTCGCTCAGCTCGGCAGGGTACTGGCAGGGAGCCAGCGGCTGGCTGCGGTCGTAGCCGCCTGCAGGCAAGAAAATGCTCTCGGGATCACCGCTTTCTGCGATTTGTACACCATGCTCTGCCAGCCAGGCCCGCCAGGCAGCAAAGCTGTCATGATAGAAAAAGCCTGCCTTGGTGTCGAACCCCGGACAGACCCATGGCTGCAGCTGTGCAGCGTTGTACGGATCATTCGGCGTGTCGGTATAACCGAAGATCGCAGGCTCCCGCCCCGATCCGGCCACAAGATGCGCTAGGTTGGGCATCCCTGCCGGCAATGGAGTTTCATTGCTGACCTGCCGGTGATTCATCAGGTAGCGCCCGGTCAGGAGTGAGGCACGGGACGGGCCACAGGGCGCAGCCTGCGCATAGTGCCGGCGGAACGACACTGCTTCGGCCGCAAAGGCATCCAGATGCGGTGTTTGCACATCCGGATGCCCCCAGCAGGCAATAGCATCCCCGCGCCACTGGTCAGCTATGACCAGCAGCACATTCCTAAGCGTCTTCATGTTGGTTCCTGTTAGTCCGTCTCTCCCGCCATCGCTTGGATGGCGTGTTTGAAGGCATTTTTAAGCGAAGCCATCATTTCGGCCTCAAATTGCGGGCTGTGATAGACCAGCGATTGCACCTTGAGCCCGCGCAGGGAGCAAAGCACCAGATTGATACTGTCGCGGATCGCCGCCTCGTCCCACCCTTGCGCCGCAAAGGTTCCGTGCAGGATTTCATAGTAGCTGTTGAACAACTCCCGCAGTCCTTCAGCGACCGGCTCTGCCAGCTCCGGATCTGAACGCGCGGCCAGGGTCAACTCCAACGAAGGCAGCACCACATCGTCGGCAAACATGTTTTCCCAGGCCCCATCGACAAAGGCATCGACATCAAAGGCGCCGTCTTTCAGACCGCCAACCAGCCCGCGGAGCCGCTCCGGCACTTCCCGCCACAGATCAATGGCCGCATCCAGAAGCAAGGCGTTGCGGGTCGGATAATGGTGCAGCATAGCACCGCGCGACACGCCGGCCTGACGGCAGATTTCAGGTGTTCCCGCGTTGCGGAACCCTTTTTCCATCAGCGTGAGCAAAGTCGCCCGTCGCAGTCTGGCCCGCATGTCTTCGCTTTTTTGCTGCTGGGTGCGTTTTGTCACCTGGTCCATCCGATTCTTTCCCTGCCGGGCCTGAAACTACCCTAAGAGCGCGCTTGATGCCGCGTCAATAAAAAACAGTCATGACTGTTTTTATTTACTGATAAGACGCCGCGCCATGCGCCAAATCGTCCGCGGCGGCCCCAATAGGACAGGGGCCGCAAACAAACTGCCGAGGACGCTGACGGTGCACGGTGTCTAAGCGTGCGTAAGAGAGGCCGGACCCCAAAAGGCCCAGCCCTTCCCAGCAACCAAATCTAAGCTCCCGGCGGCCCCATTCCCGGCACTGCTGCCGGAAACGGTCTCCTATCTAACACCGGTCCGGCCGGATCAGCCTTCCCTGCCCAGCTCCTTCACCGCTGCGAGCATCTTGGAGATTTCTGTTTCAGTGTTGTAATGGCAAAAGGAAATCCGAATGCAGTCCGGTAGCCCCAGCGGGTCCAGCACGTTGCCCGAGTAGTGATCCGCCTTGCGGGTATGGGTGCGGATGCCCTGGGCGTTGAGGATCTCCACCACTTCTTCCGAGGCGATGCCGTCCACCACAATAGACACCAGCCCTTCGCGCGCCGGGTTGTCTGCACCCGCCAGAATGGTGACATGCGCCATGTCGCGCAGTCCCGGCAGGTTGCCGGTGCCATTGATCGCGGCATTGGTCAGGTGGGTTTCATAGGCGTGGATGGCATGGCCGGCAGCCTCAATCCTGCCGCGGCGGGTAGGTTCGGAAGATACCTCGCCGCCCAGCCATTCGAAATAGTCCACCACGTCCGTCCAAGTGGCGTAAGAGCCCGTGTCGCGGGTGCCGAACTCCCAGCCGGTGGCGGGGGCGCCGATCAGCATGTCATGCGGCAGCGCCGTCATCCGGTCCGAAATCCAAGCAATGCCGTAGCCATGGCGCGAGAAAACCTTGTAGGGCGAGACCGCGTAGCCATCGACATCATATGCCGCCAGGTCCAGCTGCCCATGGGCGGCGTGCTGGATCCCGTCAACGATGATCAAGCAGTCCGGCGCAACTGCGCGGATCGCCTTGGAAATCGCCGCCACATCCATGCCCATGCCGGTGACCGGCGAAGCATGCAGGATGGTTGCTACCGCCACATCCCGGGTCATCAGCGCCGCGTAATCCTCCGCCCTGACCAGGCCGGTTTCGTTGTCGTGGGCAACGTTCACATATTCCAGCCCGGCAATCTCCGCCCAGCGGCGGGCGGCGCTGCGGGTGGCCGGGTGCTCGATCGAGGAGCCGATCACCTTGGCCCCCTTGGGCGCATTCACACAGGCCGTGCGGATCATCCGGAACAGCAGCTCGGTGCCGCTTTCACCGGCAAAGAACTGGCCGGAAGGGGCGTTCATGAACACGGCCATGTCTTCCTTGGCCTTGTTGATCTTATCTTGCATGCCCTGGCCTGCCGGGTTGATGCGGCCCGGGTTGTCGGGGATCGCGGCATAAAACGCCGCGGTCTCGACCACCGATTTCAGCGTCAGCGCGCCGCCGGCGTTCTCGAAAAAGATACGCTCGCCTTGGAAGGGGCAGCTGTCCACATGGGCAAAACGGCTGCGGATGGCCTCGATGAGGGCGGGGTTGTCCTGGATCATGTCGTTAAAGTCCTGTCAGAGGTCAGAGCGCGCGGCTCACGATGGTACGGCACAGCTCAGCCACCGCAAGATGGCTTTGCCGGGGAAAGCCGTCGACGCTGTCATCGACGATCCCGTGAGTGGAGTTGATGAGGCCATTGGCCACCATGGTGTCCAAGAGCAGGGCCTCGCGTTCGGGGGTGTGCAGCAGCTTGGCATTGCCCGCGCGCACGGCCATGGCGGCGGCAATCGCAGTGCAGCCCCAGTTCGAACAGGCGGCGGTGATCAGCACATCGCAGGAGGTGACCGCACCGATGCCGCCGCCGCAGCCGCATTGGCAGGCATCGCCATAGGGCACATGCGTGGTCACATGATCCGCCACCTTGCCCATGCCGATCTCATTGCCGCCGTCGCCGACAGCTACCACCGGGATGCCCCGGGCCAAGGCTTCGTCGAACAGGAAATCCACCCGCGCCCGGCCCATGCCGTAATCAATGCCGCGCATCGAGTGGTAGACGCCAAACTCATTGCGCCCGACCCGCTCGGTCGAGAACAGCAGGTCCGGCTGCAGTTCGTCCAGCATCTGCACGGCCTGCGCCTGGCCCACCGCGTCATCGGTGGCATAGGGCAGCATCACGATGGTGGCGAGGCTCTTGTCGGCGCGCGCAATCGCCGCCTGCTCCAGCGAGACCGGGAACAGCCCTGCCGCTTGGCAGGTATTACGGATCGCGGGCAGCAGGGTTTCCTCGCAGAGCATCACACAGGTGGCATTGCGCCCCAGCACCAGCGCCCGGGCTATCGCTGCCGCGCCGGAGGGGCCGTCGTTCTCCCCCAAATCCGGGGTGATCCAGGCGCGCGAGACCGAGCCGGTGGTCAGCACCACTGTGCCGCCTTCGGGCACCGCCATCAGCGCGTCCGCCGCGGCACCGATCAGGGAACCGCCCTGCAGTGCGCGGGCCGCTTCAAACAGGTGCTCGACACCGCGTTCGCCCATGTCGATATTCACCAGCTGGTCCAGCCGGTTGTCGAGCCGGGTGATCAGGTCTTGGTTTTCCATTCACGTCTTTCCATCTTGATCGGCTCCTAGGGTTGCGGGGGTCTCCAGGGGGGGGGGGGGGGGGAAGGAAAACCGCCAGCAGGGGGTGGGTTTGTTTTCCCACCGATCCCGCCCCCCCCCCCAACAAAAAGGCTGCAAACAACGCCCCCCCTCCACA
>NZ_JBSWYB010000049.1:0-24974 GCF_056160905.1 Leisingera sp. ABD4_442 | reverse complement strand
CCCCCCCCCCCCTCTCTCTGAAAAGGAGAGGGGGGGAGTGGGGGGGGGTGGGTGGGTTGGGGGGGGGGGGGGGGGGGGGGGGGGGGGGGTGTTTGGACCCTCCCCTTTTCCTCCCCCCCCCCCCCGCGCCGCGCGATGCGCGGCGCCCGGCCCAAGGCCGCCAAGGGTGTTCCGGCGCAGCCGGAAGATCCTGCGGGCGCGGGAGCCGCTTCCCTCCCTGCCCCTAGAGCCAGTTTCCTGAAACAGCTCAACAGCTTTGGCTCTATTGCCTGACGCGCCCGCTTGCGCCATGATCCGCGGTGGAGCAACGAGAGAGCAAAGATGCGCAAATTCCTTGTGGTGCTGGACGACAGCCGCGAATGCCTGAACGCCATGCGCTTTGCCGCGATGCGCGCAGCCCATACCGGTGCAGGCGTGATCATCCTTTCGGTGATCCCGCCGGACGAGTTCAACCACTGGATCGGCGTCGGCGAAGTGATGCGGGAGGAAGCCCGCGAACGCATCCATGCCCATTTCGAGGTGTTCGCCAAATGGATGCGTGACCGCCAAAGCGTGGACCCCGAACTGGTGATCCGCGAAGGAGAAGCCGTTCCGGAGATCCTCGACTATATCGAAGGCGACCCGGAAATCGGCGTGCTGGTGCTGGGGGCCGGCACCGGGCGCAAGGGGCCGGGGCCGCTGGTCACCCAACTGACCAAGAACTCCGGCACATTGCCGATCCCGATCACCATCGTGCCGGGCGATCTGTCGAAAGAGAAACTGGAAGCGATCACCTGACCGCACAACACAGGAAGGCAAGGCAGAGGCGATGACCGGCAAGATTACCTTCTGGTTCGAGTTCGCCTCCACCTATTCCTACCTCAGCGCGATGCGGATCGGCGAAATGGCCGCCGCCCGCAGGGTTGAGGTCAGCTGGAAGCCGTTTCTGCTGGGGCCAATCTTTGCGGCTCAGGGCTGGGACACCTCCCCCTTCAACCTCTATCCGGCCAAGGGACGCTATATGTGGCGCGACATGGAGCGGATCTGCGCCGCCCGCGGACTGCCGTTCCGCCGCCCGGAGGTGTTTCCGCAAAACGGGCTGACGGCGGCGCGCCTGGCTTTGGCCGCAGCAGAACGGGGCCGGATTGAGGCCTTTGCACAGGCTGTGTTTCAGGCCCAGTTCGGCGGCGGTGCGGATATAACGCGGGAGGTTGTCCTGCTGGATTGCCTGCAGGCGGCTGGCCTGGACGGGGCACTCCTGCAACGCGCGCAAGCGCCGGAAATCAAATCAGCCCTGCGGACACAAACAGAAGGGGCCATTGCCGCTGGGATCTTCGGCGCGCCGTCTTTCATCAGCGGACAGGATCTGTTCTGGGGCGACGACCGGCTGGAACAGGCCCTGGACCATGCCGCAGGCATCACGATTTAGAATCGTTCCAAATCTTGACTTGGCGGCGCGCAGGGCGCATATCGGGGGCACGCTTAACGGAGGCCCGACATGTTCATTCAGACTGAATCCACGCCCAACCCGGCGACGCTGAAATTCCTGCCGGGCCAGACCGTTCTGGAGGCCGGCACCGCCGACTTCCCCAGCGCCGAGGCTGCAGGCAAATCGCCGCTGGCCGCCCGCATCTTTGCGGTTGCGGGTGTGACCGGCGTGTTCTTCGGCAATGACTTCGTGACCGTGACCAAGGCCGATGGCGTCGAGTGGGACCACATCAAGCCGGCCATTCTGGGCGCGGTGATGGAGCATTATCAGTCCGGCCAGCCGGTGATGGCGGATGGCTCTGCCGATCCGGCTTCGGGCCATGCCGAGCACTCGGGAGAGGACGCCGAGATCGTCAACCAGATCAAGGAACTGCTGGACAGCCGCGTGCGCCCGGCAGTGGCCCAGGACGGCGGCGACATCACGTTTCACGGCTTTGACCGCGGCGTGGTCTACCTGCACATGCAGGGGGCCTGCGCGGGCTGCCCCTCCTCGACCCTGACGCTGAAAATGGGCATCGAGAACCTGCTGCGCCATTATATACCTGAAGTGACCGAGGTGCGCCCGGTTGCCGTCTGAGGCAGCCGCTCCCATCACAGGCCGCTGTTACTGCGGCGCGGTGCGGCTGAGCTTTAGCACCCGCCCGCAGACGGTGGCCTATTGCCATTGCAGCGACTGCCGCCGCTGGACCGGCGCTCCGGTCGGGGCCTTTGCAGCCTTTGCCGAAAGCAGCCTGACCGCGGAACCGGGGCTGGGTCCGTCCTTTTCCAGCCATCCCGGAGTGACCCGCTGGAACTGCCGGAACTGCGGCTCGCCGCTGGCGGCACAGTTCGACTACCTGCCGGGCCAAACCTATGTCCCCATTGGCATTCTGGACCAGGCGGCGGACCTGCCGCCGGAAATCCACTGCCACGAGGGCGCGCGCCTGCCTTGGCTGCATTTCACCGATGATCTCCCTCGTGCCGGCGGGTCCGGGCGACAGGCGCTGAACGCCGGCAATAAGAGCTGACCATGCAAGATACTTCCGTTGCAGCAGAAAACAGCGCAGCACCGCTGGTTCTGGGATTTGATACTTCCGCAGGCCATTGCGCCGCGGCCCTGCTGCGCGGGGAAGAGCTGCTGGCCTCCCGTCTGGAGGAAATGACCCGCGGCCAGGCCGAGCGGCTGATGCCGCTGCTGGAAGAGGTGCTGGCCGAAGGCGGTGCCGGCTGGAAGGATCTGGATGCCATCGGTGTTGGCGTGGGTCCTGGCAACTTCACGGGTATCCGAATTGCTGTCTCCGCCGCGCGCGGGCTGGCGCTGGGGCTGGAGGTTCCGGCCGTCGGCGTCGACGGGTTCGAGGCCCGCGCCGCCGCAGGCACCCTGCCCGCAGTGCCCGCGCCGCGTGATCAGGTCTATGCAGCCTTGCCAGGCGAAGCACCGCGTCTGCTGCCCCGCCAGGAGGCTGAGGACGCCGCCCGCGGTGCCGGGCTGGCCTTTGCGCCCGAGGCAACCCCGGGGGGAATTGCCGAAGCCATTGCGCGCATCGCCGCCGCACGGTTTGAAACCGCGTCCGAACCGCCTGCGCCGCTGTATCTGCGCGCCGCTGACGCTGCGCCCTCCAGAGACGTGCCGCCTGCGCTGCTGGATGAGTGATCTCCTGACCCCAGGGCAGATGGCCGCAACCCATGCCGCGGCCTTCACTCAGTCCCGCCCGTGGAGCGCTGCGGAGTTCGCTGCGCTGCTGGACAGCCCGCTGGCCTTTGCCGCGGGCGATGGGCGCTGTTTCGCACTGGTCCGGGTGATCGCGGATGAGGCAGAGCTGCTGACCATTGCCACCGCCCCCGGCCATCAGCGCCAGGGCCTGGCCCGGACCTGCATGGCCGAGTGGGAATCAGAGGCTGCCCGGCGCGGCGCGGCAGAAGCCTTTTTGGAAGTGGCGGCGGATAACAGTGCTGCACAAACGCTCTACCACTCCTGCGGATTCGCGGAATGCGGGCGCCGCAAAGGATATTACCCCCGCCAGGATACCGCCGCAGCGGATGCGATCCTGATGCGCAAAGCTTTACGTTAGGCCAGTTGCGCGGATTCCGCACCAAATGGTCAAAAAGCGGTTGACCCTCTCCCTGCCCTGCAGGCTAAATTGCCGCACCCTCTATGGCCTGAACGGGGCCGGGCAGCGGAAAACCCCCGCTGCATCCAACAAAAATGACAGTGGGAGTTAACCTGATGACCCTGATGAAATCGCTGATGGGCGCAGCCGCGTCGCTGGCCCTGACAGCCGGTGCCGCGCTTGCCGAACCGGCGCTGATCTTCGACCTGGGCGGTAAATTCGACAAAAGCTTCAACGAAGCCGCGCATAACGGCGCCCAGCGCTGGGTTGAGGAAACCGGCGGCAAGTACCGCGAAATCGAGCTGCAGTCCGAGGCCCAGCGCGAGCAGGCGCTGCGCCGCTTTGCCGAAGCCGGTGCCAACCCGATCATCACCATGGGCTTTGCCATGGCCGACCCGCTGGGCCAGGTGGCCGCGGATTATCCGGACACCAAATTTGTTGCGGTGGACGTGACCTGGCTGGACGCCCCGAACGTGCGCCAGATCGGCTTTGCCGAGCATGAAGGCTCCTACCTGGTGGGCATGATGGCGGCGATGGCCTCCAAGTCGGACACCGTCGGCTTTATCGGCGGCATGGATATCCCGCTGATCCGCCATTTTGCCTGCGGCTATGCCCAGGGCGCCAAGGCCGTGAACCCGGACGTCAATGTGGTGGCCAATATGACCGGCACCACACCGGCGGCCTGGAACGACCCGGTGAAAGGGTCTGAGCTGACCAAATCGCAGATCAGCCAGGGTGCTGACGTGATTTATGCCGCCGCCGGCGGCACCGGCGTGGGCGTGCTGCAAACCGCCGCCGACGAAGGCATCTTGTCGATCGGTGTCGACAGCAACCAGAACCATCTGCACCCGGGCAAGGTTCTGACCTCCATGCTCAAGCGGGTGGACGTGGCTGTTTACGAGGCGATGAAGGCCGGCGAAAACCTGGAAACTGGTGTCTTCACGATGGGCCTGGCCGAAGAAGGCGTTGGCTATGCGCTGGATGACAACAACGCGCCGCTGGTCTCGGACGAGATGAAAGCCGCAGTCGATGCAGCCCGCGAACAGATCATCGCAGGCGAGGTGAGCGTGGCCAGCTATTATGAAAACGACAGCTGCCCCGCGCTGAGCTTCTAAGACGAAAGCCCCAGGCCATGACGGATTCCTTAAACACTCTGTTTGCGGCCTGGGGCGACCCATCGCCCGAAACCCGCGCCGCCAAGACGGACGCGGCCATCGGGCCCGGTTTCTACTACTCCGATCCCAACACCCCCGCCCCCATCGAAACCCGTGACGCCTATCTGGACTACATCGCGCAGTTTGCTGCGATAATGCCTGGCGCCACCGCAAGTGTCGTTGCCGTCTCTGAACACCACGGCCATGCACGCGCCACGGTGGATTTCGAGAAGGACGGCCAGATCATGGTGCGCGGCCAGTATTTTGCCGATCTGCAAGACGGCAAGGTGGTGCGGCTGATCGGATTCACAGGCATGGGAGAGCCCGATTGACCGCCCCCGCCATCGAACTCAAAGGCATTTCCAAGGCCTTTGGCCCGGTCCAGGCAAACAAGGACATTTCCATCAGCGTCGCCCCCGGCACCATTCACGGTATCATCGGTGAAAACGGTGCGGGGAAGTCGACGCTGATGTCGATCCTCTATGGCTTCTACAAAGCCGATTCAGGCGAGATCTGGATCAAGGGCAAGAAGACCGCGATTCCGGACAGCCAGGCAGCGATCGCCGCAGGCATCGGCATGGTGTTCCAGCATTTCAAGCTGGTGGAGAATTTCACCGTGCTGGAAAACATCGTGCTTGGCGCCGAGGACAGCGGCATGCTGATGCCCTCGCTCCGGCGCGCCCGCAAGGAGCTGAAGGCGCTGGAGGAGGAATACGAGCTGTTCGTCGACCCCGACGCCCGCATTGACGAGATCGGCGTCGGCATGCAGCAGCGGGTGGAGATCCTGAAAGCGCTCTACCGCAAGGCCGAGATCCTGATCCTGGATGAGCCGACCGGCGTGCTGACGCCCTCTGAGGCCGACCAGCTGTTCCGCATTCTCGACCGGCTGCGCACTGAGGGGAAAACCATCATCCTGATCACCCACAAGCTGCGGGAGATCATGGAATACACCGACACGGTATCCGTCATGCGCCGCGGCCAGATGACCGCCACCGTCAAGACGGCTGAAACCAGCCCCGAGCATCTGGCCGAGCTGATGGTGGGCCGCAAGGTGCTGCTGCGCGTGGACAAGGTGCCTGCCCAGCCCGGCGCCCCGATCCTGGAGATAGAGAACCTGCGGGTGGTGGACAGTGCCGGCGTCGAGCGCGTCAAGGGCATCGACCTCACGGTGCGTGCGGGTGAGATCCTCGGCATCGCCGGCGTCGCTGGCAACGGCCAGTCGGAACTGCTGGAAGTTCTGGGCGGTATGCGCCCCGGCACCGGCGGCATCAAACTGCACGGCACCCCCCTGCCCTTGCACGGCCAGGGCTCGGATGCCGCCGCGCGGCGCGGTGCCCATATCGGCCATGTGCCGGAGGACCGCCAGCGTGAAGGCCTGATCATGGACTTCCACGCCTGGGAGAACGTGGCCTTTGGCTATCACCGCGACGCGGCCTATAAGAACGGCGTGCTGATGAACAACGTAGCACTGCAGGCCGATACCGAGGCCAAAATGGAGAAATTCGACGTCCGCCCGCCTGATCCCTGGCTGGCCGCCAAGAGCTTCTCCGGCGGCAACCAGCAGAAGATCGTCGTCGCGCGTGAGATTGAGCGCAATCCGGACCTCTTGCTGGTCGGCCAGCCGACCCGCGGCGTCGACATCGGCGCAATCGAATTCATTCACAAGCAGATCGTCGAGCTGCGCGACCAGGGCAAAGCAATCCTGCTGGTCTCGGTAGAGCTGGAGGAGATCCTGTCGCTCTCCGACCGGGTTGCGGTGATGTTTGACGGCATGATCATGGGCGAGCGCCCGGCGGATCAAACCGATGAGAAAGAACTGGGCCTGCTGATGGCCGGTGTCGCGGGGGAGGCCGCGTAAATGGACAAGATGCCGAAATGGGCCGATGTGGTGCTGATCCCGCTGATCAGCCTGCTGCTGGCCGCAATCCTGTCGGCCCTGGTGATCCTCGGGATCGGCGAAGACCCGGTTGCCGCGGTCAAGCTGATGGTCGATGGCGCCCTGGGCTCCACCTATGGCTGGGGCTACACGCTCTACTACGCCACCAATTTCATGTTCACCGGGCTGGCGGTGGCGATTGCCGCCCATGCGGGCCTGTTCAACATCGGCGGTGAAGGCCAGGCGATGCTGGGCGGGCTTGGCGTGGCGCTGGTCTGTCTGCTAATCCCCTGGCCGCACTGGACTCTGGCGCTGGTATTTGCTGCCCTAGGCGCAGGCCTGTTTGGTGCCGCCTGGGCCGCAATCCCCGCCTATCTGCAGGCCAAGCGCGGCAGCCATATTGTGATCACCACCATCATGTTCAACTTCATCGCTGCGGCGGTGCTGAACTACGCGCTGGTGAACCTGCTGCGCCCCGAAGGCTCGATGGATCCGGCCACTGAACGCTTCCCCGAAGCGGTGCACCTGCCGTCTTTGCATGAGCTGCTGGCCCCGATCGGAATCGAGTTCTCGAAATCCGCACCGGCCAATGTCAGCCTGCTGGTGGCCGTCGGCGCCTGCCTGTTTGTCTGGCTGCTGATCTGGCGCACGCCTTTGGGGTATGAGATCCGCTCCCTCGGCAAATCAGAGCCGGGCGCACGCTATGCCGGTATCTCCTCTGTCCGCACCATCATGATCGCGATGCTGATCTCCGGCGCGCTGGCCGGCATGATGGCCGTGAACAACGTGATGGGCGAAGCGGAACGCCTGGTGCTGAACGCCACCGAAGGCGCCGGTTTCATCGGTATCGCGGTGGCGCTGATGGGACGCAATCACCCGTTTGGCGTGTTCCTGGCCGCGATCCTCTTTGGCTTCCTTTATCAGGGCGGGGCTGAACTGGCACTCTGGACCTCGATCCCGAGGGAACTGATCGTGGTGATCCAGGCGCTGGTGATCCTGTTCACCGGCGCGCTCGACAACATGGTGCGGATGCCGCTGGAGCGGATCTTCCTGGCGATGCGGAAGGGGCAGAGCTGATGGATTTCCTGACGATCATCCAGGTTCTGGATTCCACCGTCCGTCTGTCGACGCCTCTGCTGCTGGCCTGCCTGGCAGGCCTGTTCTCGGAGCGCGCCGGCATCTTCGACATCGGCCTGGAAGGCAAGATGCTGATGGCGGCATTCTTCTCTGCCGCCGTAGCAGCGGTGACCGGCAATGTCTGGCTGGGACTGCTGGCGGGCATCGCCTCTTCGCTCTTGCTGGCGGCGCTGCACGGGGTGGCCTCGATCACCTTCCGCGGCAACCAGCTGATCTCCGGCGTCGCCATCAACTTCCTGGCCGCAGGCCTGACGGTGCTGATTGCCCAGGACTGGTTCCAGCAGGGCGGCCGCACGCCGTCATTGTTCAGCGGCGGCAGGTTCACACCGATTGACCTGCCCCTGGCAGAGAGCCTGTCCAGCGTGCCGGTGCTGGGTCCGGTCTATTCCGAACTGCTCTCGGGCCACTCGATCCTGGTCTACATCGCCTTCCTGGCTGTGCCTGCCACCTGGTGGGTGCTGTTCCGCACCCGTTTCGGCCTGCGTCTGCGCGCTGTGGGCGAGAACCCGGCCGCAGTGGATACCGCCGGCGTCTCGGTTGTCGGCCTGCGCTATGCGGCTGTGATGATCTGCGGCCTATTGTGCGGTATTGCCGGCGCCTATCTGGCCACCGCGCTGCAGGCCGGTTTTGTCAAGGACATGACCGCGGGCCGTGGCTTCATTGCTCTGGCGGCGCTGATCTTTGCCAAGTGGCGTCCCTGGCACGCAATGGGCGCCTGCCTGCTGTTTGGCCTGCTGCAAGCCATCGCCCTGCGGTTCCAGAACATCGAGCTCGGCGGCATCACCATCCCGGTGCAGGCGATGGATGCGCTGCCTTACGTGCTGACGGTGGTGATCCTGGCCGGTTTCGTCGGCAAGGCAATCCCGCCCCGCGCCGGCGGCGAGCCATATGTGAAAGAGCGTTAAGCGCAGCGCAAGAAGCACCAAAACGCCCGGTCCCATGCCGGGCGTTTCTCTTTGCCGTCCTTCGTCTTTTCCGGGTCAAGGGCCGCGCAGCGGCGGCGCGCAGGCGCCGTTCACCCTTGACGCGGCAAAGACGCAAGCACACTTGGCATGGCTCACTGAGGGGCAGCTCTGCCCCTCAGTGAGCCTCTCAGCAGAAAGCCCCTTGCGCCGCACGCAGTGCGGTGCCCGGCCCAAGGCCGCCAAGGCGAAGGGCATTGCCCTTCTCCTGCGGGCGCGGGAGAGCCCTGCTCATAGGTCCAGATCCTCATCCATTGTCGGTCCTGCCCGCCGCGGTGCCGCCTGGCCGGTTGACCCGGCGCGTTCCGGTTGCTGTATGGCGCCATGCACATCTTCCTCCCCATCGCCGAGGTCTCGGTCAATTTCCTGGTGCTTTTGGGCATTGGCGGCGCTGTTGGCGTGCTGTCCGGCATGTTCGGTGTCGGCGGCGGTTTTCTGATCACGCCGCTCCTGTTCCTGATCGGCATTCCGCCGGGGGTTGCGGTTGCGACCTCTGCCAACCAGGTGGTGGCCTCATCCGTTTCCGGCCTGATGGCGCATTTCCGGCGCCGCACGGTGGACCTCAAGATGGGCTATGTCCTGCTAGGCGGCGGCCTGTTGGGCGCGGCACTTGGGATGGCGGTGTTCAACTGGCTCAAACAGCTGGGCCAGGTCGATCTGGCGGTGCAGCTGTGCTATGTGCTGTTCCTCGGCGTGATCGGCGCGCTGATGTTCATCGAAAGCGTCAACGCGATCCGCAGGGCGCGGCAGGCCGGCGGCGCGCCTGCATATAGGCGGCGCCAGCGGTCCTGGGTCCATGCCATGCCCTACAAGATGCGGTTTCGCGCCTCCGGCCTCTATATCTCTGTCATTCCGCCCGTTCTGGTCGGTTTCGGCGTTGGCGTCCTGTCAGCAATCATGGGGGTTGGCGGCGGTTTCATCATGGTGCCTGCGATGATCTACATCCTTGGCATGCCCACCAAAGTGGTGATCGGCACCTCGCTGTTCCAGATCATTTTTGTCGCCGGTTTCACCACCCTCATGCATGCCACCACCAATCAGACAGTCGACGTGGTGCTGGCGCTGTTCCTGCTGATGGGCGGTGTGGCGGGTGCACAGCTCGGCACCCTGATCGGCGCCCGCCTGAAGGCAGAGCAGCTGCGGGTGCTGCTGGCGCTGCTGGTGCTGTCAGTGTCGGTCAAAATCGGCTTTGAGCTGCTGCTGGAACCCGCAGATCTATTTTCACTGACAGAGCTGTGACAGGACACAGGCATAAGTCCAGATTGCTGCGTCAAATCAGTCCTGCACGCTGCAGGGCGGCATAGATCATTGATTTTTGAACGGTCCGCGGTCTAACAAAGATCATGCAGATATACCTTCCCATAGCTGAGGTCTCAGTGAATGCCTTCCTTCTCCTGGGACTTGGGGGAATGGTCGGGGTTCTCTCGGGCATGTTCGGAGTTGGCGGCGGCTTCCTGATGACGCCGCTCTTGTTCTTTATCGGCATCCCGCCGGCGGTGGCGGTGGCCACAGAAGCAAACCAGATTGTCGCCTCTTCCTTCTCCGGCGTTCTGGCGCATTTCCGAAGGCGCACGGTCGATATCAAGATGGGGCTTGTTCTGCAGGCCGGCGGCCTGATTGGCGCGGCGCTCGGGGTTGTTGTGTTCAACTACCTCAAAGCGCTTGGCCAGGTCGACCTGCTGGTCAAGCTCTGCTACGTCGTCTTCCTGGGCGTGGTCGGCGGGCTGATGTTCATCGAAAGCCTGAACGCAATCCGCAAATCCAAGAAGGCAGGCGGTGCCGCCCCTGCCCCGCGCCGCCAGCGAGGCTGGGTGCATGCGCTGCCATTCAAGATGCGGTTCCGCACGTCCGGCCTTTACATCTCAGTGATCCCGCCGGTCATGGTCGGCGTCTGCGTCGGCATCCTGGCCGCGATCATGGGGGTTGGCGGCGGCTTCATCATGGTGCCAGCGATGATCTACATTCTCGGCATGCCCACCAAAGTGGTTGTCGGCACCTCGCTGTTCCAGATCATCCTGGTCACTGGCTTTACCACCATGCTGCACGCCACCACCAACTATACCGTGGATATCGTGCTGGCGGTGCTGCTGCTGATCGGCGGCGTGGTCGGCGCCCAAATCGGCACCCGGATCGGGGTCTATCTCAAGGCGGAACAGCTGCGCATTCTGCTGGCGCTGATGGTCATTGCGGTCTGCGTGAAACTGGGCCTCGATCTGTTGCTGCAACCTTCCGAACTGTTCTCGCTCGGCGACGCAGGAGGCCACTGATCATGCGCAATCCGCTCCTGTCCGCCGTTGCCGCCGCCGCACTGGCGCTGCTGCCGTACTCCACCGCCCAGGCCGCCAAAGAGGAGGTGGTCCTCGGCCTCAGCCAGGACCGGGTGGCGATCACCGCCACCTTTGATGGCTCGGAAATCCTGATCTTCGGCGCGGTAAAGCGCGAGGCCCCGATTCCTGCCGACGCCCCCCTGGAAGTTGTCGTGGCTGTCTCCGGCCCTGCCCCTGCCGTCATGGTGCGCCGCAAGGAAAAGAAAGTCGGCATCTGGGTCAATGTCGACAGCGTGCTGGTCGACTCGGCCCCAGCCTTCTATGCGGTTGCAACCAGCGCACCCTTTGACACCGTGCTGACCGACACCGAAGACCTGCGCTACCGCGTCTCTATCGAACGCGCGATCCGCTCGGTTGGCGCGGCGATGCACATCCGCGGCGCCCAGGCCTTTGCCGATGCGGTGGTGCGCATCCGCGAGAAGAACGGGCTCTATTCCCTGCGCGAAAACACCGTCGCGGTGGACGAGCAGACCCTGTTCCGCACAGCGATCAAAATGCCTGCCGACTTGACTGAAGGCGACTATCAGACCCGTATCTTCCTGACCCGCGGCGGCGAGGTGGTGTCGAGCTATGAGACCACCATCGACGTGCGCAAGGTAGGGCTGGAGCGGTTCCTGTTTTCACTGTCGCGCGAACAACCGTTCCTTTACGGCCTGATGTCGCTGGCGATTGCCATCGCCGCCGGCTGGGGCGCCTCCGCTGCGTTCAGCCTGCTCAGGAACCGGTAAGCAGGGGTGCTGACCCCGCAGGCTGAACTGGAAGAGGGGCGCTGCCCCTCTTGGCCTTGCGGCCAATTCACCCCGGAGTATTTTCAACCAGAAAGAAGCCTGGGTTACGCCGCTTCTTTCTGGTTTGAAGCCCCTCCGCCACGGGCGCGCTGCGCGCCAGCGCAGCGCCACGCCCAACGGGAGCGGGGCATCTCAGATGCACCAGCGACGGGCGGGAGAGCCTAGCCGCGGCCGATATAGGGCATCTTTGTCGCCATAACTGTCATGAACTGGACATTGGCCTCCAGTGGCAGGTTGGCCATATGCAGCACCGAATTGGCTGCGTCTTCCACTGCAAATGTATGCATCGGCTCAGCACCCGGATTGGCCTCGGCGTGGCGCTGGCTCAGGTCCTCGACCATCGGGGTGCGGGTGTTGCCGATGTCGATCTGGCCGCAGGCGATGTCAAAGGGGCGGCCGTCAAGCGACAGGCTTTTGGTGAGGCCGGTAATGGCCGCCTTGGTGGCCGCATAAGGCGCGGAGTGGGGCCGCGGCACATGGGCCGCGATAGAGCCGTTGTTGATGATCCGCCCGCCCTGCGGCGCCTGGTGGCGCATCTGGCGGAAGGCAGCGCGGGCAGTCAGGTACATGCCGGTGAGGTTCACGTTTACCGAAGCGAACCAGTCCTCCAGCGGGATCTCGTCGATGGTGCCAGGCGGGGTGAAGATGCCCGCATTGTTGAACAGCACATCAAGCCGCCCCGTCGCCACGGCAAAGCTGTTCACCGCATGGTCCACTGCGGCCGGATCACTCACATCGGCCGGCAGGACATGGGCGTTCACAAACCCCTGTGCCACTTCCTCCAGCTTCTCTGCCCGGCGTGCTGTTAGGCCGACCTGCCAGCCCTCAGCCAAAAACAGCTCTGCAACAGCCCGGCCGATGCCGGAGCTGGCGCCGGTGATCAGGATCGATTTGCTCATGCCGGGGTTTCCTCCTGTGCTTCCAGTGTCAGCGCCGCGGCTGGCAGCGCCTTCAGGTCGTCCACCGGCAGCGGACCGGAGGGTTTCGCCAGCCGGTTGCGGACCACCCAGATCAGCCGCTCCTGCGCGCGGGTGATGGCCACATAGGCGAGCCGTTTCCACAAGGGCTGCCCCGCCTCCACCCGGCCCATGCGGGCGGCGGCATAGATATCGGGCGCAAAGACCTGCGCGGTATCCCACTGCGAGCCTTGCGCCTTGTGAATGGTCACGGCCGCACCATGCAGGAAGGTGGCGCCCATGCGGGCGGCGTAGGGAATGAAGGGTTCTTCCTCATCCGGCTTTTCGATCTTGACGATGGAGGCGGCAGAGACCTGCGGATCCTCTGCCCCCATCACATGCAGCCGTGAAAACCCGGGCTTGCGGCCGGCGCCCAGATAGATCACCTGCGCGCCTTTGATCAGCCCGCGGGCCTCCAGATCAAGGCGTTTCTTGCGGTGCTTCATCGGCAGCTCGATACCGTCGCAAATCAGCGGCTCGCCCGCGATCAGCTCATCCTCCGGCGCGCCATAGACGGTGCGGAAAGCGTTGATCAGGCGGATGCGGGTATTGTTGCGCCAGACCAGCACTGGCGAGCGCGCCATCAGGTCTACCTCCACCCGCTGGCCCCAGACCACGCGCTCATCGCGCCGCGCGGTGTCCTCAATCATCCGCTCGAAATCCTCGAACCCCAGCTGCGGGTCGGCCAGCGCGTGCGCAAGATCCAGGATCGGGTTGCCCGCCTCCTGCCGGTGGATGCGGTTCAGGATCAGGCGGCGGGGTTCCGGCAGCGCGTCGAACACCATCGACCCCGACTGGTTCACCGGTGCCAGCTGGGCCGGGTCGCCGAACAGGATCAGGTTCGGGAAGATTTCCTTCAGATCCTCGAACTGGCGGTCGTCCAGCATTGAGGCCTCGTCGACAAAGCCGATGTCCAGCGGCTCCTCGCGCCGTTTCCAGCCAGTGATGAAGTCGGAACCGCGCAAGCCCGCTGCCGCCAGCGCCCCGGGGATCGACTTGTTCTTCTCGTAAAAGGCGGCGGCGCGGGCCAGCGCCTCTTCGGTCAGCCCCTCGATCTCGGGCTGGTCGCCCTGCCCTGCCAGCCATTCGGCGATCTTTTCGAACTCGGGATCATAGACCGGTGTATAAAGGATGCGGTGTATGGTGGTGGCCGGCACCCCGCGCAGGCGCAGCACGCTGGCCGCCTTGTTGGTGGGCGCCAGGATGGCAAGAGTGCGGCGGTCGTCGCCCTTCTTGCGGCTTTCGTAATCACCGGAGACGACCTCGACCCCCGATTGTTCCAGCGCCTTGTAGAGCTCTGCCAGCAGCAGGGTCTTGCCCGACCCAGCCTTGCCGATCACCGCCATCACCCCGGCATCGCCGCGGGGCGGGTGCAACAGCCCGTCGTCAAGGTCCACCCCCGCCTGGCGCAGGAGCTCGGTCACGCTGTCAAAAGCGGTGGCCTGGTCGTCGGAAAACTGTACGGGCAGAGCTGTCATGGCGCGACCCTACAGCCGCGGGGCCGGGTCCGCCAGAGGCTCCGGCCCCGGAGATCGTATCTGTCAGGCGGTAAGCGCCAAGGGCTCAGCCGCCCGCGCCCCGCCGAACGAACGGTCGAACCAGAGCTGCGAAAGCTCCGGCGCGATGCCTGCTTTAGCGGCCACGTTCAGGTAGACCTCAGGCGCGTATTCCCAAAGCCCCAGGCAGATGCGCTCCCGCCCCTCTCCCTGGGTGCCGATCACCTCCGGGCTGAAGCCCAGGCTGCGGTAAATCCGCACCATGCGGCGATCGAAGACGCCCGCGAAATGCGCGACAGCGAAGTTGCGCATGATCTCGACCCCGCCCAAGGTCAGCGCCCCGGCAACATTGCGCCCCGCGTCGCGGGACAGGCAGAACCGGGTGCATTCCCAGATCAGCGGGCTGCAGATGGGCACCCCGCCTGCCAAGTCCAGGAACACATCGTTCACCATCACCGGCCCTGTGGTGGGCAAAAACCTCATGGAGCCGCCGTGGTTTCCGTCGGGCAGTTCCCAGATCACATAGAGAGGGTCAAGGCCGTCGTATTGATCCCTCTCCTCACCGTTCCCGTCCACGTGCACCTCCCAGCCAAGCCGGGTTTTGAACTGGTCGGCCCGGTCGCGGAACATTGAGCGCGCCAGCTTTGCATGGGCGTGAAGATCATGGCCGTAGATATAGCGAAGCATAGTTTAGTCCCCTTCTGGTAGAACAGTGGGGACAGGTTACGCCTGAAAAGAACAATCTCAGAGTGTATTGATGTTCAGTCTTGCAATCTTGCGTTAAATCACAATCAAACCGAGCGACATGGCACGGGCAATGGCATGAGTGGTATTGATCGCGCCCAGCTTGAACCGGGCGCTCTCAATATAGACTCGCAGCGTGTGTTCCGAAATCGCCAGTGTCTGCGCCACCTGCGCCCGGCTGTAGCCGATTGCCAGAAGGGTCAGCGCGTCGACTTCCCGGGGCGACAGCGGCTGGGTTTGCTCCGGGGCACGGTCAGGTTCGAATTCCAGCGCCTTGCGGTTGAAATAGTGCGCCATCAGGATCATGTCGCGGCTGTAGCGCTCAGTCAGCTTTTCCCAGGCCTCGTCGTCGCAGTTATGGCTGACGGTGAACACTGCAAACTGACCGTTCGGCCCGCGGATCGGAATTGAGTACCCCTGATTGCCAACCCCGTGTGCCAGCGCATCTTTCAGGAACGCCCGCGCAGGTTTGGGCGACCAGTCGAGCCGCTTCCAGTCGACAGGATGAAACCGCTGGTAACAGCCCGCAACCACAGGGTCTACGCGGACATAAGCCTTTTCCTGATACCGCTCGACCCATTCCTGCGGATAGGTGCCGAAATAATAGTGGTCACCCGCACTGTCGACCCAGTGATACATCGCGTGGTCAACACCGAACACATCGCAGACCTGCTCAATTATATGCTGCAAGCCATCAAGCGTCCCGGTCGCGTCGAGCGCCTCTAGAATGCGGTCCAGTTCTGCTTTGTTAGCCATTCTTGCGTACCGTCATATTCTTAACCGGCCTATGCCGGAGCGGTGCAACCTGCAAGGTGCAGGCCGCTTTGCCTTCATCGTTTAACGGTTGTTTTGCAGTGGCTGCCGGCTTGGGGTCAATCACAACCTCTGGCAGGGCCGGAGTTTAATTAAAATCACTCACCCATAACGGGACCATTCCCGAACAAAAACCGCCATAAGAACAACCCAACGCTTTACCTCCCCCAAAATAGCGAGACGCAAGAAGCTAAATGACTGAAAAAGTTAAAATTATAAATAAAATCTCCCGCGAACCACAAATGTGATTCGCGGGAGAAATTCAGACCAGCCTCTATCTTCTGCGGGCCAAGCTCAGGCGTCGAGCACATCCTGCAGGGTGCGCAGGCCTGTCTTCGGCGCCTGCACCAGCACTGACATATTGCCCGGCAGGTGCTCGTTGCGCAGCATCTTCATATGCGCTTCCGGCAGGTCGGCCCAAGTAAAGACCTCGGACATGCAAGGGTCCAGACGGCGCTCCACCATCAGCTTGTTGGCGGCCGCAGCCTGCTTCAGATGCGCAAAGTGCGAGCCCTGCAGGCGCTTCTGGTGCATCCACATATAGCGCACGTCGAAAGTCAGGTTATAGCCGGTGGTGCCGGCGCAGATCACAACCATGCCACCCTTCTTCACCACAAAGGTGGAGACCGGGAAAGTGCTTTCACCCGGGTGCTCAAACACCATGTCGACGTTCACGCCCTTGCCGGTGATATCCCAGATCGCCTTGCCGAATTTGCGGGCTTCCTTGAACCACTCGGCATATTCCGGGGTGTTCACCGTGGGCAGCTGGCCCCAGCAGTTGAAGTCCTTGCGGTTCAGAACCCCCTTGGCGCCCAGCCCCATGACAAAGTCACGCTTGCTCTCGTCCGAGATCACGCCAATGGCGTTTGCGCCGGCGGTGTTGATCAGCTGGATCGCATAAGAGCCAAGGCCGCCCGAGGCGCCCCAGACCAGCACGTTCTGGCCCGGCTTCAGGTCGTGCGGCTCATGGCCGAACAGCATCCGGTAGGCGGTGGCCAGCGTCAGCGTGTAGCAGGCGCTTTCTTCCCAGGTCAGGTGCTTGGGGCGCGGCATCAGCTGCTGGGCCTGCACATTGGTGAACTGGGCAAAGGAGCCGTCCGGGGTTTCATAGCCCCAGATCCGCTGGCTGGGGGAGTACATCGGATCGCCGCCGTTGCATTCCTCGTCGTCGCCATCGTCCTGGTTGCAGTGGATGACCACCTCGTCGCCGACCTTCCAGCGGGTCACCTTGGAGCCCACCGCCCAGACGATGCCCGAAGCATCGGAACCGGCGATGTGATAAGGCGCCTTGTGGCCGTCAAACGGCGAGATCGGCTTGCCCAGCGAGGCCCAGACGCCATTGTAGTTGACGCCCGCCGCCATCACCAGGACCAGCACCTCGTTGCTGTCCAGCTCCGGCACATCGACCACTTCCTGCTGCATCGCAGTATTCGGCTCGCCGTGGCGCTCCTTGCGGATGGCCCATGCGTACATCTTCTTGGGCACATAGCCCATCGGGGGAATTTCCCCCAGCTCATAGAGATCTTTCTCGGGCGCCTCGTAAGACATGACGTCAGTCTGGGTATCCAATGCCATGATGGCCTCCTTTGCATCCTGTTCTTTGCCGCGGTGCAGAATCGCAGCGGTTACCTGATGGATAGGATTGGGAGGGTAATATTGCAACCACTTTTGCGTCGTTTGGGTAATTTTATGACCCTGCAGATGCAGCATCACTCTTAGCAGTTGCAGAAAAATCACTGCTTCCGCCGGGCAAGCCATTGTCCTCGGGCAGCAGGTGACGGATAGAGTTGGCATAAAACTCCAGCAGATCCCGGCGGTCTGCCATATGCGCGATCTGCCCGCCCGTTTCCGTGACCAGCCCGCGCCGGAGCAGCTGATTCAGGCCCGCCTCAGCCGCATAGGACAGATTGTCCCGCGGAATATGGACATGCGCCAGCGGCATTGCCGCAAGCAAATCTTCAAGCCTGTGCTCAATCGCTGCCCGGCTGAGCGGCCCGTGCCGCAGCAGGATAGCAGAAATCAGCGGCACCGGCAGAACCGGGACAATGACGCTGATCCGCTGCATCAGCTCCCTCGCCAGCGGCTTGGTGATATCGCCCTCGCGCCCAGCGCCGAACCCGGCGAGGCTCAGCGGGCGGCCAAAGTTCACCGCCGCATAGCCTGCCCGGCGGTAGCGGCCGGTCATCCACAGCCACAACTGCCGCAACAGCCGCAGCGCCACCAGCCCGATCCGGGCCTTGAACCGGCGGTCGCCCGCCTTGGCGGCAGAGGTCAGAATGCGGTCTTCCAGCACCCTATCGTAATTCAGTGCCACCGGCAAAAAGACCACATCACGCCGGTCCGGATCATAGCCCTCGACAATGTATTTGAGCAGCCCCAGCCGCGGCGCAGCCAAGGCGCCGTCCAGGCTAAGCCCGCCCTCGGGGAACATCGCCTGCGTGGAGCCGCCGCGGGTGGCCAGCCGCACATAGGCTGCCAGCACCTTGCGGTAGAGGTCGTTGCGCGAGCGCCGCCGGATGAAGTAGGCGCCCATCGCCCGGATCAGGCGGCTGAGCGGCCAGACCCGCGCCCACTCCCCCACCGCATAAGACAGGGCAGAGCGTTCCGCCGCCAGATAGGTGACCAGCACGTAATCCATGTTGGACCGGTGGTTCATAACAAAAACTACGGTTGCATTGGGGTCGATGGCGCGCAGCACCTCCTCGTCCTGGTGACCCAGCCGCACCCGGTAGACCGCATTGGACAGGAACCGCGCCGCCCGGATTGCCAGGCCAAAATAGGCAAATGCGGAGAAGCCCGGTACAATTTCGCGCGCGTAGCGTCGCACCTGCTCAAACGCCACGTTTTCCGGGATGCCTTCAGCCGCTGCGTGATCCGCAGCGGCCTGCGCGACCTGCGGATCATGGATCAGCCGCTGGATCATGTCATGGCGCCGCGCCAGCTTGAACGGCTCTATCGGGCGTTCCAGCCGTTTGTTCAGCCGTGCCACTGCCCGCTCCAGCCGCCGCCGGAAGAACCAGCGCACCGAGGGAAACAGAAAATGCGACGCAAAGGTCACCGCGGCAAAACCCACGATCAGCACGAATAGCCACAGCGGCAGTTCCACGGTTTGCGTCATATGTGAACAGTTGCGCATGGCAACCGCCTTTACAAGCGTCAAGCCATCCGGGTTTCCTACCCCGGCAGAAGGTTTGCCGCAACGCAGCGAATTGACATGGGTTGAAAATTGCAGTTTACATCTGCGTGACGAAATAAAATTACCGACACACTGACTCGCGAGGCCCGACATGCCGCAGATGCAAAAAGACCGCCCCTGGCTGATCCGCACCTATGCCGGCCACTCCACGGCATCGGCATCCAACGCGCTTTACCGCGCCAACCTGGCGAAGGGGCAAACAGGTCTGTCCGTAGCCTTCGACCTGCCAACCCAGACCGGCTATGACAGCGACCACGTGCTGGCCCGCGGCGAAGTGGGCAAGGTTGGCGTGCCCGTTTGCCACCTCGGCGACATGCGCACCCTGTTCGACGAGATCCCGCTGGAGCAGATGAACACCTCGATGACCATCAACGCCACCGCCCCCTGGCTGCTGGCGCTGTACATCGCGGTGGCGGAGGAACAGGGCGCGGATGTGTCCAAGCTGCAAGGCACCGTTCAGAACGATCTGATCAAGGAATACCTCAGCCGCGGCACCTATGTCTGTCCGCCCAAGCCCAGCCTCAAGATGATCGCGGACGTGGCGGAGTACTGCTACACCAACGTGCCCAAGTGGAACCCGATGAACGTCTGCTCCTACCACTTGCAGGAGGCAGGTGCGACGCCGGAGCAGGAGCTGGCCTTTGCCCTGGCGACCGCGCAGGCGGTGCTGGACGAGCTGAAGCCGCGCATCGCGCCGGAAGACTTCCCGGCTATGGTCGGCCGCATCTCCTTCTTTGTGAATGCGGGAATCCGGTTCGTCACCGAAATGTGCAAGATGCGCGCCTTTGTCGATCTGTGGGATGAAATCTGCGAGAAACGCTATGGCGTCGCCGACCCCAAGTTCCGCCGCTTCCGCTATGGCGTGCAGGTGAACTCGCTGGGCCTGACCGAGCAGCAGCCGGAAAACAACGTCTACCGCATCCTGATCGAGATGCTGGCAGTGACGCTGTCCAAGAAAGCCCGCGCCCGCGCGGTGCAGCTGCCTGCCTGGAACGAGGCGCTTGGCCTGCCCCGCCCCTGGGACCAGCAATGGTCGATGCGGATGCAGCAGATCCTGGCTTATGAGACCGACCTTCTGGAATACGGCGACCTGTTCGACGGAAACCCCGCCGTGGACGCCAAGGTGGAAGAGCTGAAGGAAGGCGCCCGCGCCGAGCTGGCCAACCTGGAATCTATGGGCGGCGCCGTCGCCTCGATCGAATACATGAAGGGCCGCCTGGTCGACTCCAACGCCGAGCGCCTGAACCGGATCGAGAAAAACGAAACCGTTGTGGTCGGCGTCAACAAATGGACCGAGGGCGAACCCTCGCCGCTGCAGACCGAGGACGGCGGCATCATGGTGGTCGACCCGGCGGTGGAGCAGGAACAGATCGCGCGCCTGAACGCCTGGCGCGGCGACCGCGATGCGGCGGCTGTTGAACAGGCTCTGGCTGCCCTGCGTGCCGCCGCGCAAAGCGGCGCAAATATCATGGAGCCCTCGATTGCCGCGGCCAAGGCCGGCGTCACCACCGGCGAATGGGCCGAGGAGATGCGCAAGGTCTATGGCACCTACCGCGGCCCGACCGGCGTGTCGGCCTCTGTATCCAACAAGACCGAAGGCCTGGACGATCTGCGCGATGCGGTGAACGCGGTCAGTGACGTGCTGGGCCGCCGGATCAAATTCGTAGTCGGCAAGCCCGGCCTGGACGGCCACTCCAACGGCGCCGAGCAAATTGCCTTCCGCGCCCGCGACTGCGGCATGGACATCACCTATGACGGCATCCGCATGACCCCGGCTGAACTGGTGGAGGCGGCGCAGAAAGACGATGCCCATGTGGTCGGCCTGTCGATCCTGTCCGGCAGCCATCTGCCGCTGGTCGAGGAAATGATGTCCCGGATGAAGGACGCGGGCCTAGATCATATCCCGGTGATTGTCGGCGGTATCATCCCGGACGACGACGCGCAAAAGCTGAAATCCATGGGTGTTGCACGCGTCTATACGCCGAAAGATTTCGAACTCAATTCAATCATGAGCGACATTGTCGACCTGGCAAAGCCATCGGAAATTGCAGTGAATTAACTTTTCCTGCGCAATTTTCCGCGAATTTCAAAAAAGATGCTGAAAGGCGTCTGGCATTTGCTCCATAAAGAATGGCATACCGGGACTTCCGGTATGTCATTTTAATGTGGAGAACAGAATGGCTATTGATCTTTCGGCAATGAGCAGAAAAGAGCTTCTTCAGCTGCAAAGCGATGTGGAAGAAGCCCTGCGCACAGCAGAGCTGCGGGAACGCCAGGAAGCCCTGAAAGCGGCTGAAGAAGCCGCAGCAAAATACGGTTTCTCGCTGGATGAGATTGCCAGCGCGTCGCGCCAGGGCGCCAAGAAAAACAAGGCAGCTCCGAAATACCGCAATCCCAGCAACCCCGAAGAAACCTGGACCGGACGCGGCCGAAAACCGCATTGGGTGCATGCCGCACTGACCGCCGGCATGGATATTTCAGAACTGGAAATCTGATCCCGGCGGCGGAGCAAAGCCATGACCATTCACATTGGCGCCGCCAAAGGCGACATTGCGGAAACCGTGCTGATGCCCGGCGACCCCTACCGGGCGAAATGGGCCGCGGAGACTTTTCTGGAAGACGCCAGGCTGGTCAACGAAGTGCGCGGAATGCTGGGTTACACCGGCAGCTGGAACGGCCACCGCGTCACCATCCAAGGCAGCGGCATGGGCATGCCGTCGCTATCGATCTACGCCAATGAGCTGATCCGGGATTTTGGCGCCAAGACGCTGATCCGCATCGGTTCCTGCGGCGGGATGCAGGACAAGGTCAAGGTCCGCGACGTAATCCTGGCAATGACGGCCAGCACCGTGAACAGCCCCTCGAGCGGAATTTTCAAGGAGCTGAATTTTGCTCCCTGCGCCGATTGGGGCCTGCTGCAGGCCGCCGCCCGGGCGGCTGCAGAATACAATACGGCAACACATATTGGCGGCATCTATTCGTCCGACGTGTTCTATGACGAACGCCCGGATCTGAACGAGCAGATGGTGCGCCACGGCATCCTTGGCGTGGAGATGGAAGCCGCTGAACTCTATACCTTGGCGGCGCGCTATGATTGCCGGGCACTGGCCGTGCTGACGGTCTCGGACCACTTGGGCACCGGCGAGGCGCTTCCCTCCAGCCAGCGCGAACGCAGCTTTGGCGAGATGGTGGAAATTGCCCTGAAAGCCGCCTTCAGCTGACCTTAGGTAAACAGTTTTTTTGGAACAGGGCAGAGATTTTTCTCTGCCCTTTTTTCCGCTGTAAAATTGACCAGAAAGTAAATTCCAGCAAAGCCACCCTCAACTGCGGTGCAACTTTTGAACTCTCAGGAAATCCACCCTCAAAACCAGCCTGCCGTAACGTCAATTCGGCAAGTTTGCAGAGTTCACGCCAATTCTGGCGGGAACCCGGAAAATGGCCTGAAAATCAGTTCCTGAATTAACCGCAGCCATGGCTGCGGTCATAGCCGTTCGGCGGCGGGCTCTGCCAATTGCCAAGCGCACCTTTCGCCGGAGCGAAGGTTTCAATCAGCAACGGGTAGCAGGCAGCAGCATCGCTGGAATGCTCAGCTGAGCAATCCCCGCCCGGACAAGCGCTGAGGCTGCCCAAAAGGTCGATCTCGGCAAAAAACTCCAGGTAATCGCCGGGCCGCACGGGGCTGGCCTTCATGAAGTACTGGCCAGTATCCCGGGTGAAACCGGTGCACATGAAGACATTCAGGACATCATGCACATGCGGCTCAGCCTCCGCTGCGGAAACCCCCAAATGATCCGCCAGAGCCCGGCTCAGGTTGGAATGGCAGCAATGATGGTACTGGCTGCCCGCCAGCAGATTGCCGGTATAGGGGTCGCAGCGGGTGCCGATCACATCATGCACCGAACCGCCGTATTCATCCATGCCGTACCAGCCCAGGGTATCCGCCACGATAGTCGCCATCGGACGCAGATGCGGGAAGCTGGTCCACATCCGTTCGCCCGTGGTGATATGGGTGCCATGCAGAGCACGGGTCTTACCGGAATAGAACCGCTCGCTAAGGTCGTTCTTGTTCCACAGGTTCAGATCGCCCACCTGCGGCCCCTCAACCGAGGTGATGCGGAAAAAATGCCCGGCCGGCACCTCAAAACAGGCCGCATCACGGGGTTGCGCCAGCACTTCTCCGGTTTTCACCGCGCCCTGCCGTGCTGCCTGGTACAGCGGCAGGTCCGGCACCGGCAGGGTTTCATTCGGATAGCAGATCACTGGCTTGATGGCGCGGCGGGCCTGGGCATCGGCAGGCGCGGCGGGTGTTTGTGTCATGGGGCAAACCTTCCTGTTCGTTTGCCCCATCAAGACTGCGCCGCGGATGGTTTGCAAGCCTTGTCAGGCAGTGGTCAGATCACCACCACATCCAGCGGCGGGAAGCCGTTGAAGCCGACCGAGGCATAGGTCGAGGTGTAGGCACCGCAGGAATGGATCACTACCCGGTCGCCCCCCTTAAGCCCCAGCGGCATCTGGTAGGGTTTACGCTCGTACAGAACATCGGCACTGTCGCAGGAGGGGCCTGCCAGGATGCAAGGGCCGGTGGTCTCATGGTCGCGCTCCGTGGTGATCCGGTAGCGGATCGCCTCGTCCATGGTTTCGGCCAGGCCGGAGAACATGCCGATATCCAGATAGACCCAGCGGTGCAGATCGTCATCATGCTTGCGCGACACCAGCAGCACTTCGGCAGCAATCGCGCCGGCTTCGGCCACCAGGCCGCGGCCTGGCTCCGCCATGATCTCCGGCACATCGCCAAAGCGTTCGTTGACCAGTGCCATCACCGCACGGGCATAGTCTTCGGCCGGCATCATGTCCGTTCCATAAGAGGCCGGGAAACCGCCTCCAATGTTCAGCAGGTTCAGATTGTGACCCGCCTCTGCTGCTTGGTGCCAGACCTGGGCGACCTGCTCCAGCGTGCCTGCCCACATCCGCGGCTCGCGGGTCTGAGAGCCGACATGGAACGACAACCCATCAACCTGCAGCCCCAGGTCTTTGGCATAATCCATCAGTTTCAGCGCCTTGTCCGGCGTGCAGCCGAACTTGCGGCTGAGCGGCCAATCGGCTTCGCTGGCCTCCACGATCAGCCGCAGGCAGACCTTGGCGCCTGGCGCGTGCTCGGCCAGCTTGTCCAGTTCCTCGCGCTCATCCGCGGCGAAGTGGCTAAGCCCGGACTGATGGGCAAAGGCAACATCGGCAGGCCGTTTGATGGTGTTGCCAAAGGTGATCTGATGCGGCGCAGCACCGGCGGCCAGGCACATTTCGATTTCCGCCCGGCTGGCGGCATCAAAGCAGGAGCCTTCCTGCACCAGCCGCTGCAGGATGCCTGGCGCCGGGTTGGCCTTGACCGCATAGTGAATGCGCGCCCGGCCCAGGCCACGGGCGAGCGCCTGGTATTTGGCGGCAACGGCCTCAGCGTCGACAACCAATGTCGGCCGCTCAAAACGGTTAGCCGCAATGAAGCTCAGAGTACGGGATACAGTTTCGCAAGTGCGGGCAGCCAGCCCGGCTACGTTTGCGTTCATGGTCATCTCCAAAAGACCCGGCCATATATGACCGCTCAGTTCTGTCAGAGACGTTACCGTCGCTACGTAACCGTAGGGGCGTGACCCCTTTCGCCAGAGGCGCGTGCGTTGGCGTCTTGGGCGCCCGTATCGGACATGTGCCCGAGTCTTTCAAGTGTTTTCTGCAGCTTGCCCCCTGCGCAGCCGCGGCGGTGCTCCCGCCTGCTTCAGGGGCTTTTGCAAAGCCCCGCGCAGTTGGGCCTGGGGGGGGGGGGGGAGGGGGGGGAGGGGGGTGGTTTCTTTTTTTTGGGGTTTTTTTTGTTTCTTTTCCTCTTGTCGGGGTTTTGGTTTTTTCTTTTCTTTTTTTGTTCCCCCCCCCCCCCCCCCTTTCTTTCCCCCCCCCCCCCCCCCCCCCCCCCCCCCCAGGC
>NZ_JBSWYB010000048.1:0-25357 GCF_056160905.1 Leisingera sp. ABD4_442 | reverse complement strand
CCGCATCCGAAAACACCCCGGAACCACCCCAGACCCCGCAAAACCGCCCGCACCCCGGCTTACCCACAGACTCGCACCCCTTATCCACAGAACCGGACAGCTGAATCAGAGAATCCAAGCATAAGGAATCGCAGCCCCCCCTTCCTCTTGCCAAAAATACCCCGGGGCAGACCCAAACGGCCACCGACACTGCCACAAACAAAAAAAGGCGGCCCAAAAGCCGCCCTTCAATACTTAAGGCAAGGCCTGTCAGCCCTGCTCTTCCAGAACCCTGCGGGCGGCCCGGAAGCATTCCAAAGCCTGGGGCACGCCGCAATAGATGCCGATCACGTGGATGATCGCGCGGATCTCCTCCTTGGTGACGCCGTTGTTGATGGCGCCGCGGCAGTGCAGCTCCCATTCATGCATCTTGCCCAGCGCGCCGATCATCGAAAGGTTCATCATCGAGCGGGTCTTGGCGTCGATCACATCGTCACCCCAGCCAAAGCCCCAGCACCAGGCGGTCATCGCCTCCTGGAAGGGCCGGGTGAAATCATCCGCGGCAGCCAGGTTGTTTTCGACATATTCCGCGCCCAAAGTCGCTTTGCGCTGCTCCATGCCCTTCAGGAACAGGTCCTCGTCAAATGTGCTCATCTCAGCCTCTCTGGTCAGCTTTTCAGTTTCATGGCGATGTTCTTGGTCTGGACGTAGTTCCACAGCGCTTCGCGGCCTTTTTCGCGGCCGTAGCCCGATTTGCCATAGCCGCCAAAGGGGGTTTCGACGCCGCCTGCGTACCATTCGTTCACGAAGACCTGGCCTGCGCGGACCTGGCGGGCCGATTGGGTGGCGCGATCGAGGTCGCGGGTGAAGACGCCGCCGACCAGCCCGTATTCGGTGCTGTTGGCAATCTCGATCGCCTCGGCATCGGACTGGAACTTGAGCACCGACAAAACGGGGCCGAAGATTTCCTCGCTGGCGATGCTGTCCGACGGGGTGATGCCTGAAACAACGGTCGGCGCCAGGAAGGCGCCCGCATTGCCAACGGGGGCACCGCCTGTAGCGATGGTGGCGCCGTCCGACTGGGCCTGCTGAACGATGCCCAGGGCGCGGTCGCGCTGAGGCATGGAGACCATAGCTCCCATATTGGCGCCGAATTCAGGGCGGTCGATGCCTGCCCCTACGCTGAGGCTTTGGGCGACGCTCACTGCGCGCTCGACCAGCTCGTCATGGCGGCTTTCGTGCACGATGACGCGGCTCATGGCGCTGCAGACCTGGCCTGCGTTGAAGTAGATGCCCCAGCGGATGTCGTTCTCAAAGGCTTCGAGATCGGCGTCCTCATGCACGATGGCCGCGGATTTGCCGCCGAGTTCCAGCACGCAGGGCACCACGTTCTGCGCCGCTGCGGTGGCGATGCGGATGCCGGTGGGGACGGAGCCGGTGAAGACGATCTGGTTCACCTGCGGATGGCCCGACAGCGCCGCGCCGGCTTCATGCCCGTAGCCGCAGAGGATGTTGACCGCACCGGCCGGGAAACCCGCCGCCTCAGCCGCGCGGGCAAGCCAGGCGTTGGTCAGCGGGGTGAGCTCGGGCGTTTTGATCACGCATGCATTGCCGGTGGCAAGTGCTGCCGACAGTGAACGCGCGGTCATCTCCACCGGGTAGTTCCAGGGGATGATCTGGGCAGAGACGCCCATCGGCTCATTCTCGGTCCAGTCGAAGTAGCTGCCGCCCAGCGGGATCGAACGGCCTTCGACGGTGCTGGCCTGGTTGCCGTAGTATTCGAAGTAGAGAGCGGCGCCCTCCACCTCGATCCGGGATTCCCAAAGCGGCTTGCCCTGCTCCAAGGTCAGAACGCGGGCGATCTCGTCTATGTTATCGAGCAGGTAGCGGCCCATGGCCTGCACCATGCGGCCACGCGCAATCGGGCGCAGCGCCGAGAGTTCGCCGGACAGATGCAGACGGCTCGCGGCCTGCACGGCGCGGTCCACGTCCGCGGCGTCAGCCAGCGCATGGCGGGCCAGCAGCTCGCCATTGGCTGGGTTGGTGACATCGATCCACCCGGCCCCGCCAGGCACCCAGGCGCCGTCAATGTAGTTCAGCCATTCGGCATCAAGCTGTGTCATAGTCCGTTAGTTCCCTGCTGCGAGATCGTGGTCTGCCGCTTCGCGCATCCACTTCTGAAGATGCAGGATTGAATGTTCCGAGTTCACTCCGCAAGAGGGATCTACCACCAGGGGGCCAGGAACATAGCCGCGGCTCTTGAGGCCGCGCTGCACGGATTCCACCAGGTGGATGTCTTCCTCGACCGTTGTGGACCGGTCCTGCACCGCCATCCGGCGCACGGTTTCATTGTCCTCGCCGCCGATCGAGTACCAGCCGCGCCAGACCACCACATGGTCAGCATCCACTGCCCGCCAATGGTAGGTGTTCAGCAGATTGCCCGGGTAGACCTGGAACGAGAACATCGGCCAGAGGAACCAGCTGGAGTATTTCTCGTTGTTGTCAAAGCCGGAGTTGATGTCATAGGTCATCTGCTCCAGCGAGTTGCACTCAGTCGTATGGCGCAGGCAGAAGCCTTGGGGCTGGATGTCATAGGTTTCCGGCTTGATCACCCCGGTGGAGAAGGTCGGGTGGTTCAGGCTGCAATGGTAGCATTCGGAGTAGTTTTCCACCGAAACCTTCCAGTTGCAGTTCTCCGGGATCTCGACCCATTCCAGCGGCTTCAGGTCCCCCCAGTTGGGGACAAAGCTTTCCAGCTCACTGCGGACATTGGGGAACCAGTCATCCATCGGCTCGGCCTCGGGATCGAGGTTCACGAAGACAAAGCCCAGGAACACCTCGGTGCGCACCTCGGTCAAGCAGACCTTGGACTTGTCGAATCCCTGAACCGATTTGAGGTTCGGCCCGGCGCGCAGCTCACCCGTCAGCTCGTAGGTCCAGGCGTGGTAGGGGCAGACCACAACCCGCGTGGTGCCCTCGCCCGAAACGAGTTGGTGGGCGCGGTGCTGGCAGACATTATAGAAGGTACGGATTTCGCCGTCGCGCCCCTTGATGCTGAACAGGCTTTCGCCGGCCAGTTCAAAAGCAAAGTAATCGCCAGTGTTTTCAAGCTGGCTGGCGTGGCCGGCAAATTGCCAGCTGCGGGCCAAAAGACCTTTCCGCTCGGCCTCAAAGACAACTGGGTCCGTGTAGTACCTGGCGTCAAGGGAATGGGTCAGAGGGGCGTTCATTCAGGTTCCTCCGCATAAAGGCCCAGCTGGTGCCTGCGTTTGTGGAATTTCTCCACCCGTTCGACGATTTCCTCGCTGGAGACGGCAATCACGAAGGAGAGCAAAGTTTCCAGTAAGGCGATCATCGAGACGGATGACGGGAAGAATTGCGGCGTATCCACCGCGACGGTGAAGCCGTGGTCCGCATTCAGGATCACGGGGCTGGCGGGGCTGTCGGAAATGCCGACGATGGTGACCCCTTGTTCGCGCGCTATTTTAATCGCCTCGATCACCTCGGCCCGGTAGGGCTTGCAGGTCATGGCGATAAGCACATCCTGACCGTCTGCCCAGGCGAGATCGTCAATCGCCGTGGAACCGGGCCGCGGGATGGCGTGGAATTGTTTCATGCCGGTGGAGGCAAGATAGGTGAAGTTGCGGGCATTGGCGTTGTTGACGCCCACACCCAGAGTAAAAACCTGCCGGGAGGCCCAGATCGCATGGGCCGCCGCTTCAAGGCTGCCGGCGTCGATGCCTGCAAAGGTTTCCTCGATATTGCGCATCGCAGCGCCAACCATATCGGCATAGAGACCGCCCAGCTCGCCGGACCTGGAAATATCCTGCAGCCAGCGCGCCCGGTCGGGGAAGGACACCCCGCCCTTGCGAATCGCTTCGCGGAACGGAGCGCGGAAATCCTCGTAGCCGTCAAAGCCCACCTGCCGCGCCATGCGGACAAAAGTGTTGGGCTTCACATTCGCCGCCTCGGCGATCTCGCGCACTGTGGAAACCCCAACATCTGCAGGGTTTTCCAGCACATAGCGGGCCGCCTTCTGTGCCTCAGGAGTCAGCGCATCCCACTCTTCCGTGAGACGCTCCAAAACAGTCGATGATACATTTGTGCCATTCATGATTGACGATGGTACAAAAGCTCAATTAGGCTGTCGAGCAGAAAAGCGACTCTGCAATCAGGAACGGCGAAATGGCTGAGAAAGAATTCCCGACACAGGCCAAAGTGGTCATCGTGGGCGGCGGCGTGATGGGGGTGGGCCTGGCCTATCACCTGGCGCATGAGGGCTGGGGCCCGGAGGTGGTTCTCCTGGAAAAATCCGAGCTGACTTCTGGGTCGACCTGGCACGCGGCGGGCCAGATCACCCACTCCACCAGTTCCTTTGGCCTCGGCAAATGCGTCGATTACAACATCGGCCTCTATTCCGGGAAGCTGGAGGAAGAGACCGGCCAGGCCGTCACCTGGCACGGCTGCGGATCGTTCCGCCTGGCCTATACCGAGGATGAGATGGACTGGCTGCGCCACACCCTGTCGGTTGGCCGTTCGCTGGGCTTCAACATCGAACTGGTCGGCCCCGAGAAAGTTGCCGAGCTGCACCCCTTCTATAACCTCGAAGGGGTCCTGGGGGCGCTCTACACTCCTGACGACGGCCACGTGGACCCGACCAATGTGACTATGGCCATGGCCGCAGGCGCCCGCCAGAAGGGTGCCCGCATCATCCGCCACTGCCGTGCCACCAACATCACCCAGGCCGATAACGGCGAGTGGATCGTTGAGTCGGAAAAAGGCACCATCCGCTGCGAGCATGTGGTGAATGCCGGCGGCACCTATGCCCGCCAGATGGGCGAATGGTCCGGCCTGCAGCTGCCGATGACCTCGATGACCCACCATTATTTCGTGACCGAACCGGTGCCGGAGTTCGAGGCGCTGGACAAGGAACTCCCTGTCATCCGCGACGACAAGAAGGTCTCGGGCTACATCCGCATGGAGCAGAAGCGCGGTCTGATCGGGATCTACGAGAAGGAAGGCAGCAACTCGGTCTGGCATGATCACTGCCCCTGGGAATACGAGAACTGGCTGTTTGATGCTGACTATGACCGGGTGATGCCGTGGCTGGAGGAAAGCCTGAACCGGATGCCGATCTTTGCCGAGCTGGGCATCCAGCGCGAAGTGCATGGCGCGATCTCGCATCCGCCGGATGGCAACCCGCTGATCGGCCCGGCACCGGGCGTCAAGAACTACTGGTGCTGCTGCGGCACCCAGATCGGTATCGGCTGGGGCCCGGGCCTCACCCGCGAATTGGCCCGCTGGATGGTGCATGGCTCCGCTGACATCTCCATGCGCGAATACGACCCGCGCCGCTTCGGCTCTTATGCCACCAAAGACTGGCAGGTCACCAAGGCGCATGAAGACTACAAACTGCGCCACGAGATCCCCTTCCCGCATTTCAACCGGCTGGCCGGGCGCCCCATCAAACCCTCGCCGCTCTATGAACGGCTGAAGGAAAAGGGCGCTGTCTATGAAGAGGTCTATGGCCACGAACGCCCGCGCTGGTTTGCAAAGAACGGCGTCGCGCAGCAGGACCACTATTCCTTCCGCCGCAATGAAGTGCACGACATGGTCGGCCTGGAAGTGGAGGCCGTGCGACAAGGCGTGGGCATCATGGACATCTCCGCCTTCACCAAGGTCGGGGTCTCGGGTCCTGGCGCCGCTGCGCTGCTGGACCGACTGACCGCCAACCGCCTGCCGCAAAAGGTGGGCGGCATTGCCCTCACCCATATGCTGAACCGCCGCGGCAGGATTGAGCTGGAAACCACCGTGGTGAAACTGGGTGAGGACAGCTACTACCTGGTCTGCGCTGCGTTCTTCGAACAGCGGCTCCTGGACCACCTGAACCAGAACCTCGCGGGCGAAGAAGTGGAGATCACGACGCTGTCCACCGATTGGGCCGCCCTTGCTCTCAATGGCCCGAAAGCCCGCGAGGTCCTGGGTGCCTGCACCGATGCGGATCTGAGCAACGCAGGCTTCAAATGGCTGACGGCGCAAGCGATCGAGGTTGCAGGCCACACCATTTGGGCTTTCCGCATGTCTTATGCAGGAGAGCTTGGCTGGGAACTGCACATCCCGCGCGACAGCACCCTGGCGGTCTATGACGCGCTCTGGGCCGCTGGCGAGGCGCATGGCATTGCCGATTACGGCTCCTTCGCCATGAACGCGATGCGGATGGAGAAGGGCTTCAAAGGCGCAGGCGAACTTACCAACGAGGTCACACTGGCCGAGGCGGACGTGCTGCGCTTTGCCCGCACCGATAAAGACTATCTGGGCAAGGACAAGACGCTGAACGATGCGGACAAGCCCTGGGTCTGCGCCTATCTGGAGATCGAGCCGGACGGCATCGAGGACGGCCACGGCGGCGAGGCGGTCCTGCTGGACGGCAAGGTCGTGGGCTCCACTGCCTCGGTTGCCTATGGCCATACAGTCGGCAAGATCCTGGCCTTCGCCTATGTGAAACCGCACGCCAATGTGCCGGGCACGGAAATCGAAGTGATCGTGGCAGGCAGTCCCCGCATGGGCCGGATCCTTGGCGCCCCCGCCTATGACCCCGAAAGCCTGCTGCCGCGCACCGACGCAGCTCTCGCCCCGGCAGAATAAGAAAACCCGGCTCCCCCCTTCTTCTTTGCAAAAAATACTCCGGGGGGAGCTGAAGGCGGGGGGCAGCGCCCCCCTCTCCCATACCCAACAGGACACCCGCGCGACATGACCCTGCCTGCAACCATGAAAGCCGTGCTTCTGAGCGGCCACGGCGGACTCGACAAGCTCGACTACCGCGACACCGCCACGCCGCAGCCGGACAAGGATGAGGTGCTGGTGAAGGTCGGCGCCTGCGGGCTCAACAATACCGATATCAATACCCGCACCGCCTGGTATTCCAAGGCCAATTCCGATGTGCTGGGGGATGGCGCTGAATGCGGCTTTGAGACCACCGACGATTTGGACAGTTCCTGGGGCGCAGGCGAGATCACCTTTCCCCGCATCCAGGGCGCGGATGTGGCGGGCACCATCGTTGCCGTAGGCGAAGGCGCCGACCCGGCCAGGATCGGAGAGCGGGTGCTGATCGACCCCTGGCTTCTGGGCCATGGCGATTGGCTGAACCCGGAGAACTCCACCTATTTCGGATCTGAGTGCGATGGCGGTTTTGCCGAATACACCAGGGTGCGCAGCGCCAATGCGATCAAAGTCGCCTCGGACCTGACCGACGCTGAGCTGGCCACCTTTCCTTGCGCCTATACAACGGCTGAAAACCTGGTGCAGCGCACCGCGCCGCGTCCGGGCGAGACGGTGGTGATCACCGGCGCCTCCGGCGGCGTGGGATCGGCAGCCATCCAGCTGTGCACCTTGCGCGGCTGCCGGGTGATTGCAGTGGCCTCAACCAGCAAGGCGGATCTGCTCTACGAACTGGGTGCTGCCGCAGTCATCGACCGCAACACGCAAGATCTGGAGGCCGAAATTCGCGAGGCGGCCGGTGGGCCGGTTGACATCGCGCTGGATGTGGTTGGCGCCACCACTTTCATGCCGCTGATCAATGCGCTGCGCCAGGGCGGGCGCTATTCCACCTCGGGCTGCATTGCCGGCCAGTTCACTGAGATCGACCTGCGCCAGCTGGTCTACAAGGACCTGCAGCTGACCGGCGCCACCATCTGCCCGCCCGGCACCATGCACCGGGTCGTCGGCATGATTGAAAGCGGTGCGCTGAAACCGCTCCTAGCTGCCGTTTTCCCGCTAGAAAAGCTGGGAGAGGCGCAGGAAGCTTTCATTGCAAAGAAGCATGCCGGAAACATTGTGGTGACCCCATGAGCAAAGACCTGTTCGATCAGGCCCTGACAGCCGCAAAGAACTTTCATGCCGCCCTGCCATCGGTGGCGGAATTCCAGCCCTGGCCGGATGACATCACCTGGGCCGGGCGCGAAGGCAACCGGGTCCCCGGCGCCGCTTTGATGCAATCCGACCCGGGCTTTGCCGCCGAAGGCATCCCGGCCGAGGCTGAGGTCCGCGCGCTGCAGCAGGCGATCATGGCGCTGGCGCCGCATGCGGAATGGCGCCTCACCTATACCGAGGAGGAAGTCGGGCATGACTTCCTGCAGCGTTTCGGCTGGTTCGAGCTGGTGGGGCCAACCGGCCATTTCCACTCGCTGCAAAGCCGGATGACCATCGGCTACTGGGGACCCGGCCTCAACTACCCCTGGCACCAGCACGCACCGGAAGAGCTTTACACCATTCTCTCCGGCAGCGCCGATTTCATGGCAAAGGGCGAGGAAGTCCGCCGCTTGGTGCCGGGCGACACCAAAGTGCACGGGGCAAGCCAGCCCCACGCGATGATCACCAACGAGCATCCGATTCTCTGCTACGTCTTCTGGCGCGGTGAGGGGCTGGCGGATGATCCGGCAATGTCCCCGGGCTGAGACAGGAACGCACGCATGAAAATCACCCGTATCCGCGTTTTTCAAACCAGCCTGCCGTATGTGGGCGGCGCCTATGTCTGGGGCGCAGGCAACGCCATTGAGACCGCCACCGCTTCGATCGTTGTGATCGACACTGACGCGGGCCTGCAAGGCTGCGGCGAGTTCACCCCCTGCGGCGAGAACTACATGGTGGCCCATTCCCAGGGCGTGCCGGCCCTGGCACGCCTGGTGGCGCCTGCGCTCATAGGCGAGGACCCGCGCGACGTCGCCCGGATCGAGCGGATCATGGACCACCTGGTGCAAGGGCACGGCTATGCCAAGGCCCCGTTTGATGCCGCCTGCTGGGACATTCTGGGCCAGTCGCTGGATGCGCCGCTGTGGCGGCTGTGGGGCGGCAAGCTGACCGATGGCGCGCCGATGTACCGGGTGGCACCGCAAAAGGGCACTGCGGAGACCATCGCCGAGATGGACCGCTACCGGGCGCAGGGCTACCGCCAGTTCCAGGTCAAGGTGGGCGGCGATTGGGCGGCGGATATCGACCGCATCCGCTCTACCGTGCCGCTGCTCAATCCCGGTGAAAAAGCGATGGCTGATGCCAACCAGGGCTGGCGGGTCGACAACGCGTTGCGGGTGGCGCGGGCGACCAAGGATCTGGACTACATCCTGGAACAGCCCTGCCGGACTTACGAGGAATGCCAGCAGGTGCGGATGCGCACCGACCTGCCGATGAAGCTGGATGAATGCGTCACCGGCATACAGGCAGCCCAGCGCATCGTTGCCGATCACGGTGCCGATCTGGTCTGCCTCAAGATCTCCAACCTGGGCGGCATCTCCAAGGCACGCCGGGTGCGGGACTACCTGGTTGAAAACCGCCTGCCGGTTGTGGCCGAAGACACTTGGGGCGGCGAGATCTGCAGCGCCACGCTGGCCCATTTCGCCGCCACCACGCCGGAGGAATACCTGCACAACACCACCGACCTGATGAACTACAACACCCGCTCCACCGGCATCGGCGGCCCGCGCGCGGAAAACGGCAAGCTTTTTGCGCCCGACGCACCGGGCCTGGGCGTCACCCCGGATTTTGAAAGCTTCGGCGCCCCGGTCGCCACGTTTGAAGCTGCAAAGTAACCCCCGCCTCTTCCTCTTGCCCAAAATATCCCCGCCGGAGGCTTCCGCGCTCTCAACAAGGACCAAAGCCCATGAGTACCGCAGCCCAAGCCACCCTGATGATCGACGACAACCGTGTCCGGGTGACTCGTTTCGACTTTGCCCCCGGCGCCGAAACCGGCTGGCACAAACACGCGATGGACTATGTGATTACCGCCGTCACCGACTGCCACATGCGGCTGGAGATGCCGGGCGGTGAGGTGAAATCTGTCATTGTCCCCGCGGGGATGGCCTACCGCCGCGATGAAGGCGTCGAGCATAATGTCATCAACGCAGGCGGCACCCCGATGAGTTTTGTGGAAGTGGAACTGAAATGAGGATCACCCGGATCACCGTCTATCAGCTCGATATGCCGCTGACAGAGCCATATTACCTGTCGGGCGGGCGGCTGAAGTTCGAGAAACTCGACAGCACGTTTGTCCGCATTGACACGGATGAGGGCGTCTCGGGCTGGGGTGAAGGCTGTCCCTGGGGGCATACCTATCTGCCCGCGCATGGGCCGGGGCTCCGGGCCGGGATCGAAACGCTGGCACCGGCTCTGATCGGGCTGGATCCGCGCAGTCTGGATCATGTGAACCGCGTGATGGACGTGCAGCTGCCAGGGCACTCTTACGTGAAATCGCCGATCGACATGGCCTGCTGGGATATTCTGGGCAAGGCTTCCGGCCTGCCGCTATGGCAGCTCTTGGGCGGGGCTGAGGCGGCGCCGGTGCTGGTGAACTCATCCATTTCCACCGGCAGCCCGGAGGAGATGCTGGCGCTGATCAGCCGCGCCGCGCAGAAGGGCTATACCGTGCATTCGGCCAAGGTGGGCGGCACCGACATCGGCCTTGACATCGACCGGATCGAGGCAATTTCCGAAGGGCTCCCCAAGGGGCACAAAGTGACCTTTGACGTGAACCGCGCCTGGCAGCCCGGCGTGGCGGTGGAAGTGCTGAACTCGGTCAAGGCCCGCGACTGGGTGGAGCAGCCCTGCGAGACGCTGGATCAATGCGCCCATGTGGCCTCCCGCGTCTCCAATCCGATCATGCTGGACGAATGCATGCACAGCTTCGGTGACCATCTGGAGGCCTGGAAGCACGGCGCCTGCGAGGGGGTGAAAGTGAAGCCCAACCGTGTCGGCGGGCTGACCCGCGCACGGCAGATCCGCGACTTTGGCGTCTCAGTGGGCTGGCAAATGCATATCGAGGATTTGGGCGGCTCGGCGCTGGCGGATACCGCGGCGATCCATCTGGCTGCCTCGACGCCGGAGGCGAACCGCCTGGCGAGCTGGCTGTGCCATTATCACCTGGACGTGGATCCGGTGCCAGGCCAAGGCGCGCGCAACCAGGCGGGCGTGGCGGCGCCACCCTCCCTGCCCGGCCTTGGCGTGACGCCTGAGGACGGCGCGCTCGGGGAACCGGTTGCGGTCTACGGAGGCTGAGGCGATGCCTGCGCGGCTGCTGCATGAGCTGACACGGCTGGCGGCCCGGACCGAAGGTCTGGACTGGTTTGCCGCGCGGATGCAAGGCCTGCCGTTGCTGGATGTTGCGCCGCACCGCCTGCCGGTCTGCGGCAAGATCAGCGCTTTGCTTACGCGCGGGACACAACGCAGCCCCGCGCAGGACGCCGTGGCGGCGCTTGTTGACGCGATCCCGGCTTTGCGCTGGCAGCAGACTTATACCGTGGCCGACGGGTTTTCCCGCGAGTGGCTGGACAATTACGGCTGGATCAACCTGATCTCGCCCGAGGGCCTTTACCAAAGCAGCGAAATGCGGCTGTCCATCGGCTATTGGGGCGCAGGCCAGCACTACAACGAGCACTCGCATGCGCCGGAGGAGACCTATCTGATCCTCGCTGGCAAGGCGCGGTTCCATTCCGAAGGCCGCCCGGCGCGGGATGCAGGGCCATGCGATACCATTCACCACGCCCCGCACCAAAAGCACGCCATCGACATGGTGCCGGGGCCGCTGCTGGCGGCGGCGTTCTGGCGCGGGGAAGACCTATTGAAGAAATCCGACTTGGGAACATGCACATGAAAATCACCCGGATCTCCCTGTGGCAGGTGCCGCTGACCAGCCACACCGCTTATTACATGGCCGAGGGCAAGACCTGCGACACGGTCGAAAGCGTGGTGCTGGCGCTGGACACCGATACCGGCCTGACCGGCTGGGGCGAGGTTTGCCCGATCCCTCATTACCTGCCCGCCTATGCCCGCGGCGTTGTGCCCGCAGTCGAAGAAATGGCGCCGGTGCTGCTGGGGGCTGATCCCGTGGGACCGGAGGCTGTGATGGCCTGGCTGGACGCCTGGCTGCAGGGTCACCCTTATGCAAAGTCCGCCATCGACATTGCCCTGTGGGACTTGACGGCGCAGGCTGCCGGGCTCCCCCTGCACGCGCTTTTGGGCGGGCGGCGGCAGGCGGATATGCCGCTTTATCACTCGATCACTTGTGTTGCACCGGAAGAGATGGCCCGCATTGCCAAGGAGGCGCAGGCAACCGGCATTGCCCAGTTTCAGGTGAAACTGGGCGCGGACCGCGATTGGCAGGCCGACGTGGCCCGGCTGCGAATGGTGCGCGAAGCGGTAGGCGACGGGCCGCTGGTCTATGGCGACTGGAACTGCGGCGCCACCTCGCTGGATGCTTCGCGCGTGGGCCGCGCTGTCGCTGATCTCGACATCATGCTGGAACAGCCCTGCGCCACCATCGAGGATTGCGCCCGGGTGCGCACGGCCTGCGGGCTGCCGATGAAGATGGATGAGAACGCGCACGACACTGCCTCGCTGCTGGCAGGCCACGCCGCAGGGGTGATGGATGCGGTGGCGATCAAACTGTCGAAATTCGGCGGATTGTCGGCCTCGCGCCGGGCGCGCGACCTGAGCCTGCATCTGGGCGCCAAGATGTGCATCGAGGACACCTGGGGCTCTGACATCACCACCGCGGCGCTGCTGCATCTGGGGGCCTCGACCGAGCCTTTGGCAGTGATGAACGTCTGCGATCTGTCCTCCTACGTCAGTCCCCGGCTGGACCCGGCGGGGCCGGTGCGCCGCAATGGCCGCATCGCGCCGCCGGAAGGCCCCGGCCTGGGTGTGCGCCCTGACCGTGAGGAACTCGGCGCTCCCGCAGCTGTGATCGAATAAATTTTGACTTTTTGGTCAAAATTCACCTAACAATGGGCGATACCGCCCTCAACAGGAAGCGAAGACATGGAAAAGATCCTCTCCCAGGCCGAATGGACCGAACGCGCCCGCGCGGTGCTGCCCGCCGGCGGTTTTGGCAACTTCGACCCCGGTATTGTAATCCGTGAGGGCAAGGGCTCGCGCGTGTGGGACGAAGACGGCAAGGAGTACATCGACTATCTGATCGGCTCCGGCCCGATGATGCTGGGCCATGGCCACCCGGAGGTGATGGAGGCGGTGCTGGAGCAGCTGCCCAAGGGCATGACCTTCTTTGCCAGCAACGCCCGCGGGATCGAGTTGGCGGAGGAAATCTGCCGCGCAGTGCCCTGCGGCGAGCAGCTGCGCTATGTGTCGACCGGCGGCGAGGCGGATATGTATGCGATCCGGCTGGCGCGGGCCTTCACCGGCCGCACCAAGATCGTGAAGTTCGAAGGCGGCTATCACGGCATGTCGGCTGAGGCGCAGATGAGCCTGGCACCCTCGGTGCGGGTGAACTTCCCGCAGGCGGTGCCGGATAGCGCCGGCATCCCGCCGTCGGTGGCCGCCGAAGTGCTGGTGGCGCCATTCAATGACTTTGAATACATCAAGCAGCTTATGGCGGAGCACGGGTCAGAGATCGCCGCGATCATCGCCGAACCGCTGCAGCGCATCGTGCCGCCGCTGCCCGGTTTTCTGGATCTGCTGCGCGAGGAGACGCAGAAACACGGCAGCCTCTTGATCTTTGACGAGGTGGTGACCGGGTTCCGCTCCACCTATGGCGGCGGGCAGGAGCTGTATGGCGTCACCCCGGACCTGGCGACGCTGGGCAAAGTGATCGGCGGCGGCTTCCCCTTGGCGGCGATCGTGGGGCGCACCGACATCATGCAGCATTTTGACAAGGCGCAGGTCGGCGCTGAGGGCTGGCTGATGCAGCTGGGCACCCTGTCGGGCAACCCGGTGGCGGCTGTTGCCGGTCTCAAGACCATGGAAGTGCTGCGGCGCGAGGGGGCCTATGACCAGTTGAACACCACCGGCAAGCGGCTGATGCAGATGACAAGTGCTGCGCTGGAGGAGGCCGGCGTGCCGTTCCAGATCGTCGGCGAGCCTGCGTTGTTCGAAGTGGTCTTTACCGATGCCAAGGTGCGCGACTACCGCGATACGCAGGCCGGCAATGCAGAGCGCAGCAAGCGCTACAACGCAGTGCTGCGCGAGGAAGGCATATTCAAGTCGCCGGGCAAGACCTACCCCAGCCTGGCGCTGACGGAAGAAGACCTGGAGCAGACCGAAGCAGCCATCCGCAAGGCAGCGATGGCGCTGGACTAAACCTGAGTAATGAATGCTCAGCAAAGCCCCGGTAGTTGCTCTCAGCTTCCGGGGCTTTCTGTTTCTAGTGCGGCCGCTGTTGCACGTGAATCGGAAAGCGCTTGCGGATCTCGGCGTCGATCTCTGCCGGGATGTGGCTTGGCAGCGGCGCGGCCAGCAGTTCCTTTGTGCGGATACGGGCCTTCTCCAGCAGATCCTTGTCCGAAGCTGCCGCCCATTCCTGCGGGGTGCGGCGGTCGGCGTGGGCCGGGTAGTAGTAATCGCTCTCCATCCGGTTCAGTGTTTGGGCATGGCCCAGGAAATGCCCTGCCCCGCCGACACAGACGTCCCGGATCACCTCCAGCGACAGGGTTTCCTCGCTGACCTCGAACCCGCGGGTCGCGCGCATGATCGAGCCGATCATGTCGTTATCGAGCACAAAGCTCTCCAGCGAGCAGCCCAAGAGCGAGCCATACATGCCTGCAGCCTCATAGATCAGATTGGCACCGGAAAGGGCTGAGAGCAGCTCGGTTATGCCTTTCTCGTAACCCGCCTGGAAGTCGGGCATCTTGGCATCGGTCATGCCGGCCGAAACTGCGCAGGGGATATCATAGTGCTGCGCCATCTGGGCACAGGCGGCCATCAGCAGGCCCTGTTCGGCGCTGCCGCCGGACATCGCCCCCGTGCGCAGGTCGCTGACAAAGGGCAGCGCGCCGAAGGTGGCGGGGTGGCCGGGGTTCAGAAGGTTCACATAGACGAGGCCTGCAAGGACTTCAGCGGTCTGCTGGGCGACGGCACCCGCCAGGGGCGCCGGACTGGTGGCGCCCGCCTGCCCGGCTGAGACCAGTTTCAGCGGGATACCGTGGCGGGCAGCGCATTCGATCACGCCCAGCGCTTCCTCGGCAAAAGTGAGCGGCGGCACGATGAAACAGGTGGAGACGCAGAACGGTGGACGCGCACGCAAAGCCTCGGGGCCGCCTGCGATCATCTGCATCATCTGCACCGCGGCCTCCATGTTCTCCTCCGAGGTAAAGGAGCCGCCGACAGGTTTGGCGGTGCCCGCAAGGCAGGCATAGGCGGTATTGAGGTCCATCTCGAACGGGTCGGTGAGATCGCGTGCCACCACGGTGCGCTGGAACATGTGGATGTTGGGCAGCGCCTCAGCCAGGCGGGCCATGTCGTAGAGGTCCTGCAGGGTGCTGTCGCGGATTTCTCCCGTCAGGCTGTCTACGATATGCACTGCGGCACCGGAGGTGCCCAGGTGGATGCGGGTGCCGGAGGGATCGAGGTCGAGCTCGGGTTTCTGCCCGTGCAGTTTGAAGCCGCGGCCTGCGATTTTCAGGGTGTGCTCTACCAGATCGGCGGGCATCAGCAGACGGCCATCCTCGGTCAGGGATCCGCCTGCGCTGCAAACCGTTTCGATGCATTTCGGTGTGGCGCCTTTGACACCGATCTCCTCAAGGATGCGGAAGGCAGTTTCACCGACCATTTCAATCTCGCGCGTGGTGAAGGGGGCAAAGCGGCCGCCTTCGATGCCCGGCCAGATCGAGGTTGAAGGCCCGGAGCCGGCGCCATCGGCGCGTTCGGTTCTGCGGGCGGCGCGGCCGCCGCTGCGGCGTTGGCGGGTCATGTCGAGGCCTTTCTGAAGTGGTCAGCAATATCGGGGGCTCCGGTCCAGCTGAGCAGGTGTTGGAACTCAGCTGCCGGGCGGTTGGTGATCGAGTGGTACTTGGCGGCGAATTGCGCATCGCTCATCGGTGTGAAGCGCGAGCCCAGCGGGTAGTTGCAGGTGCCCGAGAGAACGCGCCCGTCGTCTAGCACCAGTTCCAGGCGGTCGGGCTGGGCCGGATCATAGTTCAGTTCCGGGTTCAACGGTTTAACGGTGGTGACTGTGGTGGCCTCAATGAGCCGGGCCACTTCCGGGTGCCGCCAGAAGCTGGCAGCGCTGTCGGCCATGGTGAGGTCTCCGCTCACCAGCACCTGCGCGATGCAGGCAGGCACCGAAAACAGGGCTTCGGTCCTGGTGGCAGGGCGGTCGAAGGGCAGGATCGCCTTGTGAAAGTCCGGCATGGTGGCGCGGACTTCTGCGATGTCCTCATGCGGCGCTTGCTGGCGCAGCTCCAGCGCGATGGTCATCAGCCGGTGAATGTAGCTGCAGGAGGGCCAGGGTTTGATCAGCAGCCCATATTCTTCCAGCGCCCAGGGCTGGCCAAGCTTGGTGGCAGCGGTTGCAAAACTGTCCGGCGTGCCTGCCCCCATCAGCCCGTTGAAGCCGCGCGCGCTGTCCAGCACCTGCGGCTTGCCAGTGGCGCCTGCACTGGCCAGCAGGGCGGCCTCATAGGCGGCACGGGCGGCAAAGCCTGCCTGCAGCGGTTTCACGCTGGAGCCGAATTGCAGCGTGTAGCCGGTGGCCTGCGACACCGCTATGGCCAGGGCGTGGGTCGTCTGTTCAGTATTCAGCCCCAGAGCGCGGGCGCAGGCGGCTGCGGCTCCAATGGTGCCAAGCGTGGCAGTCGAGTGGAACCCGCGGGAGTAGTGGCTGAGTGTCACAGCCTCTCCGAGGCGGCAGATCATCTCAAAGCCCACACAATAGGCGGCAAACATCTGCGCACCACTAAGCGGGACAGTCTCTGCAACCGCCAGCAGCGCCGGAAAGATCACGATAGTGGGATGGGTATTGCCCGGCTCCTCCCAGTCGTCGAGGTCATGGGCATGGCCGGAGACCGCATTTAGCAGCGCCGCATAGGCAGGCGTGGCCGTTTGACGGGTGCCGTAGAGCGGTGCAGGACCTGCACCAACCGGGAGCAGGCTTACGCGAGCAGCCCGGGCAACATCGCTCTTGGTTCCTGCGAGGATGCATCCGAAGCAATCAGCAACCGCACGGGTGACGGCGGGCATCAGTTCCGGTGGCGGGACGGCATCGGCTGCGAAGCGTGCAATAACTGGCAGGCTGGTCATATACGGATCATCCAGTTGCGAACAGGTACCCGGCTGCGGCTGACGGAATAGGTAGCTGAATTCATCAGCTCAATCCTCGTCCAGACTGGCGGCCAGCGCCAGGATCTGGCGCCAAGTGTCTTCGGGCACCGCAATCCGACCGGCAGAGGCGTCCCGGTGGATGCGTTCACGCTCGCCCGGGATTTCAACCCGATCGAAGCCCGGTGCGGGCGGGCAGCTGCGCAGGTCGGCCAGCACCTCCTCCGCCGCGGCTTGCATGGCCGGCGCCTCGCGGAAACGGGTGGCATCCAAGGTGATCAGCAGCCAGTTGCACTCAGTGGTGGAAGGGCCGAGCATGGCCTCTCCGATGAGCTCCGCCACCAGCGCCAGTGCATATCCCTTTTGCGCACCGGCGGGCAGAATGGCTCCGCCCGCGAAGTAGTCTTCCGGATCGCGCGTTGGTTTGCCGGTCCGGTCGATCACGCATCCCCCTGGAAGCAAGGCACCGGCGGACCGGGCGGCATAGATCCACCCGCCAGCAATCTTGGAAGTGGCAAAGTCGAGCACGACGGGGCCTTTTGCGCCGCCTGGGATGCCTGCGCACCATGGATTGGTTGGCAGCTTGGCCTTGGCGCCGCCAAAGGGTGCGACCTGGCGCCAGGACTGGCGATTGCCACCACCCATGCAGATAGTCAGAAACCCCTGCTCCGCTGCCATATCTGCAAAGGCACCGTGGCGGCCCGTGTGCCCAGCGTGCCGGATAGACAGGGCTGAAATACCCCTGTCGCGCGCCTCTGCCATGCCGGTTTCATAGGCCAGCTGCATGGCCGGAATTCCGATGCTGCCGCCGCCGTCAATCCGGGTCACACCATTGACGTCACGGAATACCCGCGCTTTGCCTTTCGGATCCAGGTGGCCGCCGCGCGTCTGGCGGGCGTATTCCAGCACCCGCATGATGCCATGGCTTTCAATGCCGCAGAGGCTGGTGTCCGTCAGATGCTGCGCCACTTGCGCTGAAACATCCGGGCTGTAGCCCAGCCGGGCCAAGATCCCGGCAATCACCCGTTCCGCCTCCGCCGCGGCCACGGAAATGCGCCCGCCCTGCAAAATCAGCTTGGAGCTAGGCGCCAGCATCAGAGGCGGCCCCGCAGAACGGCCTTTGCCCATTGCCTGTCTCTGGAGACACCTTTCATTGCCAAACCATGCTCCACCCTGCCGATTGCAACATTCACTCTAGGGGGTTGCCGGAGCAGAAAAAGAAGGAAAAGGTGAATGATCCTCATTCACTAAAGGAATGATCCGTGCCACGTGACACTATCCCTTTCCATCAGATCGCCGCGTTTGAGGCCGCAGCGCGCCATCTCGGCTTCTCGCGCGCCGCGCGGGAACTGAACGTGCAGCAGCCCGCCGTCAGCCGCCAGGTGGCTGCGCTGGAGGCAGATCTGGGGGTGGCCCTGTTTTTGCGGAGCAAACCGAGGCTGACGCTGACACCGGAAGGCGAGGTGCTGCTGAAGGCCGTTACTGGCGGCTTCGACGCCGTGCAAGCAGGCCTGCAGGAGGTGCGCACGATGCGGCAGGCAGACGCGCTGGTGGTCAATGCGGCCATCGGTTTCACCAGCTACTACCTGCTGCCGCGATTAGGTGAGTTCCAAAGCCTGCACCCCGGCATCCGGCTGCAGGTGGCGACCCGTGACCAGAATCCGGATTTCGACCCGGACCAATGCGACATTGTGATCACCTTTGGCAGCGAGGGCCCGTCCGGCATGGCCGCCAAACGCATCGTAGGAGAGGAAATGCTGGCAGTCTGCGCCCCGGGCTATCTGGGCGGGCGGGAGTTGCTGGCACCAGAGGCGCTGGCGCAAGAAACCCTGCTGCATATGTCCAGCGCGGCCCATGCGGACGATTGGCAGCGTTTCTTCAGCGGCAGCGGGGTTGCGGCGCCGAAGCCGCAGCCGTTTGAACGGTTCAACAGCTACATGGTTTATCTGCACGCGATCCAAAATGGCAACGGGATCGGGATCGGCTGGCAGCATTTGACCGGTCAGATGATCAAAACGGGAACGCTGGCCCTGGCCAGCCCGCACCGGCACAATTCCGGGCGGGGATATTTCTGCTCTGTCACCCCGCGGGCCGCGGGCCAGGATGGCGCCGCGGAGTTCCTGAATTGGATCGCGGAGGACACTCCCGCCGAAAGGAAGGCGGGCTTATAGCCCGCCGCGTTGCTGCTGCGGGCAGGATCAGGCCTTGGCAGCGGTCACGATGAATTCAACCAGCAGGTCTTCACGTGCCAGCTTGGCCTCGCCACAGGCCCGCGCCGGCGCATGGCCTTCGGGCACCCAGGCATCCCAAACTGCATTCATTTCAGCAAAATCCTTCATGTCGGCCAGCCAGATCACGGTCTGCAGGATACGTGTATTGTCGCTGCCGGCTTCTGCCAGCAGGGCGTCAATCTTGTCCAGGCAATCCTGGGTCTGCTGCGCGACGCTGGCGCCGGCGGTGCCGACCTGGCCCGCCAGATAAATGGTATCGCCGTGGGTGACGATCTGGCTCATGCGCTGGCCTGTGTGGCTGCGGGTGATTTCGGTCATTTCTTCTTCCTTGGAATGATTGGAATTTCTACGCCTGCATTCCGGACTACTGGGACAGCAGCCATTGATCACCGGACAGGCAGAACTTGCGCCGGACCTGCTTGGGGTTCTGGCTGTCTTTCAGGAAAGCCTCATGCTGCAACAGCAGGCATTCGCCTTCTTGGCCGGCAACACGCACCTCGCCATGAGCGCCGCTGACCGGGTTGGTCCACTTAGCCCGCTTGCCCGTCCCGCCTTGCGCCTCTGCCAGCAGAGATTGTTCTGCCTGGCGCATGATGTTGGTGTCCTGCGGGGTCAGCCCGGACTTGGCCAGAATACGGCTGAGCGGGTTTGCCGCAGCGGGCACCGAAACCAGCGCAGCCAATGCGGCGGCGGTCAGAAAACCAGAAAATCGCATGTGAATACTCCTGCCTGAATGAAACCGGCTTGCCTGCCAGTAAGGCGCAACCGGAAGGCAATGTCCATGCGGCGGATCAAGAGAACTTGCGAAACAGCCGCGTCATGTCGAACAGCTCATCCAGGCGGTCATAGCGGTCCTTGGTCTTGTCCCAGCTTTCCTCCTGGGTGGCGGCGATCATCGCCTCCAGCAGCATCATGGTGGAAATGTTGGAATCCCAGGCCGAGGGAATTTCAACCCAGCAGTTGAAGGTGTGTTCGGCGACCGAGGCGATCGGGCTAGCCCATTGGTCGGTGATTAGGACGATCTTCACCCCGCGTTCAGAGGCCAGCTCTGCCAGCCGCTGCAGGTTGGTTTCATAGCGGCGCACGTCGAACATCAGCAGGGTGTCGCCTTCGACCATGTCCAGCACGTAATGCGGCCAGGTGGCGGAGGAGGAGGTCATATGCGTGACCCGCTGCCGGATCGCCTGGAAATGCGTAAAGGCATAGTCCGCCAGCGCCCGGGTGATGCGTCCCCCCACTACATAAAGCCGCCCTTCAGTATTGGCGAGCTGATGCACGGCAGCGTCGAATTGGGCCGAGTCGATGTTGGAAAACGTCTGCTGCAGGTTGTCAGTAACAGCCTGTGCAAATCTGTTCAGCAGGTGGCCTTCCGGTGCCTCAGACGCCCAGTTGTCGCGCCTCTTGGTCGGACCGGAGACCTTAGCCTCTAGCTCTTTCAGCAACGCCTGATGAAATTGCGGATAGCCCTTGAATCCCAGCTTCTGCACCATCCGCGCCACCGTCGGCGTGGACACCTCGGCATTTCCGGCGACGATGGTGATCGAGGCCAGACCCGCCGCTGGATAGTTTTCCAGCAGCAAATTTGCGAACTTCCGCTCGGATTGGGTGAGCGTAGAGTAATTCTCGCGGATTAATTCGCGAACGGTAGCGGGCGGTTTCGACAACGGCGCATTCCTGTTTTCAACAAGCACTTTCTACCTCGGAACCGGCCTGAAAAGAAAGTTCCAGAATTCCTGTCCAGAACCGGTCATGAAAATATATTGACACAAATATCTCTTCATGGAAACATTTTTCCAACTCGCAGGGAGGCGACATATGCACGAGGGTGATTCTCACACTCCGGGGGACGCAGTGGAGGTGGTGAACCGCAACGGCACCAGCCCGGTCCTGCTGCTGTGCGAGCACGCATCCAGCAACATCCCAGCACGCTACAACGGACTGGGCCTGGCCGAGGCGGACCGGCTGAGTCATGCCGCCTGGGACCCGGGCGCGCGGGCCGTTGCCCTGCACTTGTCCAAGGCCCTGGATGCCACGCTGGTGGCCAGCACAGTGTCGCGGCTGGTTTACGACTGCAACCGCCCGCCAGAAGCTGCCAGTGCCATGCCGGAGAAATCCGAGCTGGTTGCGGTGCCGGGCAACTTCGGGCTGAGCACCGCGGACCGGCAAGAACGTGTAGCGACAGTTTATGCGCCGTTCTGCAAGACTGTTTCTGAGGTGATCAAAGCCCGCAGAACTGCCGGGCTGCAGTCCATTCTGGTCACAATGCACAGCTTTACCCCGGTATATTTCGGCAAAGAGCGGGATGTTGAAATCGGCATTCTGCATGACAACGACACCCGCCTGGCCGACGCGATGCTGGCAAGAGCCGGCGCCCTGCCCCACCGCCGGGTCGAGCGGAACGAACCTTATGGCCCGGCCGACGGGGTGACCCATTCGCTAAAGATCCATGGGCTGGCACATGGGCTGGCCAATGTAATGATCGAAATCCGCAACGATCTGGTGACCTCACCGGAAGAAGAAGAGGCCATGGCAGAAGAAATGCTGATATTGCTGCGCCCGGCCCTGGCTGCGCTGACGGCGGAGGGAGGGCCAGATGCCTAATATAATCCGGGCCTATGTCCGCGGCATCGACGCGATGAACCGCTTCATCGGCCGCTTTGCCATGTATCTGATTTTTGCCCTCATCGGGGTCCTGCTGTGGTCGTCAGTCTCCAAGACCTTCTTCAACCCGTCGCTTTGGACGCTTGAGACCGCACAGTTTGTAATGGTCGCCTATTATGTGCTGGGCGGCCCCTATTCGATCCAGATGGGGTCGAACGTGCGGATGGACCTGTTCTATGGTGCCTGGTCGACAAAGACCAAGGCGCTGGTGGATGCCTTCACCGTGCTGTTCCTGATCACCTACCTGGTGATCCTGATGTACGGGGCGCTGAGTTCTACGGCTTATTCCCTGGGCTATTTCGGGCTGGAGCCGGTGCAGTTCTTCTGGGACCTGCTGAAGACGCTGGTGACGGAAGGCCCCGCTGCCGCGGGTGAGAAACTCGGCTATCTGGAGCGCAGCTCCACCGCCTGGCGGCCGTTCCTGTGGCCCGTCAAAACCATCCTCTGCTTCGGCGTCTTCCTGATGCTGCTGCAATGCCTTGCCGAATTGTTCCGGGATATCGGACGCCTGCGCGGAGTTGAAATCTGATGTCCTACGAATGGATCGCCATCGTGATGTTTGCCGGCATGATGCTCATGCTGATGACCGGCCAGCGGGTGTTCGGCGCCATCGGCTTTGTCGGCGCTGTTGCGGGCATGCTTTTGTGGGGCACCGGCGGGGTGGAGATCCCTTTCTCTGCCGCCATGAAGCTGATGAAATGGTATCCGCTGCTGACCCTGCCGATGTTCATCTTCATGGGCTATGTGCTGTCGGAGTCCAAGATTGCCGATGATCTTTACCGGATGTTCCACGTGTGGATGGGGCCGGTAAAGGGCGGGCTTGCCATCGGAACTATCGGCCTGATGGTTCTGATCTCAGCCATGAACGGTCTGTCGGTCGCAGGTATGGCCATTGGCGCCACCATTGCGCTGCCGGAACTCCTGCGCCGCGGCTATGACAAAATTCTGGTGACCGGCACCATTCAGGCAGGCTCATCACTGGGCATCCTGGTACCGCCTTCGGTGGTGCTGGTGCTTTATGCGATGATCGCGCGCCAGCCGGTGGGGCAGCTTTGGCTGGCCGGCGTGGTGCCGGGGCTGCTGATGGCCACCATGTTCATCATCTACATCTATCTGCGCGCCCGCATGCAGCCGCATCTTGGCCCGGCGATGGAGCCGGAGGACCTGGCCGAATACGAGCGCGTCACCGACCACCCGCTGCGCCTGAACTACATCGTGCTGGGCGCACTGGTGCTGGTGCCGCTGTTGATCCTGACCGGCCTGCTGGAAACCAAGCCCGCGCTTGGCCTGGCCCTCGCCGCAGGTGTGCTGTCCTTCGTGACCCGCAGCAACCCCCTGTTCTACAGGGATATCTTCATGAAGGAGAAGTACCGCCTGCTGTTTTCCGGCGTGCTGCCTTTGGCGATCTTTGCCGCGATGATGGTGCCCTTCGTGAACGGCTGGACTTCGCTGGTGGAAAGCTCGGCCATCGGCGCCATGACTGCCTTCATCGCCGCGGTGCTGAAGGGGCGGATGAACAAGGAAGTGTTTGAGACCTCGGTGCGCTCGACCCTGGGCATCTCCTGCATGTTCATGTGGATCATCCTGGCCGCCCTCGCCTTTGGCGCCATCTTTGACGGTCTCGGCGCGGTCAAAGCCATCGAGGACCTGTTCACCACCCGCCTGGGCCTCAGCCCTTGGATGATCCTGATCCTGATGCAGCTGAGCTTCATCGTGATGGGCACCTTTCTGGACGACACCGCAATGCTGGTGATCGTGGCACCGCTTTACGTGCCGCTGGTGGGGGCGCTTGGCTTTGACCTGATCTGGTATGGCGTGCTTTACACCATCACCACCCAGATCGCCTATATGACGCCGCCCTTCGGCTACAACCTGTTCCTGATGCGCGCGATGGCGCCACCGGAGATTGGGCTGAAAGACATCTATATCTCGATCATTCCCTTTGCCGCGGTGATGGTGCTGGCGCTCGCCCTGATCATGATCTTCCCGCAGATCGCCCTGTGGCTGCCGGAATATGTCTACGGAAAATAACCAAGCAAGAGTCCTGCCAAGGGGCCGGATGTTTCAACAAGGAGTGAAATTATGACGACAAGACGTAAGTTTCTGCAGACCGCCGGCGTTGGCGCCATGGCGGCACCTCTGGCCACCCCGGCGCTGGCACAATCCACCATCAAATGGCGGATGCAGACCTATGCCGGCGCGGCCCTGGCTGAACACGTGGTGAAACCCGCCATCGACATGTTCAACAAGATCGCCGGCGACCGGATGCAGATCGAACTCTTCTATGCAGACCAGCTGGTCCCCACCGGCGAGCTGTTCCGCGCCATGCAGCGCGGCACCATCGATGCGGTGCAATCCGATGACGACTCGATGGCCTCCCCGACCGAGGTCACCGTATTCGGCGGCTACTTCCCCTTTGCCTCCCGCTACTCGCTGGACGTGCCGGTGCTGTTCAACCAGTACGGCCTGAATGAGATCTGGGACGCAGAATACTCCAAGGTCGGCGTCAAGCACATCTCGGCCGGCGCCTGGGACCCTTGCCATTTTGCCACCAAGGACCCGATCAACTCGCTGGCGGACCTGAAGGGCAAGCGCGTCTTCACCTTCCCCACCGCGGGCCGCTTCCTGGCGCAGTTCGGCGTGGTGCCGGTCACCCTGCCCTGGGAAGACATCGAGGTCGCAGTGCAGACCGGCGAGCTGGACGGGATCGCCTGGTCCGGCATCACCGAAGACTACACCGTCGGCTGGGCGGATGTCACCGACTACTTCCTGACCAACAACATCTCCGGCGCTTGGGCGGGATCCTTCTTTGCCAACCAGGGCCGCTGGAACGAGCTGCCGGAAGACCTGCAGACCCTGTTCCGCGTCTGCTGCGACCAGTCGCATTACTACCGCCAGTGGTGGTACTGGGGCGGCGAAGCGTCCTTGCGTGTGAACGGCGACAAGATGAAGCTGACCACCATTCCGGACAACGAATGGCAGCAGGTCGAAGACGCGGCGGTGAAGTTCTGGGACGAGATCGCAGCCGAGTCCGAAACCAAGGCGAAGGTTGTGGAGATCTTCAAGAAGTATAACGCTGACATGCAGAAAGCCGGCCGCCCCTACCGCTACGGCTGACGCACCGGTTGAAAACGGAATTTGGCCTGCGCCGCAGCGGGCCAAATTCCTTACCCTAGGAATTTGCCAAAATTTTTGTGCAAAAGTTTTGCGCGCAACAGACAAAGGGCCGCTCATGCTCTCCTTCGACACACTTAAAGGCCAGGTTTCGGATGGCACCGTTGATACGGTTCTGGTTTGCCTTGTTGACATGCAGGGCCGCCTGATGGGCAAGCGCTTCCACGCCAAGCATTTTGTTGCCGGGGCCTGGGAGGAGACGCATTGCTGCAATTACCTCTTGGCGACGGATCTGGAGATGGCGACGCCGGACGGCTATGTCTCGACCTCTTGGGAGC
>NZ_JBSWYB010000047.1:0-26615 GCF_056160905.1 Leisingera sp. ABD4_442 | reverse complement strand
GCGCCGAGATGGTGGCCGAAGACCTGAAGACCGCCCGCCGCCATGCGCTCTTGAAAGAACACGGCATGGATCTGCCGGTCAGCGTGGAAGGCTGAGGCGATGGCAGGCACCGGACCCCGGATCTATGTGGCCGGCCACCGCGGCATGGTGGGCGGCGCCATCCTGCGCCAGCTGCAGGCGCGCCAGGCCGCAGGCGAAGCGCTGACGCTGATCACCCGCACTTCCGCAGAGCTGGACCTGACCGATCAGGCGGCGGTGCGGGCCTTCATGCAGGCGGAACGCCCCGACCAGGTCATTCTGGCGGCGGCCAAGGTGGGCGGCATCGTTGCCAACAACAGCTACCCGGCCCAGTTCATCTATGAAAACCTGATGATCGAGTGCAATGTGATCCACGCAGCCTATCAGGCGGGCGTGCACAAGCTCTTGCAGCTCGGCTCCTCCTGCATCTACCCCAAGCTGGCCGCCCAGCCGATGGCCGAGGATGCGCTCTTGACCGGCGTGCTGGAACCCACCAACGAACCCTATGCCATTGCCAAGATCGCGGGCATCAAGCTGTGCGAAAGCTACAACCGCCAGTATGGCGTGGACTACCGCTCGGTGATGCCGACCAATCTTTACGGGCCGGGCGACAATTTCCACCCCGAGAACAGCCATGTGCTGCCCGCGCTGATCCGCCGCTTCCACGAGGCGGCGCGCGATGGGCTGGACAGCGTCACCATCTGGGGCTCGGGCACGCCCCGGCGCGAGTTCCTGCATGTGGATGACATGGCGGCGGCCTCGCTGTTTGTGATGGGCCTGGAGGCGGAAGCCTACGGGCGCGAGACCGAACCGATGCTCAGCCATATCAACGTGGGCTGCGGGACGGATATCCCGATCCTGGAGCTGGCGCAGCTGGTGGCAGAGGTGACCGGGTTCGAAGGGCAGATCCTGACCGACCCGTCCAAGCCCGACGGCACCCCGCGCAAGCTGATGGATGTGTCGCGGCTGGCGCGGCTGGGCTGGACGGCCTCGATCAGCCTGCAGGACGGGGTGCGCGGCACCTATGACTGGTTCCTGTCCCAGGGACTGGACAATCTGCGCGCCAAGTAAAGGCAAGGGCTGGTTATGATGATTACCCCGATTCTTCTTTGCGGCGGTTCGGGCACCCGGCTGTGGCCGCTGTCGCGCAAGAGCTACCCCAAGCAATTTGTGCCGCTGACCGGCGCGGAAACGCTGTTTCAGGCCTCGGCCCGGCGGCTGTCGGGGGAGGGGTTCGCGCCGCCCCTGGTGCTGACCAATTCGGATTTCCGCTTCATCGTGACCGAGCAGCTGGCTGCCGCCGGCATTGATCCCGGCGCCATCCTGATCGAGCCGGAGGGGCGCAATACCGCGCCCGCGGTGCTGGCCGCGGCGCTGTGGCTGGAGAAGAGCGACCCGGACGGGCTGATGCTGGTGGCGCCCTCGGATCACGTGGTGCCCGACGCAGAGGCCTTCCGCGCGGCGGTTGCCGCAGGCGCGGCGGCGGCCCGGGACGGGCAGCTGGTCACCTTCGGCATCACCCCGGACCGGGCGGAGACCGGCTATGGCTACCTGGAGCTGACCGCGGCGCCCGGCGATGTCTCCCCGCGCCCGCTCGGGCTCAAGCGCTTTGTCGAAAAACCCGATGCCAGGACCGCCGAAGCGATGCTGGCCTCGGGCCGGCACCTGTGGAATGCGGGCATCTTCCTGTTCTCGGTGAAGGCCATCCTGGCGGCGTTCCGCGCCCATGCGCCGGCGCTGATCGCGCCGGTGCAGGCCGCGGTGGACCGGGGCCGGCCGGATCTGGGCTTCCTGCGGCTGGATCCGGGCGCCTGGGCAGAGGCTGGGGATATCTCGATCGACTATGCGGTGATGGAAAAGGCGGACAACCTGGCGGTTGTGCCTTTTGCCGCGGGCTGGTCGGATCTGGGCGGCTGGGACGCGGTCCGGCGCGAAAGCCCCGCGGACAGCAATGGGGTTGTGACCGCCGGGGCGGCCACCGCGATTGATTGCGCGGACAGCCTGCTGCGGTCTGAAAGCGAGGGGCTGGAGCTGGTCGGCATCGGGCTGGAGAACATCATTGCGGTGGCGATGCCCGATGCGGTGCTGGTGGCCGCGGCGGACCGGGCCCAGGATGTGAAACTGGCGGTCTCGGCGCTGAAGGAAAAAGGCGCCCGCCAGGCCGCCTGCTTCCCCAAGGACCACCGCCCCTGGGGCTGGTTCGAGAGCCTGGCGGTGGGGGACCGGTTCCAGGTCAAGCGCATCCATGTGCATCCCGGCGCTGCGCTGAGCCTGCAGAGCCATCACCACCGCTCCGAGCATTGGATTGTGGTCGAGGGCACCGCCCGGGTGACGGTGGATGAGGAGGTCCGGCTGGTGACGGAAAACCAGTCGGTCTACATCCCGCTGGGCGCGGTGCACCGGATGGAGAACCCGGGCAAGGTGCCGATGGTGCTGATCGAAGTGCAGACCGGCAGCTACCTGGGCGAGGATGACATCATCCGCTACGAGGACATCTATGCCCGCGGCCAGGGTGCCAAGGGGTAGGCTGCGGAACAGGGCGCCTGTGCGCCGCATCGCAGATGCGCTGCAAAGCCTTGGGCCGGGCGCCGCCCGCGCGGCGCTGCGCCCGGCGCATGCATGGCGCCGGGCGCAGGCGGGAAGAGGAGAGCTTTGATGCCCCAACGGCCCCAGACAGCAGCCGTTTGGATCAGAACGCCGGTCGGCTAGAGGGAAAAGGAAAAAGAATCCTCAAGCGCAGACAGTGAAGCCGTATCCACACCAATCAGGGTGATGCTTTCATCGCCGTACTCGATCAGGGCATTTCGTCCGCTGGCGGTGGAGCTCACCTCCACATCCTCTTCTGTGAACCCAATGAACAGAATGCTATCGGAGGCGGTGTCGTAATCGAGCAGCCGGTCATCGCCGGAGCCTGCATAAAATTCAAACACGTCACTGCCGGCACCGCCAGCCAGGTGATCGTTTCCGGTGCCGCCATCGACTGTATCGTTGCCGCCGTTGCCGCGGACGGTATCCGCGCCGCCGCTGCCGCGCACAACATCATTGCCGGAGCTGCCGAGAACGGAGTTGCCGAAGTCATTCCCGGTCAGGGTAACGCCGTTGCCTGTGCCCGCACGCAGGACTTCGATCTCCTGAATTTGCCCGAGCGTAAAATCCACCCTCGACAATACAGTGTCGTATCCTCCGCCGGCTTGCTCGACAACGCTATCGGTGGTTTCGCGCACGATATAATAGTCGTCGCCTTCACCGCCGATCATGAGGTCATCGCCCAATCCCCCTCTCAGGGTATCGTTGCCTTCATCGCCGATAAGCGTGTCCTGACCATTGCCGGCTGCGAGATCGTCATTGCCGGCGTAGCCTCTCAGGAAGTCGTCCTTGCGGCCTGCGTGCAGAAGATTATTGCCGCTGTTGCCGATCAGGGAGATATTGTGCTCGGCTTCGAATACAATATCTGCATCCTGAGACCCGGTGAGGCGGATTTCTTCAACGATAACCGAGGCATCGAGCGTGAGATCCACTTTGGTGTAAACACGGTCGTACCCTTCGCCGGCGTTTTCGACGATGGTGTCGCCGCTGTCATCAACTCTGTAGATGTCGTCGCCGAGGCCGCCTTCCATGATATCCTGACCCGCCCCGCCGTTGAGCGTGTCGTTGCCATCAAGCCCCTCGAGAAAATCATTGAAATTCGATCCGCGAAGAGAATCATTACCGATAGTACCAGTAAAGGCTGCCATGAGAGTGCCCCGTCCAAAAGTTTAATAAAAAGTTAACAACTCGGGGAAGGTGTTACACCTTAAGGGTTAACTTTCAAGAGGGAATATTCCTGCCCTCTCCATGTCTCCCGGGAGGTGTTGCGCATATCCGATTGAGGCCAGGAGTCATTAAATCCCGTGCGATTACGGTACTTTAACGACACGCCCCAGGGCGCACGCCCCCCTTGGCCTTGCTGGCGGCCAAGGGGGGGGTATCTTTTTCGCCTTTCAGTTTTCAAGGGTTGTAAAAGATTCCGTGCGCATCTTGCGCCTTGCGTGCAATGCACCACGGCATGCCCTTGCCCTTGCCCTTGCCCTTGCCCTTACCCTTGCCGGTGCGGCTGGCGCCACCATTGGCGCGAATCATATTTTCGCGGCACATGACTGCAATTGGCCAGGAACTGATTGGTATCCTTGGACAGGCAATAGCCGCCGCTGCCGAAGGAGGGGTATTGCGATGGCCGCCGGCACGCGGATCGAGGCCCACCCTTTCAATAATCCGGCAGCTGTCCAGCTGATTAGGCTCAGGCCCCATTCACCCTGCACTGCTGGCGCGCGAACGGCAGGAAAGCAGGTTTTTGAGCGCGCCGGGACTGGCGGTGTCAATTCCAAGCGGTCAAAGCCGCTGCTTTGCAGCGGTTCGCGCGTCCGCAGAATGAATGGATCCTGGCCCTAAGCGTGTTTCATTGACTTTCCTGCACAACACGGTCACCTCAAATGCCAATTGCATTTATGAGCGAAGGATTGGACGTGCTGAAAATTTCAATTGTCACGGCAGTTTTCAATCGTGAAGCGACTATTTCCGAGGCAATCGGCAGTGTTGCGGCGCAAACCTATTCCAATGTTGAACATGTTATTCAGGACGGCGGCTCCACAGATGGCACTTTGGGCCTGATTTCCCGTGCGGCGGGGCCGGATGTGGCGCTGCAAAGCGGGCGGGACGGCGGTATCTATGACGGAATCAACAAGGGGATCAGCCGCACCACCGGGGATATCGTGGGGCTGATGCACTCTGATGACCTCTTTGCTGACAACACTGTCCTGGCACGTGTCGCCGCCGCCATGCAGGATCCCGAAGTGGACGGCGTTTACGGCGATCTCGATTACGTTGCCGCGGGGGACACCGCGCGGGTGATCCGCAAATGGCGCTCAGGCGCGTACACGCCAGGAAAGCTCAGCCGCGGCTGGATGCCCCCGCACCCGGCCCTGTATCTGCGCCGCCGGGTTTTTGACCGGTGGGGGCTTTATGACACGTCCTACAATATCGCCGCGGATTATGACGCCATGCTGCGCTACCTGGTTACAGGCCGGATCAAGCTCGCTTATGTTCCGGAGGTCTTTGTCAAAATGCGGATGGGCGGCGCAAGCAATGCATCGTTGAAAAAGGTCTTTCAAAAAAGCAGGGAAGACTACCGTGCTATCCGCAGCAATAAAGTGGGGGGGATGGGCACTCTGGCATTGAAGAATCTGTCCAAGATCCAGCAGTTTCTTTGAGACCGCCGCGGCAGAAACCGGGCAGGCGCCTGCGTTTGCGCCAGCCCATTGGGCTTGCGGGCGGCAAGATGAGGGCAGCGGCTGGGGCGGCCCCTTTCAAAGGGGCCAAATCAGCGCTCTGAACCCAGCCCGGCCTGGCAGCAGCCGCGGGACAGGCAGCAGCCAGGCCGCATCGGACACATGCAGCACAGAGAGGATGCCGGGCTCAGAATCAACGGATCCTGGGCCTAAATGACCAGGATGCTGTCCAAAGTCTCTGTTGCACTGGCCCCAACGACGATCACAGAGCTGCCGTCAAACTCAATCAATGTGTTTCTGCCGGCCGCAACCGCCGTGAGCGTCAGCTGGCTGGCATCGGTGAGGCCTGCCACCTGAGCAAAGATAATCTGCTCACCAAGAGCAAAGTCGAAATCTGCGATCCGGTCGCTGCCAAAGCCCGTGGTGAAAATGAAACTGTCTGCGCCATCCCCCCCATGCAGGAAGTCATCGCCCGCGCCGCCATTCAGAATGTCCTGGCCTGCGCCGCCGCGGAGTTCGTCCTTGCCCGCGTTGCCAAGGATCATGTCATTCCCGATGCTCCCGACAATCTTGTTGCCGAGTTCATTGCCTCCAAGCGACAGCCCGGTTGTTGAAAATCCGCGCAGCACTTCGATTTCCTGGCCTGCGCCCAGTGTGAAATCCGCCCGGGCGATAACGGTGTCAAATCCTTCACCTGCGTTCTCAAAAACAGTATCGCCGGTTTCTGTGACGATGTAGCGGTCGTCACCTGCGCCGCCGCGCATTTCATCATCTCCGCCCCGGCCGAACAGGAAATCATTCCCATGGCCGCCAATCAGCGTGTTGTTGCCGCTGTTGCCGGTGATTGAAATGTCATTCTGCCCATTCTCAAAAGACAGGGTGAGGTCTGCAGTGCCCTGGGCACGCAGGAACTCTATTTCTGATGAGCCCAGCACAGTATAGTCAACGGTTGTATAAACGGTGTCGGTGCCTTCTCCGGCGAATTCCAATACAACCGCATTGCTGTCGCGGATGAAGTATGAATCGCTGCCTTCACCGCCAATCAAAAAATCCTGATCCAGAAGGCCCCGCAATATATCATCGCCGTCCTCTCCAAATAGAAGATCTCTGCCCAGCGTGCCAACAAGTGTATCGTTTAAATCGGTTCCAGGTACCACAGCCATCACTAAATCCTTTCAATCAATCCCACAAATAGGCGAACCGTTTATTAATAAATGGTTAAAATTTTAACGGGTGCCTCTGGCGGTGCAGGCGCATGTCCACGCCGGCCGCGCTGCTGAAATGCAGCCGCCTTGGCGCCAGTGGTGCGGAATGAATGGGTGCTGGCCCTGAGTTTCAGCTTTTGACATCGATCCCAAGAACGTCACGGATTGCTGTCACCGCATCTACCTGGTTGCGGCGCATGTAAAGCCGCACCTCATGCAGTTTGGCATCGACCAGATAGCGGTACCAGAACCCTTGCAGGATGTGAAAGGCCGCCCCTGCGCGCAGGTCCAGAAACCCCAGCCTCAGCACGTAGCGGTAGACAAAATAGAGCAAGGCCCGCAGCCCCCCGGGCAAGCGTGCATAGACCTGCTCCTTCAGCCATCTCTTCACACCGGCCTGCGTGCCGCCGCGCAAATCGGCCACGGTCTCATGCGGCATGAAGCCATGCTCAAGATTCAGCAGATCCACCACCTCGCGGCTGGCATAGGCATTGTGTTTCTGGGTCCACCAGGTCAGCGAGTTGCGGTTGTCGTCAAGCAGCTCGCCTGAAAACTCCACAGTGCGCCCCGGAACCAGGATATGTTCATCCATCCAGCGGTTCTCGCAGCGCCCCCGGCCGGCGCGGAACACTCTCAATATACGCACGGGGAAGACCCCGCCCCAGCGGATCGGCTGGCCCAGAAACGTCATGCGCCGCGGTATGTATACCCCGTCCACATCATCTGGCAGGCCGGCAAGCTGGCCGGAAATTTCCCTCGCCAGCTCAGGCGAGACCACCTCATCCGCGTCCAGCCGCATGATCCATTTTGTGCCTTCGGGCACATGCTCGATGCCCCAGTTCATCTGCGTGGCATAATTGACCCAGGGGTTCATGCGCACCTCCGCGCCCAGGCTTCGGGCGATCTCCACCGTGCGGTCGGCGGAGCCGCTGTCCACCACGAGGACATGACCGGCAAAAGAGGCCACGGCCTTGATACAGCGCGCGATATGGCGTTCCTCATCCCGGGTCAAAATCACAACAGTCAGTGTCATGGTGTTCTATCGCTCTGCTAAAGGTTTCCGGAAGGCCGCGGGCCGCCGTATTTCAAGTGCAAGGCGCCCTGGCCTGGACCGGCGGGAGGGCAGGGATCTGCGCGGTCATGCTGTCAGGCGCCGGACGCTGCGCGCCGGGTTGCCAACGACAACATGCCCCGGGGGCACGTCCTTGGCGGCCACAGCGCAGGCCCCGACCACGGCCCCCTGCCCCACGGTCACGCCAGGCCCGATGAAGGCAGAGGCCGCAACCCAGGCATCTGCGCCGATGGTGACGGGCGGTTTCGTCAGCGGCCGGTCGCTTTTGCCAAGGTCATGGCTGCCTGCGCAGACATGGGCATATTGCGAGACCGTTGCACGGGGCCCCAGGGTAACCGGCCCCAGGGCATAAAGAATGGCATGATCCCCCACCGCGCAGCCCGCGCCGAGGTCCAGGTTCCAGGGAATGGTGATACGCGCCGTCGGATAGACATGGACATCCGGCCCGACTTGCGCGCCAAAGGCCCGCAAGAGCACGCGGCGCCAGGCCCAAAGCGGCCGCGGGCTCAGCCGGAACAGCGGGCTGGCGAGCGCCCATAAAACACGGCCCATTTGTTCCTTGCGGCTCCACTTGCGGCTCGACCGGTTTGCGGCGACATCAATTTCAGAGTGAACCATCTTTACGCACCACCCCGCGGCGCCCCGCCCCGCAACAGGCTTTCATAGATCTCCCGGAGCGCGCCATTGACTGCCGCCGGGCCAAAGGTGCTGCCAATGAATCTGCGCCCCTGCCGGCCCATCGCCTCCAGATCCTGGCTCTCAAAGCCCTTGAGACAATCCGCCAGCGCCTCAACAGACAGTTGAATGCTTCGCCCGCAGCCTTCTTCCTCCAGCATTGTCCAAGGCGTGGCATCGGTGGTGAGGGCCGGGACCCCATGGGCAAGCGCCTCGGCCACCGCAATTCCGAAATTCTCGCTGTGGCTGGGCAGGACGAAAAGATCCGCCTGCCGGAACGCCTCTGCCTTTTCAGCGCCATCCGCATGGCCGCGGAACTGCACGCGCCCTGCGAGCCCCAAATCTGCAACCTGGGCCTTGAGCTGTGCGATATAATCTTCTTCACCGCTGCCAAAGATATCGAGGGTTACATTCGGCCCCAGCCGCGCCATGGCGGCAATCAGCAGGTCGATCCCTTTCTTTTCATGCACGCGGCTCAGAAACAGCAGGCGCAGCTGGCCGCCCGGCCGCCAGCTGCGCGGCGCCAGCGCGCCATCCTGCGGCAGTTCAACACTGTTGGGCACAATCTCCGCCCCCATTCCCGGCATGCGCGCCAAAGTGGCGCGGGCCTCGCTTTCGGCGGTCACCAGCAGCACCGTGCGGGCGGGGGCAAAGAAGCGCGCAAGGCGTTCGAAGACGCGCTTTGGGCCTTGCCGGGGGGCATCGCGCCACTCATGGCTGGCTTGAATGGCCCCGCGCGGCGACCAGACCACCGGGCGGCGCAACAGGCGCGCGAAGAAAAGCGTGGGCAGTGTCGGGAAGGAATAGGTGGCCGTCAGGTGAACGATATCAGCGCTCCAGACCGCCCGCGGCAGGGCAAACAGGAGCTGAGGGGAAATCGAGTGGCCTGCAATACGGCGGTAATAGGTGACGGGGTATCCCGCTTCCATCCTTGGGCACTGCTCTGCCGGGAGAAGCCGGGCACTGCGCTCTGGCCCGGCGGCATCGGTGGTGCGCACATCCACGGCCATATCCGGCTGGCCTGCCGCCCAGTCGCATAGGCTTTTCGTCGAAAAGATCGGCCCGCCCCAGCGGGTTGCAGGGTAAAAGCTTGGCGCCACATGAAGGACTTTCATTGTGCTGCCTCCAATGGCGCCTCAGGCCGGGCGGGCTCTTTGGGATCCCGTTTTCCGATAACACGGCCGGGAATGCCCGCGACAATGTCGTAAGGGGCGACATTGCGGGTCACAATGGCGCCCGCCCCGATCACAGCCCCCTCGCCGATTTCGGTGCAGCTGGCCATCACAATGGCCCGGCGGCCGATCCAGACGTCCCTGCCAATCCGCTTTGCGGCCATGCTGGGAAACGAGCGCGGATCGAGCCCGTGGGAATGGGTGTAGATCACCGCCTCTTCTGAGATCAGCACATTGTCCCCGATCGTCAGGTCCGCCGAGATATCCAGCCGGGACATGCGGTTGATCTGCACATTGCTGCCGATCTCGAGGCGGCTGCCAGGAACATCGGCCCCGGCTTTGACATCGCTGTCGAAATGACAGCCCGCACCAATATGCGCGGTGCCGGGGAAAAACAGCCGGCAGCCGCTGTGGAACCGCGTCCCGGGGCCGACACGATCAAGTGTCCGGCGGTGGACAAAGGTGGAAATGGCCGATCCCAGCCGCCGCCGAAGGGCTGCGGGAACACGGGCCAGAAAGAAAAAAGCGGAGTTCATCGCGGGGCGCTCCCTGAATGCGAAGCGGAATCAGCCATGGGTTTGAGGCGCCGGCTTAATGCGCCATCTGATGGAAACAGGCTTCAGAATAAGCTTCAGCAGAATAATATTGAACACGGTCGTAACCAAAGTGGCACTGAAAGAGGATTGCAGCGTTGCTACCAGGAAGGGAAAGAAAATCAACGGATACATCCAAATCCCGCCGTAGACGGCAAACACTTTAGGGCGCAGCAGATACTCCTCAATGCGGCGGTACATCCAGCCCAGGCCAAATCCGGCAAACACGCCCGCCCAGCCAAAGTTGAGCATCGCCTCCCCCGCCCCCGTTGGGTTCACCCCGCCAACGGTGCCATGGAGGCCCATAACCGCTTGTTTTACATAAGGCCCCAAAGTCACTGCCGGTTTGCCCGGCCAGAGATCCCGGGGAATCCAGCCAAAGAGCCAATAGGTATAGCTTTCGCCAAGGAACAGCTGCAGCTGGCCAAGCCGGTCCACGATCATGATGGGGACGTTGATATCGAGGAAATAGGTGGAGCCTGCGATTTGCAGCAGCGGTTCAAGCAGGGCGAATTCCAGCTCGTCGAGCCCGCCCTTGGTGGCGCGCAGCGTCGTCATCACCATGAACAAGGCAATGATTGCAAAAAACACGGCAAACAGCCTGAGCAGGAACCGCCCGCTGATCCGCTGCCCCATGAGAACAGAGATGCAGAGATAATAAAACAGCAGGTTCAGCAGCTCGAGCCGCTTTGCTTCCACCAGGATCGACAGGATCACCGTGCCCGTCAAAACCAGGATCAGGATCATATTGCCGGGACGGGGAAAAACGGATTGCCGCGCGATCCAGATCAGCATGGCCAGCGGCGGCGTGATAAAGAATGCCTTGAGCGCTGCAAAACTCTGCCCCACGCCGCTCTCTGTGGTGACAACTTTCGTGCTGTTCAAAGAATGGATCGCTTCGGCGGAAAACAGCGCTGTCAAACCGCCAATGCCGCGGGCTGACAAAAGCGAGAGCGCGGCAAGCAGGAACACACCGATGCCCAAAACAGCCAGCAGGAGCGGATGGCGGATACGCGCAACCGCAATCCTGGACAGAGCGGCCAGGTCAGGCGCCGTCTTTACCCGTATGCCCGCAATATAGCCAAGGCACAGGAAGGCGGTAAACAGCAGGAGATACAAATAGCCCCACAGGATGGAGTCCTGGTCGTCAATGAAATGGCTGAAGATCATGACCTCGGGCGCAACCGCCAGCACGATGGTTTTGATCAGCACGCCAAAGAACGCAAAATACGCGACGAAATGCAGCGGCGACACCCAGGGCAGCAGGCCGTAGCGGCCCGCTGCAATCCAGGGCAGGGCCACGATCGGCACCGCAAACATGAAACACACCGCAATCATCAAGCGCTTCTCCGCCGGATTACAGCTCGTAGCCGGCCGCCGCCAGCGCCGGGCCGAAATCCGCTTTGAACATCTCCTGGATCTGTTGCGGCATCTGCGATTTCCAGGCCCCCGCCAGCCCCATGCGCTTGGTGCTTGCCACATCCTTCTCTCCGGGTTTGCGGCCGGTCTGCGCTTCGAAGCTGTTGCGCGCCACGGCAAAGGCAATGGCGGCATCCGCTACCGGTTCATCGGTGATTTTCTTCAGGGCGGCTGCCAATGTGCCCTCAGGGTTTTCCCGCATGTCCTCATAGCGCAGGAAGGCGGTGTTCGCTGGCCTGGCGGCCAGCCAGGGCGAGATGTGATCGCCCCAGTTGACGCGGCTGCCCATCGGGCGTTTTTTCCATTCCTGATAGAACAGGACGGTGTCGATCCGGCTGCGGTCCGCCCCGCTGCTGAGCGGTGTCAGCGACGGGTGCAGTTTCAGAAGCCGCGCTTGCAGCGGGGCCGTTCCGGCCAGAAAGGCGGTCACGGTCTTGTCGAAATGGGACAGGAAGACATCGCGCCCGTCGCGCAGCACATAGACGCTGGGATGGGCTGTCAGAACCCGGTGGTCGTGATTGTGAATAATCGACGGGAAGGTCACCGGCAGGCGCCCGAAACGCGGCACCGGCAATTGCAATGCATCCCCCAGCATGTCGCGCATCCAGTTGCCGCCGGAGCGGGGGAATTCGGTCAGGACAATATAGGGGGCCTGTCCCGGCCAGCGCAAAGCGCGCTCATAGTTCAGCCTGGCAGAGAGGGCAACTGCGGTGCGGGCCAGGCGCCCCCTGGGGCGGCTGGCGGAAGTGAGGGCGTTTCTCATTTTATCTCTGCATCTTAATGTGGAACATTGAATAAACGGAGGTATCCACCTGGATCGTTTTCCGGATGCGGTACCAGATCAGGGCATTGGCAACGAGTGAGCCGGCAAGGACCGCCGCAGCAATGGCAGCTGCCCCCAGCCCGCCCAGGATCAGGATCAGCCCCGCTGTTGCAGCAACCCCTGCCAAACGCGCAGCCAGCGCGGCGCCCTCAAGGCGGCATTGCGCTGCCACGGTGAAATTGGGCCCCGCCAGCACATTGATGGCAGAGCTGGCCAGCAACAGCCCCAGTATGGCCCAGGTCGCAGGCGTTGCCGAAAGGTCAAACAGCGCAATGAGGGCAGGCATCAGAAGAATGGTGCCCAGCAGAAGCAGCACAAGCGGTCCCAGGCTCAGCCGCAGGGCCCGGAAGCAGTGGGTTTGAATCTCATCGGTGCGGCTGGCGGCAAAGGCTTTGCCGACCGGGACAACGGCCGCCCAATTTGCCACGATCTGCGGCACCGACGACAGGTTCGCAACGCGTTTTATAATCTGATACTGGCCCAGAACGCTTGGGCTTACAAAAAACGCCGCCAGCAGAATATCGGTTTGGGCCCAAAGAGTTGCGGTAATGGTGCTGCCCCAGAACCCCAAGGGGGATGTCTTTGCTGCGCCCGCCGCCTGAGGCGCGCCGCCGTCTGCCGGGCGGCGCCCCAGCCATCCGGCGCCTTTGGGCAGCCCGGCCAGAAGCGGCGCCAGGCGCCTGCCGCCCAGCACAGCGGTACAGATCACGGCGCACAGGGTCAGGCCCAGAAAGACCTCAAAGACCAGAACGGCCTTTGGCGGGGCAAAGAACGCCAGCCCCGCCGTTGCGGCCAGCATCAGGGCCTGCGGGCCGGCATCGCGCAGCAGCATGGCCAGGCTGGTGCGTCCAAGGACCCGCAGCAGCGTCCCCAGCACATTGATGAAACAGATGAAAAAAGCGGCGGCGGCCACCGGCAGCACCAGCTCAAATGCGGGTATGCCCCTGCCGCTGCCCCTTGCAATGACAGGCTCCAGCAGACCGGCCGTATCCGCCGCAAGGACGGCGCCTGCAATCCCCGCCAGGATAACAGCGGGCCAGAGGAATATGAGCCGCACCGCAGGCCCGCGCGTGATCCCCTGATAGCCTGGCACCTGATAGGCGGAAAGCTCGCGCAGCAGGAGGTTGGGGGCGCCGGCAGAGGCGATGGCCGACAGCGTCTGCGCGGCCGCCCACATAAAGGCAAAGCGTCCGAACTCCGCGGCCTCCATGAAGCCGGCGATGACCAGAAGCGCCAGGAAATTCGAAGCAATCACCATGCCGCGGGTGCCGTAAACGCCCCAGTCAGAGCGCAGAAGACGGGAAAGGCGCGCGCGCATCAGGCAGCACCATTTGCCGCGGCTGGAGTGCCCGCGGCGCCCGGCGGGGCCTGCACGCCCGGAAAGGTCCGGATTCCGAGCTGCTCAAGCGCCGCGCGCTGATCCGCAAAAGGCGCAGAGATGGCTTCCGCTTCCGCCGCCGTGAAGGTGATGCCGGGAACGGGCCGCCGGGCCGACAGCAGCGTCTTGCCGCCTTCTATAACGCCGCGCGGCAGCAGGCGCCGCAGCCCGTTCTGATAAAGGCCGGACCGCACTGCGCGGCCCAAAAGCGGCAAGCGCAGCTGCCGCTGGCTGCCCCGCTGGTTGCTGACATCTGTGCGCTGGGGCGCCAGGGAGGGGTCGATCCCGAGATGGGTGCAGACCGCCTTCAGGCCCGCGCTGCGATCCCGGATAAAGGCCTCGAACGACAGAAACAGAAAGCAGGACGGGTCAAAGGCGCCGAGCCAGGGAGCGATCTGGCGGGGATAGTCGCTCCAGGCCTGATAGCGCGGGTCTTCACGCACCGCCCGCGCGAAATCGCGGTGCTTCAGGCGCCCGGCCCCAACGTCATGGGCGAGGTGGCTCTTGAGGCGCGCCATGGGATCGCGCATGATGTAGATGATTTTCAGCTCAGGGCCGCAGACCTTCCGGGCCATATCCGCCACGCCAGGAAAGGTCGGCAGCATGGTGTAATACGTCGACGCTTCACCGCAGATCCGGCCGGGTTCAGCCCGGGCAAAATGGCGCCGGTAAAGTGCAGAAACCTCTGCCGCATTATCTGACTGGTGCAAGATATCGGGCTCTTTGAAATCCGGCAGATGGGTATGGGGATGCCCGGCCAGGTCGTCGTAAAGCGTGGTTGTCCCGGCCTTGGCCGCACCGATGATCATGAAATGCGGGGATGCAATTGATGTGTATACTGGTCTCTTGGAACTCATATTGAGGCTCTTTGACTGCCTTAAACTTTTAGCGCATCAGCTTATGCGTGTAAGAAACGGATCTATGCCGCAGCTGGAGACCTTGAGAAATACTGGCCATCTCCGGTAGCTGCGTTTGCAGAGCTTAATGCCCTGGCACGCCTTAAGCATCCGGTCCAGATGTTTGACCTCATGCAGGGGGCTTGCGGCGCTTTGTTGCATAATTGGCGAAATAAATTCAACTGTGAAACCTATGCGGTAGCTGGTCAATATGAGAACGCCAGAAGCCTGGCTGGTGTTTGATCCCATGGCTTGACGGATGCGCAGCCCGCCAGCCGCGGGACAGCTTGCGGCGCTCCTTCGGCGGCCAGGCCGGCCGGACACCCGCCAGGATGTTGCGCGGCAGGGTGTTGCGCGGCAGGGGCCTTCAGCGCACGCCTGCTTTTCCCAATCTTCTTTCTTTGCGGCTATCAAACCGGCGCCGGACGGCTTGTTCCGGAACGCAACACTGTTGGGAGACACCTCATGGCTCAGACCGATCCTTTCGCCAATCACCGCCGGGGGCCGGGACGCCCGGCCGCGCAGCACTGTGCCGCCGCTGCTGCAGGCCGGCACTGATGCTGGGTGTCGGACATTCGGTAATGGCGCCGCAGCACCGCCGCCGCCAGCCCTTCGCACCTGCGCAGCTGTTTCCTGCCAGGGAGTTCTTCAAGGGCGCGCATGTGGGTATTGCCGGCGACAGGCGCGGCTTCCGGGTCTTCAGCGACCTCGGCGGCCACTGGCTGAGCGAGCGGCGCTTTGATGCAGATGGGGTGAACCGCAGCTCCTGCAGGGGGCTGCGCTACATGCTGGCCGCCAATGTTTACCCGGTTGGCGAGGCGGCCAGGTCGGGGTTTGGTTCGCAGCTCACCAGTGCAGCGTCGGGCTATTCCAACATGTATTGCGGCGGCAGATCCCAGCATGACACCGTTGCCGGGAATTATGTCGAATGGACCGTGACCGGCGCGGGCGACCTTTATGTGATTTACACCGGGCGCACCAATACCGGCATTGCCAAAGTCACCATTGATGGTTCGGCAGCCCTTGTGAATGAGCTGCCGGACCAAGGCGGCTACAAGGGCTTTGATACGATCACTCCCACCGACCTTGAACGGCGCAGGTACGTCAAAGTTGCCTCAAACCTGCCCCAGGGTGATTACACGGTCCGGGTCGAAGTCTCGGGCGATAGCAGCAGCGCCAGCCACCGCATCTACATCGAGGGCGTGGCGATCACCGCCGCCCCGGACAGCTTGACCCGGCTGGACGCCCCGCTCTGGTCTTCCGGCGTGACGGTGAAGGCCGGGCAGGAATTCGCAGGATCGAACGGCTATTACTACCGGGTGCGGTCGGACGGCGTGACCGGCGCAACAGAGCCGTCGCATACCAGCGGCACCGGCAGTGACGGGGCGCTGGACTATAACGTCTGGGCCTATTCGAGCTGGCAGTTCTCGGAGCGCTACCTGGATTATTCCAGCGAGCGGGAATATGCGGTCACCGGCACAATCACCGCACAAACGGAGTTCGGCGGCCAGACCCATGGCAATGAGGCGCTTGTGTCCTCATCCGCCCTGCTGGATGGGGCCGCGGTGGACCTGTCGGCGCTGTCCATGCCGGCGCCCGTGTGGGGGGCATCCCTGGTGCTTTCCGAAGTGTTCACCTGGGTTCACAGCGAGGACGCCACCGCCGGGCAAATGGACCTGGTCCGGACTTTTGCGCCCGGCAGGATGGACCTGCGCGCCCAGCTGTCTATCAGCACCAGCAGCATGGAGCTGGGCTGGTTCTATACCGCGATGCTGCCCGCCGTGAAATACTCCAGCGCGTGGGGCGCAGCGGGTTTTCCATCCCTTCAGGTGAGCAATGGAGCCACATACAATCTTTCAGACTACAGCGGTGCGAACACGGATTTGACGGTCTCCAACATCAAGGGGGCGGCCTATTTCGGGGAATTCGACGCATTCTTTGCCACGGGGATCTGGCAGCAAGACCCGCAGGACCTGTTCGTCCGGACCAACATCAACAGTGTGACAGAGGGCGACGGCCAGGCCTGGCCGACAAAGACCTATCTGCGCCGCGCGGCCCTGGAGGCGCCAGAGGCGGTTTCAGATGGCCAGGTGCTGACCTGGGCGGCAACCCACTTCGATGCGGCTGCCCCATTAGACTAGGATCAGGACCCTAGGGTCAGGACCGCAGAAGGCCCCGGTGCGTGCCGGGGCTTACCCTGCAAGGGGCGGTGGTTTCCGGGCAGTCCTCAGGCTGCTGGTTGCGCCCCCAAGCGGCCCCCGCCCCTGCACTGCCGCCGGATAAGCCGCCTATGGGCCGGCCATTGATCCGCAGGCGCTAACACTTTGATAGCAATCCTTAACAAATTGAAAATAAGAGCCATTTTCTGGCCATAGCATCCCCCCGGCATCTCACGGTTGCCGGGTTACGCATGTCCTCGATCAGATTTCTTCTGCGAGGAACAAGACGATGGTGTACGGGAATGGGCTGTGCCTGCAGCGGCGCGGCGCGGGGGTTTCTGGTCCGGGCCTCCGGGCAGGCAGGGCCGCGGCCTTTCTGGCGGCCGCCTTGCTCTGCACCGCAGTGCCTTCCGCCGACGCGGCGCAGCCCCCGCAAAGGAACGGCGCCGCCGCTGCTGTTATCCAAGTGACGAGACAGGTTCTGCCGCCTTTGGCGCATGCCCGCTTCTGCCTGGCCTACCCGGATCAATGCCAGCGCCAGACCGGCACCGGCGCTGCCAGGCGGTCCTTCAAGGATCAGCTGGCGGAACTTATGAAGATCAATCTTAAGGTGAACAGGCAAATGACACCCGAGGCGGATGGAAGCGCCGGCGGGCGGGCGGATGAATGGAGCTTGAACCCGGCCCGGGGGGATTGCGAAGATTATGCGCTTTTGAAACGGAAGCGATTGCTTGCCAAAGGGTGGCCATCAAGCAGGCTCAAAATTGCAACAGTGCTGACAGAGGATGGAACAGGGCATGCGGTACTGGTTGCCCGCCTAAATAGACAGGATGTTATATTAGACAACCTTACAGGAGCTATTCGGCCCTGGCACGAAACCGGGTACCGGTTCATTAAAATTCAATCTGAAGATGATCCATCCGCCTGGTTCGGGGTGCGCAACCTGGAGGCGCCGGCCGGGCAGCTCTCCTGATTTCTGAGAGCCGCCGCCCGGGGCGCAGCTGCGTCAGGCACCGCCCCGGCGGGCCATGACGGCGAGGGTGCGCCACACAATGCGCGCTTCCAGGGCCAGGCTGGCATTTGTGATGTAATGCAGGTCCGCTTCGACCTTTTTGCGGGTGGCCTCGGTGCCTTCGATGTAGCCCAGCTCAACCTGGGCCCAGCCGCTGATACCCGGGCGCACAGCGTGGCGCGCCTGATATCCCGGCACTTCCGCCAGAAACTTGCGGGCATGGGGGATGTAATCGGGACGCGGCCCGATCAAACTCATCTCCCCTTTGAAAACATTGACAATCTGCGGAAGCTCATCAATGCGCGACCGCCGCAGGAACCGGCCAAGCGGCGTGATCCTGTCTTCTTCCAGGGGGCAGTCCGCGCTGCGTTCAATCTTCTCTGCCGGGCGCATTGTGCGGAATTTATACGCGGTGAAGGGGACGCAGTTCCGCCCCATCCGTTCCTGCGAATAGATCAGCGGGCCGTGGTTCCAGAACCGGTTCAGAACCAGCAGGGCGGACGCACTGAGAACCATCAGCGGCAGCAGGACAACGGCACTTACAACAACATCAAACACCCGTTTTACCAGATTGAAAAGAACGCTCGTACTGGTTGTGGGTTGAACCGGACAAGCAACAGAATCCTGGAGATCCCGGTCAGGGAAATTGAAATCAAACATATGTTTTCCCAAAAAACCTAAACTTTAGAACATTTTTTAACTATACGGAAGATCAGCCGCCCTCGCCTTAATCGTGTATTAACTTTCTTGTGCGCGAGTCAACTGTTTTTAATTGAATGAGAATTTTATGTATTCAGGAAATTCTGTCAGGGGGACGGGACAGGTCTGCGGCTCAGGATCCAGCCCTCGTGCGGGGCTGTCTTCCGGGACAGTTCCAGGTAGTCCAGATAGCGGGGCGGCGGGCCGCCCTGGGCACCGCCAGCTCTTGCGAGCAGAGCCAAACGCAACCAGAGATCGCCATCAGACGGGGTCCGGGACAGGGCGGATTTCAGCTGTTCCGCCGCCCCCAGCCGGGCGGCCATGAGGCCGGGGTCCTGAGCCGCTTCAAAAGGCAGAATGCCTTTTCCGGCGGCGGTGAGATCCACGTGGTACAGATGCAGCAAGGCGGAGGCGCGCAGAAGCTGCGGCCCCGTAAAGCGGCCGGCCGGCACAGGTCTTTCCAGGGCGCTTTGCAGCCAGGCCGCATCTCCTGGGTCGAGCCTGCCTGCGCCGGCAGCCTCCGCCATCCGGTAATGGCCCTGATAGGACAGCTGGCTGCGCAGCCCCATCCACTGGAGGGCCGCGCAGAACAAGGCCAGCAGGAACAGCGCCGCCTTAACGGTCCTGGTAGTAGCGGCCATAGGATTTGCCGTAGGCGTAGGATGCCCCTTCATAGCTGCCATAGGCCGAGGCCTTCCGGGCGTCGAACATGTTCAGAAAGGCACCGTAGCATTTGCTGCGCAGGCGCGGGTCGCTGCGCAGGATGTTTTCTGCATGGTTCACATTGGTGGCGCCCCATTTGGCGATGAAGAACAAGCCGTCCAGATTGTGCAGAATGGCGCGGGTGTCGATCACCGGGCCAAGCGGCGGCAGGTCAAAAACAACGTAGTCATAAGCCGCAGCGCAGTCGCTGATGAGCTTCTGCATGTCCGGGCCGCCCAAAAGTTCGCTGGTATGAACCACCCGGCCGCGCCGGTTCGGAATGATATGGGTGCCGGTTTCCTTTTCCAGGCACAGCACATCCTGCCAATGGGCGCCTTCCAGCAGAATATCCACCAGGCCCATGCCGATTTCCCCCGCCAGGGCGCGGGTCAGGCCGGGATTGCGCATATCGCCGTCAATCAGCATCACCCTGGCGCCCTGGGCGGCAAGCAGCCCGGCAAAATTCGCCGCCGTGGTTGTTTTTCCCTCGCCCGGAAAACTGGAGACAACGCCGATCACCTGGCCCCTCTGGCTGGCGCCGCCCTTCAGGGTGACGCTCATCTTGCCGATGCGCAATGTTTCCGCGAACCCGGACAGGGGCTTTTCGGCGCCATAGCGCATGATCCCGGGGAACCGCACTTCCCGGCGGCCCAGCTGCCCGGGCTCCTGCTGCTTGTCTGCCGTCAGGTTTTCGAGGCCGCCAAAGAATTCAAGCCCCAGCGCATTGCGGATCTGCTCTTCGGTGCGCAGCTTGTTGTCCAGCATTTCCCGGACAGCAATCCAGCCGGCCGTCAGCATGAGGCCGAGGATGGCGGCGAGCGCTGCGGTTCTCGCAAGTTTGGGAGAGCTGGCAGAATCCGGCACCCGCGCCGGGTTCAGGATCCGGGCGTCGCTGACCGGGAAGCTCTGCTCCTGCAGCGATTGCTGATAGCGCTGCAGGAAGCTGGTGTAGAGGCTGCGGACGGTGTCCGCATTCCGCTCCAGCTCCCTGAGTTCGACCAGGGTTGTGTTGTCGGCGCCCAGCCGGTCCGCGGCCAGCGCCTGCGCGGCTTCCAGGTTGCTCAGCCGTTCCCTGGTTTCGCGCACATCATTGCGGGCGACAATTTCGGACCGCTTGATCTCTTCAAACATCAGCCCCTGCAGCTGCACCAGCTCGCGCTGGCGCCGCTGGGTCTGTTCATGATCTTCGCCCAGGCTGCTTTGCAGCCGGTTATAGTCGCGCAGGGTTTCCAGATACTGGGTCCGCAGGTTGGAGGTGATCGACTGGGTGGCGGTAGAGCTGACAAATGCCGATGTATCGTTCTGGCTGACGATTTCATTCAGGCGTTTGGCGCGGGCCTCCAGCACCACCAGCTCGGACTGGGTGTCCGCAACCTGCTTGTTCAGCAGCTCCAGCTGGGTATCCGACGCCAGGTCGCCGCCAACCCCAACCAGATTGTTGCTCCTGCGGAAGGTCTCAACCGCATTGTCCAGCATGGTGGACTGGATCCGCAGCTGGTCCGAGCGCTCCTTCAGCCAGCCGGTGGCCCGCTGGGTCGCCTCGTATTTCGACGCCAGCTGGTCCTCGATATAGGCATTGGCAATGGCATTGGCGATCCTGGCCGACAGCGCAGGCGAGACGGATGTATAGGTGACACTCAGAACCCGGCTGCGCTCGATCTGTTTGACACGCATGGTTTCCCGGAGCAGGCTGACTGCCTCCTGCCGGGCCTGCCCGGCCCGCTCCTCCTCGCTCAGCGGCGGCACCGGGAGGTCTTCGCGCAGCAGGCTCAGAGCCGCCGAAAGCACGGCCCCCGCAGCCCGCCTCACTCCGGACAGCACCCGGCCGGGGCCGCTGGCGGGAGCGGTGAGGAAAACCTCATTGCCGGCCAGCTCCAGCGCATCCACAACCCGTGCTGCGATCTGCTCCGAGCGCAGCACCTGGATCTCTGTGGTGATCTGATCCTCATCCAGGCTGATGCCGCTGACGCCGGACAGCTCGCGCGCGCTTTCGGCATCCGGCGAGCCGATGCTGATATGCGCCGAAGAGGTGTAAACCGGGGTTGCCGTGGCCGCATAGGCAATGCCCAGAACCAGGCCTGCCAGCAGCCCCAGCAGCAGAACTTGCCAGCGGCGGCGGACCACCGCGAAGAGGCGCATCAGGTCGATGCTGTCTTCCTCCAGCGCCGCAACCGGCTGGGAGGGCGCAAACATAGTGTCGTCTTTCATCTGCTGCATGCTTTGCCTGAAGGCTTGCCGCCCGTCAGCACGGTCATCCGGCGGAGGGGCAGGCAAGCGCTCTCTTGAAGACTGGGACGGGCCGCCGCGGCGGGCGGCCCGGAACGGCCGGACCCTGCGTCAGGGGGGCAGGCGGCAGCACTCATCCGGTGGGGCTGACAGCGCCGCCAGGCACGCCGCCGGCATTGCTGTTGCCCGAGGGCGCGGCCCCGGGGGTGCTGCCGGCGCCGCCGCCGGCATTGTTGCCGCCGGGCGTGCCTGCGCCAGTGGCCGGTGTGCCGGCGGCGGCGGCATTGCCGTTGCCGATGCCTGCCGGCGCAGCCGCCGGGGTGTCCGGCGCCGCCGCCGGACCAGGGGCGGCGGGCGGGGTCGCGGCGGTTTGGATCTCACCCGAAGCGGCCGAAAAACCTTCGCCCAGGCTGGTGGAGGGGGACTGGGCCACAGCCGCCAGAATGGCTGCGCCCTGCTGCAGATTGCCGTTTCCGGTCAACTGGCCTGCGGCCAGGGCAAGGCCTTCACCAAGGGCCCTCTGCTGCCCCGGTGTCACCCCGTCGGCCGAGGCCAGGCTGACGATCTGGCCGATCACCGAAGCATCCGCAAGCGCGACCGAAGCAATCCGTGCCGCCAGCGTGCCTTCCGGCGGCAGAAAGGCCATCGGGTTTTCCAGGAACCGTGCCAAAGCCTCAGGATCCGCTGCAATCGCAGCAGGGGCTTCAGCGGATAGGCCTGCGGCAGCTCCGCCGGCGCTCTCCGCCGGCGCAGTCTGAGCCGCAGCGCTGAGGGGAAAGGCCCCGATAGCTGCAATCAGCGCAGCTTCCAGCGCCTGTTTCTTGCCGAAAGAAAATTCAACACTCATATCACTTCCTCAAATGCCCTGTCCCGGAATGGAATGGAATAGCCTGCGCGCTAATAAACAGCGCAAAACCCGATCCCGCTTATAAAGAGTCTGCCGCAAACTGTCGAGAGAACTCCTGCCAAAGCATTATTCCATAGGGGGCAAAAAAACGGCTGCCCGATACTCAGGCTGCCAGGACCTGAAACCCGCCGCTGCGGATGCAGGCCGCACTCAGCCTGCCGGTTGCAAAAGCGCCGGTATCAAGGCCGATGCGGCCCTGAACCGCCTGCACCTCCTCGACAATCGTATGGCCGTGAATGACCCAGATACCGTCACGGCGCGGCACCCGCAGGAAATCCGGATGGCCCCAGAGCAGATCCTGCTCCCGCTGCGCCGCCATCGGCCGCGCCGGATCGGCGGCGGCATGCACCACTGCCACATTGCCGGTCTGCCACATCGCCGGAAGGCCCGCCAGCCAGCCCGTCAGCTCTGCCCCAATGGCGCTGCGCAGACTGTCGCGGGCCGCCAGCCAGTCGCCCTCCGGGGCGCCGGGGCAGACCGGGGCAATACCGTAGCTGGCCAGGGTCTGGCGGCCGCCATGCTGCTGCCAGCCCGGGCCATGGCGCAGCGGATCGCCGAGGAAGCGCAGCAGCATCTCCTCGTGGTTGCCGCGCAGACAAATGGTTCCGGGCGCGTTCTGCTGCAGCCAGAACAGCGCCTGCAGCACCCGGGCGCTGTCTTCGCCGCGGTCGCCGTAATCGCCCAGGAACACCAGCCGCCCGGTGCCCGGCCCGGCAGCAATCCTGTCGATCAGCTGCATCAGCAGGTCATATCTGCCGTGAATATCGCCCACTGCGGTGAACGGCTCATCCGGGGCCAGCGGCGGGAATTCCGCGGCCTGCGGCCCGCCGCGGCGGCGCCAGAAACCTGTGAACATACCCGGCATTGCCGTTGCCGCCTTCCTGTGCCTGCGCCCCCTCCGGCCTGAACATGCCAGAGAGCTGCCCGGTGCAGGCAGCTCTCTTTTCTTGTTCCGCCCCCAGCCCGGGATGTCAAACCCGGAGCCCGGTTAGTCGGACAGGGTGGTGACGTCGCCGTCGATCTGCACGGTATTGCCGGAAATGGTTGTCGCCAGCCCGAAGAACTTGCTGATGGCCACCGAATCGGCATTGGAGACATAGACCACATCCTCGTCCCGCATCTCGAAGTTCTTGGCCATGAAGAAACTGTCCGGTTTGCGGAAGTCGGCCCGGTAAATCGTTGGAATATCGTGATTTTCGAAACCGGTGACATCAACGCCCATTTCCTGCAGCGCGTGGCGGTGCTCGACCCGGTAGATGAACACATGGGCCGGGTCCGCCTGGTTGTCGTCCAGGCCGATTGCCTTTGCGACGGCGGAGTTCAGATCCACCCTTTCGGAATCAAAGGCAAACTGGCCGACATTTCCGGTCGCGCCGAAAGCGTAGAAATTCTTGGTCTCGCTATCGACATTGATATTGTCGCCGGGCGCCACAAAGATGTTCTCCCGCGGGCTGGCGGTCAGCGCCTCATAGGAGATCTTGGCGCTCTTGCTGCCGCGCGTCAGGGTCACGAAGGTTTCATGATCCTCGCCGGTGATGCCGCCGGCCTGGGCCACCAGATCCAGCACCCGGTCGCCGCTGTTGCGCAGGGTGAAGACGCCGGCCTCCTCCACTTCGCCGATCACCGAGGCGCGCGGGTAGTTTGCTTCGATCACCTCAACCGTGACGGCCGGGTTGATGGCTTTGCCCTCAAGCTGGAGCCGGATGGTTTCCTCGACAGCCGAAGGGGTGTTGCCTGCGGCCCGGATCTTGCCGGCATAGGGCACCGTGATGGTCCCGTCCCGCCCGATCTCCTGCGCAGGCAGGGTGACAAAATTGCCAGGCCGGACCCCTGCTTCCTCAGGGATGAACAGGCCGCCGGACTGGTCTTCGAAAATGGTGATCTGGATCACGTCGCCCGCCCCCAGCCGGATGCTGGGCACACGCGCGCTATCGGCGCCAAAGGTGGCGAAAGAGCTGAGGTCGTCCTTGGTCACAAAGGGAATAACTTCCCGGTTCACATCCACGACGACATAGCTGTACCCCAGGGTTGCCGTTTCGGTCTGCAGATGGGAAGCAGATTTTTCCAGGATGGTGGTTTCATCGGGACCGTTCCTGGGCAGGAAAGTGCAGGCGCTGGCAGCAAGGGTCACAAGAAGCAAACCAAAGGGTTTTGTAAAAATCATAAGGTTCTCAATTCTACTCGTCTGAAGTGTCTTGCGCGGTCCGGAACATACCGTTGCAACGGGCTTTCTAGCAAAATTCACCAAAAATAAAGAGTTCTCTTGAAGAAAACACAGCCTTTCTCCTTGAAAGACGTGGCCAGGTCAACACAGCAGCGTGTATGCAAAGGCAAAAGAAAAACCATAGATTGTTTATGGTAAAATCCAAAACGCTTTCCGGAAGCGGTGGAAAAATAGAAACCGCCCTCCCGCCGCGGTCCGGAACCGTGCAGAATTCTTGCCGCTTCCGAATCATCCGTCTAATGAACTGCAGTCCTTGAAGGGAGTGCGAGAACGTGCTGCACCTCACATCTTTGGCGGTTTCGCCGCACCGCGGCAGAACCCTGTGCCGCTTCGGCCTGGCGGCGGTTCTGTTCCTGGCTGCCCTGTTCAACGGATCGGTTTCGCCGCCCTACGCGCAGATTTCCGGAGGCCTGGCCGCGGTCCTGGCACTTTTGTGCCTGCCCATCGCAATAGCCCCGGCTGCACTGCGCCGCCTGGTGGCTGGCACCGTCCCGGTGCTGCTGCTGGCCGCACTGTGGACCGGGATGCAGGCGATGCCGCTGCCGCTTGGCTACGGGCATCCGCTCTGGCAGGAGGTCTCGCCCCTGCTGCCGGTCAGCTCCGGATATCTCTCCGTCAGCCCGGACCGCACCCTGGCCGCCCTGCCCGCGCTGCTGCTGCCCGGCCTGGTGTTTATCTGCAGCCTGATTCTGTGCCAGTCTCCGCGGTCTGCCAAACATGTCTGGCACCTGCTGGCGCTGACCGGCGCTGCCATCGTGCTGCTGTCGGTTTGCCTGGAAGCCTTCTTCCCTGAGGCGCAGGCCTTTTCGGCCTATCAGGTGGGGTTCGGCAGTTTTTCCGGGGTGTTTGTGAACCGCAATGCCGCCGCATCCTTTTTCGGCCTCACGGCCTTTGCCCTGGCCGGAAGCGCATTGCTCCTCGCCGCGCAGGGGCGGCGGCGCAAACCGGACGGGCCGGCCCGCCCTGCCCTGCTGCCCGCGCTGGTCTGGCTGATGCTGTTTGCAACCCTGATTGCCATCCTCGCAACCCGCTCCCGTGCGGGCGCCATGCTCAGCCTGCCGGCCTTGTTCCTGTGCCTGGGCATCATCCATGCCAAGGCCCGGCATTCCAGCCGGACCGGCCGGATGCTCACCGTTCTTGGCGGCGGCTTTGTGCTTCTGGCACTGTTCGGGGAGCCGGTGTTTTCCCGGCTGGATGGCAGCCCCCAGGATCTGCGCTGGTGCGCCTGGGCCGGCACTATCCAGGGCATTCTGGACCATCCCTGGACGGGAACCGGTTTTGCCGCCTTCCCCGAGGCCTTCCCCGCCTACCGGGACCCCGGCTGCCTGGGCACCGAAGGCACCTGGCACCGGGCCCATAACTCCTTTCTGGAGCTGGCCTTCGGCATCGGGCTGCCTGCTGCGGCGCTGCTGCTTGCCTTGGGATACCGGCTGCTGCTGCAGAGCCTTTTCACCGGGCTGCGGCGGCGTAAATCGCTGCGCGCCATTCCGGTGCTGGCCCTGGGCGCGCTGGGGTTCGTCTCAGCCCATTCGCTGGTGGATTTCCCGCTGCAGATCCCCGGCATAGCCTATTATTTTGCCGCCCTGATGGGCGCGGGCTGCGCGGTTTCGGTGCTGGAGCGGCGCGGCTGATGCCCAGCCCCGTTTCCATGCGCCGGGTCCAGGCAGAGGTCCGGGCACTGCGGCCCCGCCCCGTTTCCGGCCCGGCATTAAGAGAGCCGGCCAAGGAAGGGGGGATCCGGATCTCCAGACGGGTCAGCAGTGCAGGAAACGGGTCATGAGCCTGAACTTCCAGGCTGGCCTTTTTGCGGCTTTACAGCTATAGCGCGATTTATGTTTCGCGCTCAGGCAGAGCAGCTGCAGCCGGATTCGCGCCATTCGCAAGCCGCCCTGATGGACCGCTGCGGCTGTATGCAAAGGCTGTATTCAAAGAGGCTGCCGGCGGATCGCGCAGCAGATTATGGCGCCGCAATCAGGGGCCGGCCGCAATTCATCTGCGGAGTTATTGAACGTGACCAACTAAGCCTGCTGTTTTGATCCTTCGCAGGCGGCAGGAAAACAGGTGAATGATGACTAAACGCGCTCTTATCACCGGCATCACGGGCCAGGACGGCTCCTATCTTGCGGAGTTTCTTCTGGAAAAGGGCTATGAGGTGCATGGCATCAAGCGCC
>NZ_JBSWYB010000046.1:0-27424 GCF_056160905.1 Leisingera sp. ABD4_442 | reverse complement strand
TCCCATCATCGCCGATCCTCCCGCTCAATGCCGGAATTGAATCAGCCACATGCATCCCGATCAAGTCAGAGTTTTTCAACAAAATTTCCCGCAACCTGATCACTAGGCTGAGGCGTCCCCTCACCCCGCCTTGGTCAGCGACAGGAAGACATCCTCCAGATCGGCCTCTTCGGTCTTCACGTCGCGGATGCTGATCCCCGCCGCGCGGACCGCGGCCAGCACCTGTTCGGCGCTGGTGATGCGGCTGCGGTAGCGTAAGCCTACAGCGCCGTCCGGGCGCAGTTCGGCCTCGATGCCGTCGCCACGAGGCAGTTCAGCGACCGGCGCCGCGGGCTGCACCACCATGGTCTTGGCATCCAGCCGGCCCAGCAGGCTGGACTTGCTGTCGCGCGCCACCACTTCGCCCTGGTTGATGATGGCGATCTCGTCGCACATCTCCTCGGCTTCCTCCAGGTAATGGGTGGTGAGGATGATGGTCATGCCCTGCGCATTGAGCTTGCGGATGTTCTCCCACAGCATCTGGCGCAGCTCGATGTCGACGCCTGCTGTCGGCTCGTCCAGCACCAGGACGGAAGGGCGGTGAACCAGCGCCTTCCCCAAGAGGAGCCGCCGCCGCATGCCGCCTGAGAGGGTGCGGGCATAGGCCTCCGCCTTGTCCTCCAGCCCGATCATCCGCAGGATCTCGTCGCTGTGGCGTTCGTGCTTGGGCACCCCGTAGAGGCCTGCCTGCACCTCCAGTGCGCCGCGCGGGGTGAAAAAGGGGTCCAGGTTCAGCTCCTGCGGCATCACCCCGATAGCGGCGCGGCTTTGGCGCGGGTTTGCGTCCTGGTCGAAGCCCCAGATCGAGACCGAGCCGGAGGTCTTGCGCACCAGCCCGGCCAGGATGTTGATCATCGTCGATTTACCCGCACCGTTCGGCCCCAGCAGGCCGAAGACAGAGCCGCGCGGAACCGTCAGGTCGACGCCCTTGAGCGCGTGTTTCTCCGGCTGGCCCTTTTGGCCGCCATAGATTTTGCGCAAAGCTTTGATCTGGATTGCGTCAGCACTCATCGCCGCACTTGCCCCCGGTTTTTCCTTGGCTCATAAATGCGCCTAGCCGAAAAGTGAAAGGACTGCCAGCCATGAGCACCGCCCCTAGCCCTGATGCGCCGGAAACCAGGATCGTGAACAGCCGCAAGGTGGCCTGCGACGGCAGCGAGGGCGCGCTGGGGCATCCGCGGGTCTATCTGCAGATCCCGGAAGCCGAAGGGTTCGTGGAATGCCCCTATTGCGACTGCAAGTTCATCTATGAGGACGCGGCCAAGGCGGCGGAGTGATCCGGTCGCCCGGATCATGTCCTGACCGCACAGGCTGCTGCTGATGGCACAGCTTCTGATCGTCTATCACAGCCGCACCGGGGGCAGCCGCCGGATGGCGGAGGCCGCGTATGAGGCGGCGCGCGGTGAGATTGAGGCTGCTCTGATGCGGGCCGAAGATGCCGGGCCGGAGGATCTGCTGGCGGCGGATGGCTATATTTTCTGCGCGCCGGAGAACCTGGCGGCGCTGTCAGGCCAGATGAAAGAGTTCTTTGACCGCTGCTATTACCCGGTTCTAGGGCAGATCGAGGGGCGTCCTTATGCGCAGATGGTCTGTGCCGGCTCGGACGGGGAAAACGCGGCGCGGCAATGCGCGCGGATTGCCACCGGCTGGCGCCTGAAAGAGGTGCAGAAGCCGCTGATTATCTGCACCCATGCGCAGACGCCGGAGGCCATTCTGGCGGAGAAGGTGATCCCGGAGGAGGAGCTGGAGGCCTGCCGGGAGCTGGGGCTGGCGATGGGCGCGGGGCTGGCAATGGGGGTGTTTTAGGGGTTTCGAACCCATGCTTGGAACACCGGAAAGCAACAGGTCAGCTATTTGTACAGCCGCGTGTCCTGCAAAAGCACCGTATCAAAGACTGCGAAGGCTGTTGCGGCAAGCTCTGTTCCAACGACACGTTCACGGTCGAGAGCACTGGCCGCCAAACCACTGTATGCCGAAGGGCGGCCGCCTGCATCAATGACCATGACGCCTGGCCCTTCCTCGTTCTCAAAATGCATCAAGGAAACGGCAACACGGTCAGCAGGTGACGCGTCCTCGCCCCAACGTCCGATGATGAAATCATAGTTGGCCGGGTGACGGTCCAACCCGGCGCCAGCAGTCCAATGCACATAGTAGCTGGCTGCGGTGCCCGCCGGAGCATGAACAACCCCCCAAACCAATCGGGTTTCATTGCCGCAACAATCGCAAAACCCGCTGCTTTGACCCAGCGGTTCCACTTCGTAGTCAACGTCGCCGGGTGCGTCCTGCATAACCGCCCCTTCTCCAAGCCAGCACAAAAGTCCAGATTTCAAACTGCCCCATCCCTTTTTGAAGTGACCTTCCAGTTAAATCAATCAATGAACCAGAAGTCGCCCAGCCGGGTGCCGGAAGCGGTATACATCGCGCGGTATGTGCCATCCGGCAGCTCTCCGGCCAGGACGCACAGCTCCTGGCCGCGGCGGAACTCTGCCCAGCGGCTGCAGATCCGGTCGCTGTCCAGCCGCCAGGTGCCGGTGTCCTCTCCCAGCCGCGGGATTGTGACCTCAAAGGTGCCGTCTGTCCGCAGAACCGCCGTGCCGGAGAACGCCAGCCGGGTGAAGGCGATCTTGCGGTCCTGCGCCAAGAGAGCCTGCATTTCGTCAGCGGACAGCATCCGAACGTCCTCGCGGCAGGCGGCCAGAAGCAGGAACAGGGAAAACAGGGCAAGCCGTTGCATCGCCCCAGTTAGCTGCGGTTGCAGCGGTCACGCAATCGCGCGGACGCCGGGGCGGATCACATCTGCGTGGCTGGAATGCTGGCAGCAGCGGGCAACAGGGCGATTGCGGATGGCCGCCGGATACTGAATAACACTGTCCAAACCACCATGCGCGAATGAACCGGGGAGCAGCACAATGAGCGGGACACAATTCGGCAAGGGCTGCCATCTGCATCTGATCGACGGCTCGGCCTTCATCTTCCGCGCCTATCACGCGCTGCCGCCCTTGACGCGCAAGTCCGACGGGCTGCCGATCGGCGCCGTGGCGGGGTTCTGCAACATGCTGTTCAAGCAGGTGGAGGACAACAAGGGCCCGGATGCGCCGACCCATGTGGCGGTGATTTTCGACTACTCCGGCAAGTCATTCCGCAACGAGATGTATGATCAGTACAAGGCCAACCGCCCGCCCGCGCCGGAGGATCTGGTGCCGCAGTTCCCGCTGACCCGCGACGCGACCCGCGCCTTCAACATCGCCTGCAAGGAGATCGAGGGGTTCGAGGCCGACGACATCATCGCAACCCTGGCGCATCAAGCGCGCGATGCGGGCGGGCGGGTGACGATCATCTCCTCGGACAAGGACCTGATGCAGCTGGTCGGCGGCGGGGTCGAGATGCTGGATGCGATGAAGAACAAGCGCATCGACAGCGATGGCGTGGTGGAGAAATTCGGCGTCGGCCCCGACCGGGTGGTGGATGTGCAGGCGCTGGCGGGCGACTCGGTTGACAACGTGCCGGGGGCGCCCGGGATCGGGATTAAGACCGCGGCCCTGCTGATCAATGAATTCGGCTCGCTGGAGGAGCTCTTGGACCGGGCTGAGGAGATCAAGCAGCCAAAGCGCCGCCAGACGCTGATCGAGAAGCGGGACCAGATCGAGCTGTCGAAAAAGCTGGTGCAGCTGGACTGCAACATGGAACTGGACTTCACCCTGGATGATCTGGAGGTGAAGGAGCCGGATGCGGAGGTGCTGCTGGAGTTCCTGAGCAGCATGGAGTTCCGCACGCTGTCCAAGCGCATGGCCGATCAGCTGGGCATGGAGGCGCCGGCGATCCCGGAAGCACCCGCTGCAGCGGCGGCCTCCCCGGCGGCGGCACCGGAAGCGGTGCCGTTCGACAAGGAGAAATACGAATGCGTCCGCGATGCAGGTGCCTTGCAGGTCTGGGTCGACCGCATCCGCCAGCGCGGCTGGGTGGCAGTGGATACCGAAACCACCGGCCTGGATGAAATGGTCGTCGATCTGGTCGGCATCTCGCTGTGCGTCGAGGCGGGCGAGGCTTGCTATATCCCCTTGGCGCATAAGGCCGGGGGCGATGATCTGTTTGGCGGTGAAGGCCTGTCCGAGGGGCAGATGCCGCTGGAAGAGGCAGTCGCGATGCTCAAAGACGTTCTGGAAGATCCGGCGATCATCAAGATCGGCCAGAACATGAAATACGACGCCAAGATCCTGCACCGCTACGGGGTGGATGTGGCGCCCATCGACGACACCATGCTGATGTCCTATGCGCTGCATGCCGGCATGCACGGGCATGGCATGGATGCGCTGTCTGAGCGCTACCTGGACCACACGCCGATCCCGATCAAGCCGCTCTTGGGTTCCGGCAAATCGGCGATCACCTTTGACCGGGTGCCGATTGACGACGCGGTGCCTTATGCGGCGGAAGATGCTGATATCACCCTGCGCCTGTGGCAGGTCTTCAAGCCGCAGCTGCATCAGGAGCGGGTCACGACGGTCTATGAAACGCTGGAGCGGCCGCTGGTGCCGGTGCTGGCGGATATGGAGCGCAACGGGATCAAGGTGGACCGCGATACGCTCTCGCGCATGTCCAATGCCTTTGCCCAAAAGATGGCCGGGCTGGAGGCGGAAATCCATGAACTGGCGGGCGAGACGTTCAACGTCGGCTCGCCCAAGCAGCTGGGCGAGATCCTGTTTGACAAGATGGCGCTGCCCGGTGGCAAGAAGGGCAAAACCGGCGCCTATGCCACCGGCGCGGATATCCTTGAGGATCTGGCGACGGAACACGACATGCCCGCGCGGGTGCTGGACTGGCGGCAGCTGAGCAAGCTGAAGTCGACCTATACGGACGCATTGCAGGATCACATAAATGCGGAAACGGGCCGGGTGCATACGTCTTATGCCCAGACCGGCGCCAGCACCGGCCGCATGGCCTCGACCGACCCGAATCTGCAGAACATTCCGGTGCGCACCGAAGAAGGCCGCCGTATTCGCGAGGCCTTTGTGGCGGAGGAGGGCAACGTCCTCTTGTCGCTCGACTACAGCCAGATTGAGCTGCGCATTCTGGCCCATATGGCCGGAATTGACGCGCTGAAACAGGCCTTTGCGGAAGGTGTCGACATTCATGCGATGACCGCGTCCGAGATGTTCGAGGTGCCGCTGGAGGAGATGACGCCGGAGATCCGCCGCCAGGCCAAGGCGATCAACTTTGGTGTGATCTACGGCATTTCCGGCTTTGGCCTGGCGCGCAACCTGCGCATACCGCGCAAGGATGCGCAGGGGTTCATCGACCGCTATTTCGAACGCTTCCCGGGGATCCGCAAGTACATGGATTCGACTGTCGAGTTCGCCAAGGAGCACGGCTATGTGCAGACCCTGTTCGGGCGCAAGATCCATACCGCGGAGATCAACGCCAAGGGGCCGAAGGCGGGCTTTGCCAAACGCGCGGCGATCAACGCACCGATCCAGGGCACCGCGGCGGATGTGATCCGCCGGGCGATGATCCGGATGCCGGAGGCGATCGCCCACCTGCCTGCGCGGATGCTGTTGCAGGTGCACGATGAACTGCTGTTCGAAGTGCCGGAGGCGGCGGTGGAGGAGACCATCGACACAGCCCGCAAGGTGATGGAGAACGCCGCCGATCCGGCGGTGCATCTGGATGTGAAGCTGGTGGTGGACGCAGGCCGCGGTTTGAACTGGGCCGAGGCGCATTAAGGCAGGCACACCCAGGCAGGCAGGGGTGCTCCCGCCCGGCTTCGACCTGACGGTCTCATCCCGTTGGGCCTGGCGCCGCTGACGCGGCGCAGGCTGTGCCCGGACCCCGCCTCACCGGGTCAAGGGAGCCGGCAGGCTCCGCGCGGCAGCGCGGCGTGCCCTTGACGCGGCCTGGCGTAAAAACAATCAAAAACGCCCCTCAAGGGCAGACCTGCCCTTAGGGGCTTCTCAGCAAAGCCTTGCGCCGCGCCAGCGGCGCCACGCCCAACGGCTGCTGATGCATCGCAGATGCAGCTTGCAGCGGGCGGGAGCACCCCGCCTGCCCTCCTGAAGCCCGGTGTCAGCTTCCGGCGGGCTGTTTGACCAGCTTGGCCACCAGCCTGCGCACCAGCGGCGCCGCGGTGAAGGCCACGGCAAAGGCCACCGGCCAGCTCAGGCTCCAGGCGTTCATCCAGGCGCTGGTGAACCCTTCGGCCAGCCCAAGCGTCCGCAGGGTTGCCACGCAGGTCACCAGGCAGGACATCATCCCCGACAGGATCAGGCTGAACAGAACAGGCGCAAAACGGGCAGGCAGCATCGGCGGCATCCTTCCAAAAGTCACAGAAGCCTTATGCAGGCCACTAATACACATCTCAATTCACGAATGTGTTTACAGCCTGCGGCGGCTCAGCGCATCCAGCCGAGGCTGTCCTCGGTGCGCCGGGTCGAGGGCGTGTATTCGGCACTGACCCATCCGTCATAGCCGCTGGCGTCGATGGCGGCAAACAGCTCCTGGAAGTCCACCGGCCCGGTGCCCGGCTCGCAGCGCCCCGGCGCGGCGCCGATCTGGACATGGACAGCGCGGGCGCCGAACTCCTGCCAGACGCGTGCCGCGTCGCCGTGGATCAGCTGGGCGTGGTAGGCGTCATACTGCAGGCCGACATTGGGCCGGTCCACGGCCGCCAGCACCTCCATCGCAAGATTGTAGTCATCCAGGAAGTAGCCGGGCTGGTCGCCGCTGTTCAGCGGTTCGATGGTGAACTGCTGGCCCGGGGCCCGGTCGGCGGCCCACCTCAGGTTTTCGACAAAGGTCTTCTGCGCCTCTGCCCCCTTGGCGTAGCCCGCCATCACGTGGATCTTGCCCGCCTTCAGCGCCTCGGCGTAGCGCAGCACCCGGCGGATGTCGCGCTGGAAGCGGTCCACCCCGTCCGGCACCGCCGCATAGCCGGGCATGCCGCCGGTGTAATTCGGCGGCGGCGCGTTGATCAGCAGAAGCTCCAGCCCGTTGGCCAGCAGCGCGCGCTGGGTTTCCTTGGCCGCAAGCTCATAGGGATAAAGGATTTCCACCGCCTCGAACCCCGCCGCCGCCGCGGCCTGGAAGCGGTCGAGATAGGGCAGCTCGGCAAACAGCATCGAGATGTTGGCGGCGAATCTGGGCATCAAGTTTCTCCTGGCTTCACGATGGTTTATCCCGCGCGAAACCGTGACGCCAAGATACAGAAAACGACGCATTGTCGCTTTCCCGCAAGACTTGTCCGGGAGATTCGGCTGCAACTGCGGGAAAACCGGCGTATTTCCGCTGGAACCCCGAAGGACAGCAGTGATGACGATGAGCCCCGAGCGCCTGCCCGCAGGCCAGCCTGTTTCGCCGCGCGCCGATGCGTTGGGCGGCAATGCCCTGGCGGCAGCCGCAATGATCACCTGGGCGGCCGGCTTTCCGGCTGCGGAGGTGCTGCTGCAGACCTGGCCGCCGGTGGTGCTGCTGGCGGCGCGGCTGGTGCTGGCGGCGGGCGGCATCCTGCTGTTGTGGGTGATGCGCGAGGGGGTGCAGGCGCTGCTGCGCGCGCCCTGGCGCAAGGGGCTGATGATCGGCTTCTTCGGCTTTGGCGCCAGCGCCTATCTGCTCATCCAGGCGCAGGTGCTGACCAATGCGGTCACAGCCGCGCTGATCTGCTCGGCGGCGCCGGTGATCGGCGGGGTAATCGAGATGCTGCAGGGTCAGCGGCGGCTGGGGGTGCGGTTTATGCTGGGGGCAGCGGCAACGGTGATTGGCGGCATCATCGCTACCAGTTCGCTCAGCGGTGCCGAGCTGGGGCTGGGGGCTGCTGCTGCGGCGGCGGCGATCACGCTTTACACCTGGGCAAGCTCCGCCGCGGTGCGGGCGCTGCCGGATCTATCGCCCTCGGGGCGCAGTGCCGTCACCATCTGCGGCGGGCTGCTGCTGGCCAGTGCGATGACAGCCTGCACGGCGCTATGGGGCGGGGAATGGCTGCCCCGGGCGCCGGTGAATGGCTACCAGCTGCAGATGCTGCTGATTTTCGGCCTGGTTTCGGTGATGCTGAGCCAGCTGCTGTGGCTGTCGTCGGTGGACCGGCTGGGGGTGGCGCTGGCGTCCTTCCACACCAACCTGGCGCCGTTTTACGTAATGATCCTGATGCTGTTCCTGGGCGAGAGCTGGGAGTGGCCGCAGGCCGTCGGCGCCGCCGTTGTGGGGCTGGGCGTTGTGGTTGCGCAGGACAAGCGGCCCAAGCTGGCGGAGACAGCGGGCGGCAGCCAGGCGTAAGCCAGCTCAAACCAGCAAGAAGCAACAGAATTGGTTTGAACGGTAAGCATTCGCCCGGGCGGGAGCGGAACGCGCCCGCCGTGGGGCGGGCGGACGCGTGCCTGCCGCTGGCGCGACAGGCAGAAAGGAACGTTATTCAATATCCAATTCGGCGGACGGAATCAGCGGAAAGAACGCGCCGCCGGACCAGACGCCGAACCAGTCGTCGTGATGGGCGCCAAGCTCAACCAGCCGGTAGAAGCTTTTGCGGTCGATGCGGGCCTCCAGCCCTGCGCGCACCATCACGTATGGAGAGGGTTCACCGCTCGCCGCATCGCGCTCCACCCGGATCGGGGTCTCCGGGCCTGCTGCGGCGGTGTCCTCGACATTGGTGGTGAAGGTGATGACCTGATCCCGGCCCACGCCTTCAGCATCGAAATCCACCGCAACAAAGGGCGCGTCCTCAACCGTGATGCCGACCTTTTCTACAGGGGTCACCAGGAAGTACTTGCCCTCCTCCAGCTTCAGGATCGAGGCGAACAGCTTGACCAGTTCGAACCGGTTGAACGGCGTGCCGAGGTAGTACCAGGCGCCGTCGCGGGCTATGCGGATGTCGAGGTCGCCGCAGAACGGCGGGTTCCACAGGTGGACGGGCGGCAGACCTTTGCCTTTTCCGGCCGCTTTCACCGACGCGGCGATGCCTTCGGCACCGGGTGTCACAGCTTTTTGTCCGCTCATTGCTTTTGCCATTTCCTGTCAGCACGATAGAGTAACAGCATATATCCTGGAAACGAGGAATGACATGCCTGAAACCGACGATCTGCTGGCCGGCATCGAGGCGCTGGAAGCCAAGCTGAAACAGGCCCGCGAGTCGATTACCAAGCGATTCATCGGCCAGGAGCGGGTGGTGGACCTGACGCTGTCGGTGCTCTTGTGCGGCGGCCACGGGCTGCTGATCGGCCTGCCCGGCCTGGGCAAGACCCGGCTGGTGGAGACCTTGAGCACCGTAATGGGGCTGGATGGCAGCCGGATTCAGTTCACGCCGGACCTGATGCCTGCGGATATTCTGGGCTCGGAAGTTCTGGACACCGCAGAGGACGGGCACCGCTCGTTCCGTTTTGTGCCGGGGCCGGTGTTCTGCCAATTGCTGATGGCGGATGAGATCAACCGGGCCAGCCCCAGGACGCAATCGGCGCTGCTGCAGGCGATGCAGGAGCGGCAGGTGACGGTGGCGGGTGAGGACCGCCCCTTGGGTGCGCCGTTCCATGTGCTGGCGACCCAGAACCCGATCGAGCAGGAGGGCACCTATCCGCTGCCGGAGGCGCAGCTGGACCGGTTCCTGCTGCAGATCGACGTGAATTACCCGGACCGCGCGACCGAGCGGGACATCTTGCTGGCGACCACTGGCGTTGAGGAAGACGCGGCCTATCAGGTGTTTACCGCCGCTGAGCTGATCGCGGCGCAGACCCTGCTGCGGCGGATGCCGGTGGGCGAGTCGGTTGTCGAGATGATCCTGGATTTGGTGCGCGCCTTCCGCCCGGATGAGCCGGGCGTGTCGGACCATGTGGCGCAGACCGTGGCCTGGGGGCCGGGACCGAGGGCGGCGCAGGCGCTGATGCTGGCGGTCAGGGCGCGGGCATTGCTGCAGGGGCGGCTGGCGCCCAACGCAGAGGACGTGCTGGACATGGCGAAACCGGTGCTGAGCCACCGGATGCAGCTGAATTTTGCCGCCCGGGCGCGGGGTGAGAGCCTGGCGGCGCTCATTGAAGAAACGGCGAGCGAACTGGCCCGGACCGGGGCCGCCGCGTGACAAGGCCTGCGGCCTCTGACGCTGCAACCGGATTGCGGCACCGGGCGGAGGCCGAGGCCAGCGCCCTGCCGCCCCTTTTGGTGCAGGCGCGGCATCTGGCGGGGTCCGTCCTGATGGGCGAGCATGGCCGCCGCCGGGCGGGCACGGGGGATGATTTCTGGCAGTACCGCCCGGCGCAGATGGGCGACAGCCGCCGAATGATCGACCACCGGCGCTCTGCTATGGGCGACGTGCAATATGTTCGCGAACGGGAATGGCAGATTGCCCAGACAGTGCATCTGTGGGTCGATACCGGTGCCTCGATGCGCTTTGCCTCCACGCCCAAGCTGCCGCAGAAGGCAGACCATGCGCGGCTGTTGGGCCTCGCGGCTGCCGTATTGATGGTGCAAGGCGGCGAGCGGGTGGGCCTGACTGGCGGCACGCTGCCGCCGCGGCGCGGAAATGTGCAGATCCTGCGGCTGGCAGAGGCGCTGTCCGATGACGATGCGGAGGATTACGCCCCGCCCGGCCACCGGGCGCTGATCCCGCATGCGCGGGCGCTGTTCATCTCAGACTTTCTGGGGCCTTATGAGCCGGTGGAACAGGCTCTGTCCAAGGCAGCCGCGCGCGGGGTGCGGGGCGTGCTGCTGCAGGTGCTGGACCCGGCAGAGGAGGCTTTTCCTTTTTCCGGCCGCACGCTGTTTCAGAGCATCGCGGGCGGTGTCACACATGAAACACTGAAGGCCTCTGCCCTGCAGGAGCGCTATCTGGACCGGCTGGCGGAACGGCGGGATGCGCTGGACCGGCTCTGCCGCGAAGCCGGCTGGCGGTTCGGGCAGCATCACACGGGCGATCCGGCGCAGGCGGCGCTGATGTGGCTTTACCATGCACTGGAACGGACCGCGCCATGACCATGATTGCAGGCATCGGTTTTACCGCACCCTGGCTTTTGCTGGGCTTGCTGGCGCTGCCGGTGCTGTGGCTGCTGCTGCGCGCCATTCCACCCGCGCCGAAGCGGCAGCCGTTCCCGGCGGTGACGCTGCTGTTGGGGCTTAGGGATGACGAGAGCCTATCCGACCGCACGCCGTGGTGGCTGCTGCTCTTGCGCCTGCTGGCGGTGGCGGCCGCGATCGTCGGCCTGGCAGGGCCGGTGCTGAATCCCGCAACCGAGGATGCGGGCGGCAGCGGGCCGCTGCTCATTGTGATGGACGCCAGCTGGGGCGGCGCGGCAGGCTGGAAACAGACCAGCGCCCAGGCCGCGGTGCAGCTGGACGAGGCCGGGCGGGCAGAACGCCCTGTGGCGGTGCTGCGCCTGAGCGCGCCGGAGGCCCTGCAATTCCGCGCCGCCAGCGACTGGCAGCGGCAATTGGCCGGGCTGGCGCCGCTGCCCTGGCAGCCGGGGCCGGAGCAAGTACAGCAGGCCTTGGCGGTGATCGGCGGCTCTGAGGGCGGGTTTGACACCGTCTGGTTCAGCGACGGTCTGACGTATCCGGGCCGCGAGAGCCTGATCGAGGCGCTGGGACAGCGCGGTGAGATTGAAGTTTTTGAACAGCCCCTGCCCGTCTTGGGCCTGATGCCCGCGGGCTATAGCGGCAGCGCGATTGAATTGACCGTGCAGCGCAGCCGCGGCGGGCCTGCGCAGGAGATCGCTGTGGTGGCGCAGGGCAAGGATCCGGGCGGCACCGAGCGCAGCCTGGCGTCGCTGCCGCTGCGGTTTGCGGATGGGGCGCGGGTGGCTTCGGCTGAACTGTCGCTGCCCGCCGAACTGCGCGCGCGGCTGTCGCGATTTGAGATCAGCGGCGTGAAATCGGCGGGCGCTGTGGCGCTGACGGACGACAGCCTGCGGCGGCGGGAGGTGGCGCTGGTCTCCTCTGCAAGTGCCGATGAGGGTCTCGCCCTCTTGTCGCCACTGCATTACTTGCGCCAGGCGCTGGCGCCCTCAGCCGAGCTGCTGGAAGGCGCGCTGCGGGACCTGCTGCCGGCCAATCCGGATGTGATCGTGCTGGCCGATGTGGCGCGCTTGGCGCCGGCACAGGAAGAGGCGGTCATTGAATGGGTGGAAAATGGCGGCCTTCTGCTGCGCTTTGCCGGGCCGCGGCTGGCGGCCAGCGATACTGCCCGCGCGGGCGAGGAGCCGCTGATGCCGGTCCGTCTGCGCATTGGCGGGCGCAGCATTGGCGGCGCCATGAGCTGGGGCGAGCCGAAGACGCTTGCGCCCTTTAGAGAAGGCTCGCCGTTCTACGGGCTGGAGGTGCCAAACGAGGTCTCGATCAGCTCGCAGGTGGTGGCGCAGCCGGACCCGGAGCTGGCGGAGCGGGTGATTGCGGAGCTGGCGGACGGCACGCCGCTGGTCACCCGCAAGACGCTGGGCCAAGGCCAGGTGGTGCTGTTCCACGTGACCGCCAATGCGGAGTGGAGCAGCCTGCCGTTGTCCGGTCTGTTCGTGTCGATGCTGGAGCGGCTGGCGGTGTCCTCCTCTGCAGCGCAGCCCAAGGCGGAGGACCTGGAAGGTACCACCTGGACACCGGTGGAGGTGCTGGACGGTTTCGGCCGCCTGGAAGCGGCGGAAACGCTGCCCGGCGTGGCAGGCCCGGATCTGGTGGCGGCGCCCGCGGGGCCGGAGCTGCGGCCCGGGGTCTATGACGGCGGGCGGCGGATGCTGGCGCGCAATGTGCTGCGCCCGGGTGATGAGCTGATGGCGGCGCGCTGGCCTGCCTCGGTCGCGGTCAGCGGCTATGGCGCGCCGCAGGAACTGCCGCTGGGCGGCGCGCTTCTGACGCTGGCGCTGGGGCTTCTGGCGCTGGATGTGCTGGGCACGCTGGCGGTTTCCGGCCTGCTGGGCCGCGCCCGCCTTGCGGCACTGGCGGCGGCGCTGGGGCTGGCGGCGCTGGTTCCGGCGCAAGAGCTGCGGGCGCAGGAAGCCCTTGCTCCCTCCCAAGAGCAGACACAGGCGGATCAGTTGGCGGCAGCGCTGGCGGCGGAACTGGTGCTGGCACATGTGCTGACCGGCGATGCGCAGGTGGACCGGGTTGCCGCGGCGGGGTTGCGCGGGCTGACGGACACGCTGTTCTTCCGCACCTCGGTCGAGCCGGCCGCGCCGGCGGCTGTCGATCTGGAGCGCGATGAACTGGCATTTTACCCGCTGCTCTACTGGCCCGTCACCCGCGATCAGCCGCTGCCGTCGTCAGAGGCTTACGGCAAGCTCAACACATACTTGCGGGCGGGCGGGATGATCCTGTTCGACACCCGCGATTCGGATCTGACGGCCTCCGGCGCGACCAGCCCGGCGGCGCGGCGGCTGCAGCAGATTGCGCTGCCGCTGGATATCCCGCCGCTGGAGGTGGTGCCGCAGGATCATGTTCTGACGCGCGCGTTTTACCTGATGCAGGCCTTTCCGGGCCGTCATGCCCGAGGCCCGGTCTGGGTCGAGGCGGCCCCGCCGGATGCGGAGCAGGCCGAGGGCATCCCTTTCCGCAACCTTAACGACGGGGTGACGCCGGTGGTGATCGGCGGCAACGACTGGGCCGCGGCCTGGGCGGTGGATGAAAACGGGCGGCCCTTGCTGCCCGTCGGGCGCGGCTATGCCGGGGAGCGGCAGCGGGAGCTGGCGTTCCGCTTCGGCGTCAACCTGGTGATGCATGTGCTGACCGGCAATTACAAATCCGACCAGGTGCATGTTCCGGCTTTGCTGGACCGGCTGGGACAATAGGAGCGTGAGATGACACAGACGATCCTGTTCGATCCGCTGGTGCCCTGGCCCGTGATCTGGACCGCAGGGGCAGTGACGTTTGCTGTCCTGCTGCTGGGGCTGTGGAAGGGGCTGTCCGGCTGGGCCTTGCGGGCGCTGGCCGCGCTGGTGCTTATGGCGGCCCTGTCAGGCCCAGTGCATCAGAGCGAGGACCGCGCACCGCTGAGCGACATCGTGATTGTGGCAGAGGACCAAACCGCCAGCCAGCAGCTGCGCGACAGGCCTGGGCAGATGGCACGCGCGCGCAGCCAGCTGAAGGCGGCGCTGGACGCCCGCCCAGGCACCGATGTGCGCTGGGTCACCGTGCCGGATGGCGAGGGCGACGAGGGTACACGGCTGATGACGGCGGTCGCGCAGGCGCTGGCGGATGAGCCGCGGGCACGGGTGGCGGGGATCATCGCCCTGTCTGACGGGCAAGTGCATGACGCCGGTCAGCCGGTGAACCTGCCCGCGCCGATGCATCTGCTGCTGACCGGCCGCGCGGACGATTGGGACCGCCGCCTGATCGTCAGGAACGCCCCCGGTTTTGCCATCATCGGCGAGCCGGTGAGGCTGACGCTCAGGATCGAGGATCAGGGCGCGGTGCCGGTTCAGGGCGGCTTTGCCGATCTGGATATCTCGGTCGGGGGCGATGAACCGCAGCGGTTCACCCTGCCGGTCGGCGTGGATTTCGAATTGCCGATGGTGCTGCAGCATGGCGGCCGCAACGTGATCCAGTTCTCAGTGCCGGAAGAGCCGGGTGAGCTGACCGCGCGCAACAACACCGCGCTGGTGCAGATCAACGGGGTGCGCGACCGGCTGCGGGTCTTGCTGGTATCCGGCGAGCCGCACGCGGGCGGGCGCACCTGGCGCAACCTGCTGAAATCCGACAGCGCGGTGGACCTGGTGCATTTCACCATCCTGCGGCCGCCGGAGAAGCAGGACGGGGTGCCGGTGGAGGAGCTGTCGCTGATTGCCTTCCCCACCCGCGAGCTGTTCCTGGAGAAGATCGAGGATTTTGACCTGATCATCTTTGACCGCTACAAGCGGCGCGGCATCCTGCCTGCGGTTTATCTGGACAATGTCGCCAACTACGCCATGGGCGGCGGTGCGGTGCTGGTGGCGGCCGGCCCCGATTTTGCCAGCGCTGACAGTATCTACCGCTCGCCGCTGTCGCTGATCCTGCCTGCGGAACCCTCAGCGCGGGTGCTGGAGGAAGCTTACCGCCCTGCGGTGACCGATCTGGGCAAGCAGCATCCTGTGACCTCGGGGCTGGAAGGGGCGGCAGATTGGGGCCGCTGGCTGCGTCAAATCGAACTGCGCACACCGGAGGGCCATGTGCTGATGAGCGGTGCAGGCGAGCGGCCCTTGCTGGTGCTGAACCGGGTCGGCGAGGGCCGTGTGGCCTTGCTGGCCTCGGACCATGCCTGGCTGTGGAGCCGCGGCTATGAGGGCGGCGGGCCGCAGCTGGAGCTGCTGCGCCGGCTGGCCCATTGGATGATGAAGGAGCCGGAGCTGGAGGAGGAGGCGCTTTGGGCCGAGGTGACAGGCCAGCGGATGCGTATCCTGCGCCGAACGCTGGCGGGACAGGTTGGCCCGGTGACAGTGACTGCACCCGATGGCTCCACCGTGGCGCTGGATCTGCGTCCGAGCGCGCCGGGCCAGTGGGAAACCCGCTATGAGGGGCCGGAACCGGGGCTGTACCGGCTGGAAGAGGGCGAGGAGAGCACAGTGGTGGGGCTTGGACCTGCGGCGCCGAAGGAATTCGAGGAAACCATTGCCACCGGGTCCATACTGGCACCGATGCTGGAACCTTTGCGCGGCGGCGTCTTGCGGCTGGAGGACGGGATGCCCGCCTTGCGCAGTGTGCGGCACGGGCGGCCCGCTTCGGGGCGCGGCTGGATCGGCCTGACACCGCGGGAGGCCTACGAGACGCTTTCCGTATCGCAAGGCCCGTTGCTGCCCGGCTGGCTGGCGCTGCTGCTGGCATCCTTCTTCATCGTCGCAGGCTGGCTGCGCGAGGGGCGGCGCTAGGCGGCTGCCGCAACCGGGGCGCTCCCGCCCATTCCCGGCTTCCTTGCGGAATCCGTCCTGGTTGGGCCAAGCGCCGCGCCAAAGGCGCGGCGCGGGTCGCTTCGGGCAATGCCCGAAGCGAAACACCTCGTCCCGCCGGCCTGCGGATTATTCTTTGAAGAACACTTCAACCGCCGGGTCGCCCGGCAGCCCATTGTAGGTAACGCTGACACCGCCCTTGGTCTTTTGCGGCGGGAACAGCGGGCCGAAGGAGCCGACTGAAATCATGTCGCCCGGTTTGAACTCCACACCTTTGGAGCGCAGCCACAGGGCAGCGTTGACCGGATTGCCCAGCACCGCCCGGCCCGGTGCCTGCACCAGCACGCTGCCGGCCGCGTCGCGCAGGGTGACCGACATCTCCTCCAGCATCCGGGCCATTGCTGCCGGGTCCTCTACAGGTACCGGTGTGCCTAGGACGCCGAGGCGGGTGCCAACACCCATCGCGGTGATGGTTTCCGGGGTGAAGGGCTGGCCCTTGGCAAGTGTCAGATCCGGCAATTCGATGAAGGGGCGGACGGCGGAGATATGGGCCAGCACCTCCGCTGGCGTTGTGGCGCTGTTAATGCCTGCATCTGCAACCACCAGCACAAGGTCGGCCTCAACCATTGGGATGGCGCCCCAAGGCGCGTCCAGCGTGGCGCCGTCTTCCAGCATCATGTTCTGATACAGCAGGCCCTGCACGGGTTCGGTGGCGCCGAAGCGGTCTTGCGCGGGTTTGCTGGTAAGGCCGGCCTTGTAGCCGATCACCGGACCCATATGCGGTTCCAGCGCGGTGGCGAGTTTGGCCTGCGAGCAGAGCGCATCCGCCATGCTGCCGCCGGGCGACAAAGCCCGGGCTGGGGTCTTGGCGATGTAGCTATCCACGAAGACGGCGATTTCGGCATCACTGGCGCAGGCGGCCATGGCTGCGGGAGCGGTGAGGGCAAGGGCGCAGACGGCAAGGAGGGGTTTCAGCATGAAAGGGCCTCGGGTAAATTTCGGGATCAATCGATGCGCAGGTTAACCCCGCCGGAGCGGCCGGCGCCATCGACAATCACCAGCGAGGAGAAGCCGGGGCCGGGGCTGGGCACGGAGAACTCGCGGCGGCGCTGGCCTGTGAGCACCGGCAGCCCGTTTGCCATGACCATGAACGGAGCGGTGCCGCCACGGAGTTTGAGGGTCAGGTCCGCGCCCTCCAGCATCAGCCGGGCGCCGTCGGGCGGGAAGATCAGTTCCGGCGCGTCAGCAGTTTCAGAGAATGCCGCGTCGCGCGGTCGGAAGCGCTGCAAGGGCGGCGGCAGGTCTGCGGAGCTGATGATCAGCGTGGCGGGCGGTGGCGGCGGCAGCGGGTCGAGCGCGGGTTTCAGCCGCCCGAAGGCCTCAAACAGCACTGGCGCGGCCAGATCGCCGCCGAAGATGCCCGGCACCGGCGTGCCGTCGGCGCGGCCCATCCAGACGCCGATCACGTGGCGCCCGTCCCATCCGATCGCCCAGGCGTCGCGGTGGCCGTAGGAGGTGCCGGTCTTATAGGCAATGGTGCCGGCGCGCGCGCCAGCTGGCACCGGCAGCCCGCGCAGGATGTCGGCCACTTGCCAGGCGGCCTCGGGTGAGGTCAGACGGCCCGCGGGCTGGGGTGTCTCGCCCTGCATCACCCGCAGTTGCGGCCCCTGCCCGCCTGCCGCCAGCCCGGCATAAAGCTGCACCATGTCCTGCAGGCTGATGCCGAGGCCACCGAGTGACAGCGCCAGCCCCGGCGCGCCGCCGGGCAGTTCCGGCCTGGCGCCGCTGGCGCGCAAGGACGCCATCACCCGGGCCGGGCCAAGCTCTTGCGTCAGTTTCACCACGGGGATGTTGAGGGACAGCTGCAGCGCCTCGCGCACGGTTATGTCGCCGCGGAATTCGCCGTCAAAATTCTGCGGCGCGTAGCCTGCGAAATTGACCGGGCCGTCGTGGATCAGGGTTTCCGGATGCGCCAGCCCCTGATCAAAGGCGAGGCCGTAGATCAGCGGTTTCAGGGTGGAGCCGGGGGAGCGGATCGCCTGGGTCATGTCGACGAAGCCGCGGCGGGTGGCGTCGGAATAGCCGGGGGAGCCAACCATCGCCAGCACCTCGCCGGTCTGGTGGTCGGCTGTGATGAGGGCGGCGGAGAGGCGCGGGCTGGTGCGGGCGGCCTCTTTCAGCAGGGTTTCCAACCGAAATTGCACCGCGCTGTCGAGGGTCAGGCGCAGCTGGTGCTTGCCAGGGTGCTGGGCTGCCACCCGGTCCGCCAGATGCGGCGCGAGCCGCGGGAAGGCGGCCATCTGGTGCGGCAGCGGGGTGCGGCGGGCGGCTTCAGTTTGTTCGTTGGTCAGGAGGCCCTGGCGCTGCATGCGCTCCAGCACCCGGTCGCGGGCCTCGCTGGCGGCCTTCGGGAAACGGTCGGGGCGGCGGCGTTCGGGCGATTGCGGCAAGGCGACCAGCAGCGCGGCCTCCGCTGGTGTCAGGCGTTTCGGCTCCTTGCCGAACCAGCTGTAAGTGGCCGCCCGGATGCCTTCTGCCGCACCGCCATAGGGGGCGTGGGTCAGGTAGAGGGTGAGGATTTCGTCCTTGCTGAGGCGGCGTTCCAGCGCCAGCGCCACCCGAATCTGGCGCAGCTTGCCGGACCAGCGGCCGGTGGTGCCGTCCTCCAGGAGGCGCGCGACCTGCATGGTGAGGGTGGAGCCGCCGGAGACTGTTCTGCCGTTCCACAGCGCCTGGCCCGCAGCGCGCAGGAGGGCGACGGGATCGACGCCGGCGTGGGAGCGGAAGCGTTTGTCCTCGTAGCGCAGGAGCATCTGCAGGAAGCGCGGATCGACATCGGCAGGTGTGACGGCGAGGCGCCAGAGGCCGTCATCCACGGGGTAGGCGCGCAAGAGCTTGCCGTTGCGGTCAAGGACTTCGGTGGAGGTTTCAGAGAGGGTGAGGGGGAGGTTTGTGCGGTCAATCCAGGTGTCGAAGGCGCGGTAAGTTGCGAAGGCCGACATAAGAAATACCACCAATATGGCGGTGTACCATTTCCATCTTTTGCCTGGCAGATAGGCCGCGCATTGCCCGTCCGCCCCCGTCACGCCGGAGGCGTGCTTGCAGCACGACGGCGGGCGATACTCGCCCACCCGCGGACGGGCAATGCCCTTAGTTCTGTTGAACAGGCGTTTCACCTGACCTCCACACGCCCGGTGCCGGTCCGCGCGCGGTACGCCGGGCGGTACATGTCCTCAACCGACGCCGCCGGGTGGTGGAACACGCCGGGCGTTACCGCGCGGACCACATAGGCCAGAGTCACCGGAGAGGCATCGCGCACGTTCACCGCCGCCAGGAAGCGGTCGCTGCGGAACTCGGCGTGTTCGGCCGTGGCCGGCTTCAGCCAGTCGAGATCGCGCAGATCGCCGGAGCGCAGCAGGTTGGGGTTGTCGATCTCAAACCCCGCAGGCAGCGGATCGTTGATCATCAGCCTTGCACCGGTCTTCTCATGCGGCTTCACCCGCAGGACCGCCACGAACCGCGCGCCTGCTGCAACGGACTGCGCATCCAGCGGCTGGCCCTCCAGCGTGTAGTAGCTGCGCTCAATCGTGTAGCCGAAGCCGCCCGCGGCGGGCGGGACCTCGGGCACGCCAAGCGTGGTGAGGGTGATTTCTACCGTCCGGCCATTGGCGGCGGTGAGCGCCAGTTCCGGCATGTCCTGCCCGTCTGCGCCCTCAACAAACGGGCCTTGGATCGGCTGGCCATTGACCAGTAAGCCAGAGTCCTCGGGGTTTTGCGTGAGCGCGTGGGCAGCCATCAGTGTCCAGGCGGACTCTTGGGTGGAGAGGGTGCCGGATGCGTTCGAGAGCCGAGCCGACAGGCTGACGCGATCCACCGCCTCAGACCCCGCTTCCGCTGCCAGCGCCAGAACACCGGCGGTGTCGCGCAGCCTTGTGCCGAAGTCGGCGCGCCAGAGGCGGGCCTCGCCTTGCGCCTCAGCACCAATCATCTGCGCGGCGCGGGCGAACATCCGGTCAGCCCGGCGCTGGTCGCCATAGGCGGCAAGCGCGGCACCTAGCTGGGCGGCGGCAAGGGGTGTGGCGAAACCCTCACCCTTCACATCCGCATAATAGCGCAGGACGCCCATCTGGGCCGCGCCTTCGCGGGCCAGCACCAGGAGGGCATAGGCGATCTCCTCGCCGCCTGTGTCGAAATCCGGGGCGTAGTTGATGCGGTTGCGCAGATTGTCCATCGCCTGGGCAAAGGCCTGCTGCGGAACCGCGTAGCCTTGGGCACGGGCGCGGCTGAGGAAGTCGCTCGCATAGGCATCAAGCCAGAACTCACCGCTGTCGGCGCGCCAGAGGCCAAAGGCTCCGGAGGGGGCCTGGCGGGTCAGCACCTGGCGGATGGCGGCGTTGACGCGCGCATCCACCGCCGGGCCGTCGCCCAGCCCCGCCGCCTGCGCGACAGAGCTGAGGTAGAGGAGCGGCAGCGCCTTGGAAGTGACCTGCTCAGTGCAGCCGTAGGGGTACTGGTCCAGTTCCGCCAGCAGGCCCGGCACGTCGAACTTGGCAAGCGGGCCGGAGGAGATGGTGGCACGGGCGGTGCCGGGGCGCAGGCCGGTGAAGACGTCCTTGCTGAACAGGAAAGTGTCGCCAGCTGCCAGAGTGAAACGGCGGGTCTGGGACGTCACCGGATCATTGGCACGGACCGGCATCCGCAGGGTCTGGCGCAGTTCCTGTCCGTCCGGGGTGGTGAGGGCCAGGATCAGTTCGTGGTCGCCCACGGTTTCAGCCGTGACTGGGAGTTCGAGCACTGTCTTGCCCTGCTCCGCCAGAGTGACGGAGGCGGGCAGGCTGCCCAGTGTCAGGCCGCCTGCGGTGCCGGCGCTGAGGGCCATCTCACCGGCGGGGCCGTCGGCGTGGACGATTTCAATGCGGGCGCGGCTTTCATCGCCCGGCGCCAGGAAGCGCGGCAGCGAGGCGGTGACCACCACAGGATCGCGCACCAGCATGTCGGCCTCTGCCTGTCCCAAGGCCTTGCCCGACCAGGCCACCGCCATCAGCCGCACGGTACCGTTGAAGGCGGGCAGCGTCAGGGGGAATTCAGCCTCGCCATTGGCGTCCACCTGCAAGGGGCCGGAGAACAGCGCCACCAGGTCCTGCGTCGGCGGCGGCGATTGCATCTTCATGCCGCTGTCCGCGTCGCCGCCGGAGCGGATGCGGCCCATCGCACCGTTGCCGGGGTCAATGAGGCGGCCATAAACGTCGCGCAGCTCCACGCCTAAACGGCGCTGGCCGTAGTAATGCGCGCTGGGATCGGGGCTGGTGAAGCCAGTGAGGTTGAGGATGCCGAGGTCGACGGCGGCCACGGTCAGCCAGACCTCCTCGCCCTCCGCCGCGCCATTCACACGGATTTTTGCCACTTGCGTGCCGCGCGGGCGGACTACCTCAGGGACGTCAATCGCGAACTGCAGCTGCTGGCCGGGCTGGGTGACGCTGGCGTGGGCCAGGCCCAGGGCGCGCAGGGGTGTGCGGCCACGGTCGCCTGCCACCGGCTGGATCACGGTAGCCGTCACATAGGCGCCGCTGCCCCAATCCTTCGTCACCTGCAGCGGGATCACGGTTTCGCCGGCCGGGACCTCCACTGCCATACGGTGGATCAGGTGGTTGGAGACCACCGAAACCAGCGCGGTGCCGGCTGCTTGCGGCACAATGCGCAGGCGGGCGGTGTCGCCGGGGGCGTAGCTTTCGCGGTCCAGCGACAGGTCCAGCCGGGCGGGGGTTTCGGTGCTGCCTTCAGGCGCGTACCAGCCGGCATAGAAGTCATAGGCGGCAGAGGCATAAGCGCCGTCGAGACGCTCGACCACTAGTTCATAACGGCCCCAATCGACGGGCTGCGACAGCGGCAGCGGGTCGCTGCCCAGCTGCGCCTCGCCAGTGGCGATGCGGGTGCGGCGGGTGATGGGCTCCCAGTTCCAATTGCCGTAGAGCTGATACCATTGGTAGCGGGTCTCGACCCGGTTCAGTGTCCATTTCACGCGCATCGGCATCGGGGTCAGGTCCGGGGCCAGGGCGATGAGTTCGAAGCCTGCCTCAGAGCCTTCTGCCGCGACCTCGTCAAACATGGGTTTGATGCCAAGGACCGGACCAGCGGGGCGGACCGGCAGCTCCAGTGAGCGTTCCACGGGGCGGGCGGCACCATCGGCAACGCGGGTGGTGAGGGTTGCCAGCAGAGGCTTGCCCTCTGCGGGGGTCGCGGCGGGGAGGCTGGCCGGAAAAGTCGCACTGCCGTCGGCTCCGGTCTCCTGGCCGCCGAAATATTCGGTTTGGGCAGAAGACACCTCATCATAGCGGCCAAAGCGGAAGCCGGGCCATTGCTCCAGTGTGTTTGCGGCGGTGAGGCGGAGGCTGCCCTCTACCTTCAGGCCCGCGCCGGGAGCGCCGAACAGGTAATCGGCTTGCAGATCAATCTTGGCTGCGCCGCCGGGCTGGAGGCTGTCGGCATTCGTAACCTCCTGTTCAAAGTCGATGCGTTCGGGCAGGAAATCCTCGACCAGGATCTGGCGACTGGCCAGCGCGGGGGCCTTGAGGTCGCTCTTGATCTCGATCCGCCAGGTGCCGCGCGGGGCGGCGGGGCCGGTGGCGAGGGCAAAGACATGGCCGCCCTGATGGCCAGCGGCGGAGGTCTGGCGGGTATATTCCACGCCGTCCGGGCGCAACAAGATCGCGGTGAGCGGCAGGCCATCGATGGCTTGTGCGTTGCTGTCCCGGGCCAGCGCGGTAACATGCACGGTTTCACCGGCGCGAAAGGCGCCGCGGGTGGTTGCGAGGAACACATCAACCGGCCCCGGTGCGGGACGGCCCGAAACGCCGCGGTCCGACAAATCAAAGGCGGCGTCATTGAGGGGCAGGAAGGTGAAATCGCCCTCCCCCGCCCATGCGGTGATCAGCGCCGGCGCCGCGCCGCCAGTGCCGCGGGTCAGGCCGGGGGCGAAATGCACATAGCCGCTGGCGTCACTGGTCTGGGTTGCCAGCACCTCGTTGGCGGCGGAGATCAAGCTGATCTCGGCATCTGCCCGCGGTTTGGCATCAGCCAAGCCCTGCACATGCACATGCAGGCCATCACTGCCGGACATGGTGGAAAGGCCCAGGGAGGTCAGCACGAACCACTGGGTGGCGTCGGCATCGTCGTAGGGGTCAGCCCCCGGCACCCGGGCGGTCAACGCGTAAAGACCTGGTTTCTGCCCGGTTAGGGCCTGATCCAGCGGCAGGCGGCTGGTCATTTCCTGATTGATAGCGGTGTCCACATCGGCGCTGCCGGTCCAGATTTCTTCGGCAATATCCGCGGCGAAATGCTTGTCCTCCCAATGGGAGAGCGGCTTGGCGAAGTACCCCTCCTGCAGGGTGCGCAGCACGTTGCGGCTGCTGACCCGGCGCAGCCGCAGGTCGAGGGCGGTGAGGTTCACGGTTTCCACCGGCAGCGCCGCCGCGCCGCCCGCGGGCAGCACATAGGCACGGCCCGGGAAGCGGACCTTGGGCGCACGGTCGCGCACGTAGTGGGTCAGCTCAACGTCCTTATAGAGCTGCTCGCCGCTGGCGGCGGGCAGGCCGCGGCGCAGGGTGATACGGTAGCGCTTGCCGTGCTCCACCCCGTCAAGGCAGAGCTGGCGGCCCTGGGCGGTGACGGCGAGACTGGCCTCGGGCAGGCGCACGTAATTTTCGTAATCGGTGCCGGCCTGTTCCAAATCCTCAGAGAACTCGGCGCAGATGCGCGGTGCGGCGCTGTCGCTTTCCACCGTGCTGGAGGTGATGCGGAAGCCGTATTTGCGGATCGCATAATTCAGCAGTTCGGCATTGGCCTTGAGCGGGATGATCTCCTCCGCCAGATGCAGGAGCGGCAGCATGTCCCGCCCGCGGCCCAGTGTTTCCACCGCCTCTGCCGCCTGGCGCAGCGCCTGGGCCTGGTCTTCGGGCGCCGCAGCCCGCAAATAGCCGTTCAGCGCCGCCAGCTGGCCCCGCTGCCGGTAGCGGCGCTGCTGGCTGCGGTTGCCGGTCTCTTGCGCGGCCCGCAGGAAATAGTCCGACAAACGGGTCCAATCCTGCGCCGAATCGCTCAGCACCGCGGCCTGTGCCATCCAGCGCAGCGCTGCCAGCGGCTCACCCGAGCGGCGCAGCGACCGGGCAAAGGCAAACGCCTCTGCCGCATCACGGGTAGCGAGCGGATAATCCAGCCCCAGATCCCGCGCCAGATCTGCCGCGCCCGCCAGATGCTGGCGGGCAGCAGGCCCAAGCCGCGCAGCGCGGGCAGCGGCAGCAGCGGCGACACCGGCCGGAACTGCCTGTTTCTGCGCCGATATTGCGCCGTCATAGGGGCTGGATTGCTGCAGGTCCGTTTTGGGGAAACAGGCATTGGCCCGCTGGTTGAACACAAAACCTGCGCAATCGGCCTGTGCCGAACAGGCCCGCGCGCAGGAGGCCATGTCTGTGTCGAACAACGGCTGCAGGTCAGACCCGAAAAAATCGGTGTTGGCAAAACTCTGATAACGGAATCCCGGCACCTCCGGCCCGGCCCAGGCAGCGGGGCGGATCGTTAAAATAGCAAGGCAGATAATGAAAATTGCAGAAAACAGACGCGGCATGACACCCTCCAAAACTGGAGGCAGGCTGGCACGGGCTTAACGCCATAGCAAGATTCACCCGCGTAACACTTTACAGGCAGCCTGCTGCAATCGGTGCGTGAAGATTGCTGCGGGCCGAACGTATTTTGATTTGCCGGAGTTTGCAGGGATGAGCCTTGCCAACAAATTAGCGGAAGAAAGGCGCGCCCGTCTGGCCGCCGAACGCCTGCTTGAGCTGAAGCAGGCCGAGCTGTCCGCTGCCAACCGCAAACTGGGACGCCACGCGCTGGCGCTGACCAAGCAGATCGGCCAGACCCAGGCAGAGGTCGCAACCGTCCGCGACGAAAACGCCAAGGTGAAATCCGACCTCCATACGGCAAACGAAAAGATTGAAACGGCAGAGCGGCGGCTGTGGCATTCGATCCAGGCCTTTCAGGACGGCTTTGCCTTCTTTGATGCCGACAGCAAGCTGATCGGCGCCAATACCGCCTATCTCAATATCTTTGACGGGTTGGAGGAGGTCTCGCCCGGGATTTCCTATGTGCGCATCCTGCAGCTGCTGACCGATGAAGGGCTGATCAACACCGGCGAGATGGCGCCGGACGCCTGGCGCACGATGATGAATGAGCGCTGGCTGTCGCCGGCCCCGGCGCCGGTTGTGGTCCAGCTTTGGGATGAGCGCTATCTGCGGCTGATCGATCAGCGCGGCCATGGCGGCGATATGGTGACGCTGGCGCTCGATATCACCTCGACCGTGCGCTATGAAAAGGAACTGCGTGCCGCCCGCGCCCGGGCCGAGGCCGCCAACCGGGCCAAGTCCGCCTTTCTCGCCAATATGAGCCATGAGATCCGCACCCCGATGAACGGGGTGGTGGGCATGGCCGAACTGCTGAATGACACCGAACTGGACGAGGAACAGCGGCTGTATGCCAGCACGATCAAGAACTCCGGCGAGGCGCTGCTGGTCATCATCAATGACGTTCTGGATTATTCCAAGATCGAGGCCGACAAGCTGGAGCTGCACCCCGAACCCTTCGACCTGGAGCGCAGCCTGCACGAGGTGGTGATGCTGCTGCAGCCGACGGCCCGGGACAAGGGGCTGGCACTGTTGGTCGATTACGACCTGTTCCTGCCGACACGCTTTACCGGCGACCCGGGGCGTATCCGCCAGGTGCTGACCAACCTGGCAGGCAATGCGGTCAAGTTCACGAAGGAGGGCCATGTGACCCTGCGGGTGACCGGCATTTCCTCGCCCGAGGACAGGCAGTGCTCGGTGCATATCTCGATTGAGGACACCGGCATTGGCATACCGGCCGAGAAAATCGAACACGTCTTTGGCGAGTTCAATCAGGTTGAGGATGAGCGCAACCGCAAGTTTGAGGGCACCGGGCTGGGGCTGGCGATCTCCAAGCGGCTGATCGAGATGATGGGCGGCGAGATCTGGGTCGACAGCGAAGAAGGCCAAGGCTCCTGCTTCGGCTTCCGTCTGCCGCTGCCGATCGAGGGGCCGGAAGATCTGGCCTTGCCGAAGCTGCCCGGCTCGCTGCGGCATGTGCTTCTGGTGGACGATGTGCCGCTGAACTGCGAGATCCTGCAAAAGCATCTGCTGATGCTGGGCATCCATGTGACCACTGCCGAGACCGCGGCCGCGGCGATGGCAGCGATACAGGACAGCATCGATCTGGTGATCAGCGGCCACAACCTGCCCGCGCTGGACGGGGTGCAGCTGGCCCGCGATCTGAAGGCCGGGTCCTGGGGCGGGGTTCCGGTGCTGCTGCTGAATTCCAGCCCGCAGGCCGCCAACGACCCGGAGATCCGCGCCCTGGTGAATGGGGTGCTGCAGACCCCGGCGCCGCGCGACGAACTGTTCAGCCAGCTGGCCAAACTGGCCGGCGGGCCGGAGCGCAGCGGGCCGGGGGCCGCGGCACCCGGTGCCGGGGCAGAGCCTTCTGCAGCGGCGGAACCGCCGCCTGTGCTGCCTTCTGCAGAGGCGGAAGCGGATGCCCGGCCCCAGGCCGTTGCACCCGCGGCAGTTGCAGCACAACCTGCTGAGAGCCTGGCGGCCGTGCCGCCGGCAGCTCTGGCGCAACGCCGGATGCGGGTGCTGGCAGCTGAGGACAACAAGACCAACCAGCTGGTGTTCCGCAAAATGGTGAAAGAGCTGAACATCGATCTGAAGTTTGCAAACAACGGGCTGGAGGCGGTCGAGGCGTTCCGGACCTTTAACCCGGACCTGATCTTCATGGATATTTCCATGCCTATGATGGACGGCAAGCAGGCCACCGCCGAGATCCGCAAGCTGGAGGCCGGGACCGGCGGCCATGTCCCGGTTGTGGCGCTGACTGCCCATGCCATGGCCGGGGATTCGGACGGGATCCTGGCGGCCGGGCTGGACCATTACCTGACCAAGCCGCTGCGCAAGGCGCTGATCCATGAAAAGATCCGCTCCTGCCTGCCTGCTGATACCCAGGCCCTGGACCTTGGCAGCGCGCCAATCCAGGCGGCGGTGCCCGGCAACGGCTGAGCGGCTGAGCGGCTGAGCGGCTGAAAACATCCCTTGCAGGTATTTGCCCGGATGCAAACAGCTGCAGCAGCCGAAGGGCAGAGCCCAGCCATCCTGCGGACGTGCGAACCGTTTCAGGGCAGCGGCTTTGACCGCTTGGAATTGACACCGCCAGTCCCGGCGCGCTCCCCCCCTGTCTTACAGCTGTTCGCGCAACAGCGGTGCAGGATGAATGGATCCTGACCCTAACCCATTGCGCAAGGCGGACCGCGCTCTCCCGCACATCCGGCACGCTGACCCGGGCGGAGCGCTCCCGCGCCCACGGGCGCACCGGCTGCGCCGGTGACGCCCTTATGCGGCCTTGGGGGGGGGGGGGGGGGGGGGGGGGGGGGGTGGGGGGGGCGTAGGGAAAGAAAGGGACTGTGTTGTATTTCTTGGTATGAAGGGTGGTGGCGACCCCATTCCTTTTTTTTTCTT
>NZ_JBSWYB010000045.1:0-30619 GCF_056160905.1 Leisingera sp. ABD4_442 | reverse complement strand
TTGTCTTTCTCTTTCTGTTGGGGGTTGGGGGGGGATGGCCCTCCCTCCCCCCCTCGCTCCCCGGGATATTTTTAGCCAGATGAAGAATGGATCAGGCGCCGAGGCGCGGGATTGTGTGCTGGCCGAGCGCAAAGCCGATGTGTTTTTGCTCCATGTAGAACTCGAACGACCAGTCGCCGCCGTCGCGGCCGATGCCGCTGGCCTTGACGCCGCCAAAGGGGGTGGGCAGGTGGCGGACATTTTCCGAGTTCACCCAGATCATCCCGGCCTCGAGATGGTTGGTGAAGCGCAGGGCGCGGGTGAGGTCGTTGGTCCAGACATAGCCGGTGAGACCGTATTGGGTGTCATTTGCCAAGTTTAGAGCCTCATCTTCGTCCTTGAAGCGGATGGATGTGAGGACGGGCCCAAAGATTTCTTCCTGGGCGATGGTCATGTCGTTGGTGGCATTGGTGAACAGGGTGGGGCGCACGAACCAGCCCTTGCCGCCTGCGCGGGTGCCGCCTGCGGCGATGGTGGCGCCATCCTGTTTGGCGGTCTCAAAGTAGGAGGTGACCTTGTCGAAATGCACCTTGTGGATCAGCGGGCCGACCTCGGTGGCCGGGTCCAGCGGGTGGCCGACGCGGATGTTATTGACGCGTTCGATGAGCTTGGCTTCGAAGCCGTCGGCAATGCTCTCCTGCACCAGCAGGCGTGAGGAGGAGGTGCAGCGCTCGCCATTGAGCGAGTAGATCATGAAAATCGCGGCATCGAGCGCGCGGTCTAGATCGGCGTCGTCGAAGACCACCACCGGGTTCTTGCCGCCGAGTTCGAAATGCACCCGCTTCAGGGTATCGGCGCCCTGCTTCATGATCATCGAGCCGGTTTTGGATTCGCCGACAAAGGCGATGGCCTTGATGTCGGGGTGTTCGGTGAGGGCTTTGCCTGCGTCCTCGCCATAACCGTTGACCAAGTTCCAGACACCAGGCGGAAGGCCCGCCTCATGGGCGATCTCGGCCAGGATGCGGGCGGTGAGGGGGGAGAACTCGGCCGGCTTGTGGACCACAGTGCAGCCGGCTGCCAGCGCGGGGGCGATCTTCCAGGTCGACAGCATGAAAGGCGTGTTCCAGGGGGTGATGACGCCGACCGGGCCGATCGGCACGCGGGTTGTCACATTCATCAGGGTTCGCGACTGCAGCTGCTGCCCGTCGCGGGCGGAGGTCGCCTTGTCCGCAAAGAAGCGGAAGTTTTCGGCGCCGCGCAGGGCGGCCTTGGACATGAAGCGCAGAGCCTGGCCGGTGTCCCAGCATTCGCAGAGGGCAATCTCTTCGGCGCGTTCGACGATAAGGTCGGCGATGCGGTTGAGGATCTTCTTGCGCTCCAGCGCCGGCATGTCGCGCCAGGCCGGGAAGGCTGCCTTGGCGGCCGCTGCCGCCGCGTCGATGTCCTCTGCGCCGCCCTTGGCGACGGCGCAGATCACGCTTTCATCCACCGGCGAGGATGTTTCGAAGGTGTTGCCGGAGGCGGCGGGGCGGCTCTCGCCGCCGATCAGGTTCAGGATGCCGGTTTCGCGGAAGCGTGCCAGGTGGCTGTTCAGCGTTTCGATGTTGGTGGTCAGATCGCTCATCACTGGTCCGCCTTTCGCATGTGGTCGCGGATGGTGCCGCATTTCGGGGAAAGCTCCGGGTCGATGTCGCGCATCTCCAGCGACAGGGCGATGGAGTGCCGCTGCAGGGCCGATTCAAGAAAGGTTTGCGCCGCGTCGAACACCGCCTGCGCGGCGCGTTTGCAGGTGTCCAGATCGCGGCCCGCGCGCAGCCGGATGGAGATGTCGATATAGCCGTGCTGCGAATTGCCATCGGCAATCGAGACGTGATTGGCGGCAAAGGCGCGCACCCGTATGCCGGCCAATGGGAACACGCCGGTTGCTGCTGCGGCCTGCCGCAGATGGCTGCACAATGCGGCGATGTCGGTGCGGGCCTCCATGTTGGCTGAGTAGTCCAGCGTGATGTGCGGCATCTGCGGTACCTCTTCGGAATTACTTAACATGTTATCAATTGTGCGGCGATGAGTCAAGAAGAAGAAACCCAAGCGGCAATTGCGTTTAACCGGAAGCGCGGCGATAATCGCATATGACCAGGATGATGCCTTCCACCGACCGTTCGCTGCCAATCGCCCTTCTGAGGGCGCGGGAGCGTGTGATGGGTCCGATCCGGGCGCTGCTGAGCGGCGCGGGGCTGACCGAGCAGCAATGGAGGGTGCTGCGGGTGGTGCAGGAGGGCGGGCCGATCGACCCGACCCAGATCGCAGACAAGGCCTGTCTGCTGCTGCCCAGCCTTACGCGGATCCTGCAGAAGCTTGAGGAAAAGCAGCTGATCAGCCGGAAGCGCGACCAGGAGGATCGCCGCCGCCAAGTGGTGCAGATTTCACCGGCGGGGGAGAAGGTCATTGCCGACAATCTGGAGGCCAGCCTGGAGCTGATGGAGCGGACCCGGGCCAGGATGGGGGCGGACCGCTATGAGGCGCTGCTGGATCTGCTGAACGAGCTGGATCAGACCGACCTTTCGGAGTGAGTCGTTTTTGCCGCATTTGGCGAGGATGCAGCTACGGGTGACGCAAACCGGGCGAGGGCGGTGTTTTTATTGAAGTTGTGGTGAGGTATGATTTTTGTGAATGAAAGTAGTGATTTAATGTGAAAATCACGCTGTGATTGCACTGTGTCTGATGCTGCATCTGTATTGGTGATTTGCGTGGAATGACGCAAATGGCGTGCCCAGTGTCCGATATCGCTCTGTGAAAACCTGCGTTTCTCAACGACTCTTGCGGGGACAGTTGAGAGGACATCATGCGGTATTCCGGCCTGAAAGTGATCAAGGAGGCCCTGACGGGCCACAAGGGATGGCGGCCTGCCTGGCGCGATCCGGAACCCAAGAAAAGCTACGATGTGGTGATCATCGGCGGCGGCGGGCACGGGCTGGCGACGGCCTATTACCTGGCCAAGAACCACGGCATCACCAATGTGGCGGTGATCGAGAAGGGCTGGATCGGCGGCGGCAATGTGGGCCGCAATACCACCATTATCCGCTCCAACTACCTGCTGGACGGCAATGAGCCGTTTTACGAGCTGTCGCTGAAGCTGTGGGAAGGGCTGGAGCAGGACTTCAACTATAACGCCATGGTCAGCCAGCGCGGTATTCTGAACCTGGTGCACACCGATGCGCAGCGCGATGCGGCGCGGCGCCGGGGCAATGCGATGATCCTGAACGGATCGGATGCGGAGCTGCTGGATGTTGACGGCGTCCGGGCGATGTATCCGTTCCTGAACTTCAACAACGCGCGTTTCCCGATCAAGGGCGGCCTCTTGCACCGCCGCGGCGGTACTGTGCGCCATGACGCGGTAGCCTGGGGTTATGCCCGCGGCGCGGATCTGCGCGGGGTTGACATCATCCAGAACTGCGAAGTCACCGGCTTCAAGATCGAGAACGGCAAATGCCTGGGCGTGGAGACCACCAAGGGCTTTATCGGCGCCAACAAGGTGGCGAGCTGTGTTGCGGGTTCCTCCAGCCGGGTGATGGAGAAGGCCGGTATGCGCCTGCCGATCGAGAGCCATGTGCTGCAGGCCTTTGTCTCCGAAGGGCTGAAGCCGGTGCTGGACGGCGTGATCACCTTTGGCGCCGGCCACTTCTATTGCAGCCAGTCGGACAAGGGCGGTCTGGTCTTTGGCGGCGACCTGGACATGTACAATTCTTACGCGCAGCGCGGCAACCTGCCGGTGGTCGAGGATGTGATCGAGGGCGGCATGGCGCTGATCCCGGCGCTGGGCCGGGTGCGGATGCTGCGCAGCTGGGGCGGCATCATGGATATGTCAATGGACGGCTCCCCCTTCATCGACAAGACCCATGTGGACGGCCTCTTTTTCAACGGCGGCTGGTGCTACGGCGGGTTCAAGGCGACCCCGGCCTCGGGCTGGTGCTACGCGCATCTTCTGGCGACGGATACCCCGCACAAGGTGGCCACGGAATACCGGCTCGACCGGTTCCGCCGCGGCTGCATGATTGACGAAAAGGGCCAGGGCGCCCAGCCGAACCTGCACTGAGGAAAGGAGCACACGATGATTATCAACCATCCGATCCTCGGGCCGCGGGACGGTCAGGAGTTTACCTATCTGGGTGATGCGACCCTGATTGACCGTCCCGATTGGGAGAGTGATGACGCGGCACGGCAGTTCCATGACTACCTGTATCTGCGCGACAACCCGGCAGGCGAGCACCGCGAGCTCTGGTTCCACGAGCAGGGCGACCGGTCCTGGCTGGTGGTTACCCGCAACACCGTGACCCATGAAATCCTGAATGTCGAACTGGCCCGCGATGTGGCCCGGGCAAGGGGGCGCAGCAAATGACTGACGCAGTAATGAATGCAGGAACGGTTGCGTTCCAGGCCGACGGCAGCACCGGCGCCCGCAAGGGCGTGCAGGTGAACCGCCTGGACGGCGGGCTGATCAAGGGCAGCAAGGCGCTGAGCTTCACCTTTGACGGCAAGCGCTACAAGGGGTTTGAGGGTGACACGCTGGCCTCTGCTCTGCTGGCAAACGGTGTGCGGCTGATGGGCCGGTCCTTCAAATACCACCGTCCGCGGGGGGTGCTGACCTCCGGCTCTGAAGAGCCAAACGCGCTGGTCGAACTGCGCAGCGGCGGTCGGCAGGAGCCGAACACCCGTGCCACCGTGGCCGAACTCTATGACGGGCTGGAGGCGAATTCGCAGAACCGCTGGCCGTCACTTCAGCATGACTTCATGGCGGTGAACGACCGGTTCTCGAACTTCCTGACCGCGGGGTTCTACTACAAGACATTCATGTGGCCTGCGGCGTTCTGGGAGAAGATCTACGAGCCCATCATCCGCAAGGCAGCGGGTCTGGGCAGCATCAGTTTCGAGGATGATCCGGACGCTTATGACAAGGGCTTCCTGCATTGCGACCTCTTGGTGATCGGGGCTGGCCCTACCGGCCTGACGGCGGCGCTGACCGCGGGCCGGGCCGGGGCGCAGGTGATCATTGCCGATGAGGACTTCCTGCTGGGCGGGCGCCTCAATGCGGAAACCTTTGGCATTGGCGACCTGACCGGCGCGGCCTGGGTCGAGCAGGCGCAGGCGGAACTGGCGTCGATGCCGAATGTGCGGGTGATGCCGCGCACCTCGATCATCGGGGCCTATGATCATGGCATCTATGGCGCGGTGGAGCGGACTGCCGACCACGTGCTGGCACCCGAAGCGGGCAAGCCGCGGCAGATCCTGTGGCGGATCTATTCCAAACGGGCGATGCTGGCGGCAGGCGCCACCGAGCGTCCCATCGCGTTTGAGAATAACGACCGCCCGGGCGTGATGCTGGCAGGTGCGGTGCGCGCCTACGCCAACCGCTGGGCGGTGACGCCGGATCAGACGGTTGCGGTTTTCACCAATAACGACGACGGCCACCGCACCGCGGCGGATCTGATCGCCAAGGGGGTGAAAGTCACCGCTGTGATCGATACCCGTGCAGATGCGCCCAAGGTTGAAGGGGCAGAGCTGTTTGCCGGTGCGCAGGTGATCGACACCAAAGGCCGGCTGGGTCTGGAGTGGGCGCGCGTGCGTCTTGCCAATGGCACCACCCGCGATATTCCTTGCGGCGCACTGGCTGTCTCCGGCGGCTGGAACCCGAACGTGCATCTGACCTGCCACCAGCGCGGCCGTCCGGCCTGGCGCGAAGATATTGCCGCCTTTGTGCCTGCAGGCGAGCTGCCGCAAAACATGTCGGTGGCTGGGGCCGCCAACGGCGATTTCTCCACCGCTGCCGCGCTGCGGGCCGGTGCCGAGGGCGCCGTGGCCGCGCTGTCGGAGCTGGGGATTGAAGCCAAGGCTGGCGATCTGCCCGAGGCCGAGGATGCGCCCATCAACGTTACTCCCTTCTGGTACGTGAAGGAAGGCAAGGGCCGCGCATGGCTGGACCAGCAGAACGACGTCACCGTCAAGGATGTGAAGCTGGCGCATCAGGAGAACTTCCGCTCGGTCGAGCATCTGAAGCGCTATACCACTCTCGGCATGGCAACCGATCAAGGCAAGACCTCCAACATGGGCGGTCTGGCGATCATGGCTGAGCTGGCGGGCAAGCAGATCCCCGAGGTCGGCACCACCATGTTCCGCCCGCCCTATACACCAGTGTCCTTCGGTGTGATGGCCGGTCGGTCCGTGGGTGAGGAATTCCGCCCGACACGTAAGACCCCCAGCCACAAGTGGGCCGAGGAGCAGGGTGCCGAGTTTGTCGAGGTCGGCCAGTGGCTGCGGGCGCAGTGGTTCCCCAAGAAGGGCGAAACCCATTGGCGCCAGTCGGTGGACCGCGAGGTGCTGCAGACACGGAATTCTGTCGGCATCTGCGACGTGACCACACTGGGCAAGATCGATGTGCAGGGCAAGGATGCCGCCGCGTTTCTGAACAAGATGTATGCCAATGCCTTTGCCAAGCTTCCGGTGGGCAAGGTCCGCTACGGGCTGATGCTGCGCGAGGATGGCATTGCCTATGACGACGGCACCGCGGCGCGTTTTGCCGAGGATCATTTCGTGGTGACCACCACCACCGCCAACGCAGTTCTGGTCTACCGCAACATGGAATTTGCGCGCCAGTGCCTGTTCCCTGATATGGATGTGCAGCTGATCTCGACCACTGAGGCCTGGGCACAGTTCGCGGTGGCGGGTCCGAATGCCCGCAAGCTGCTGCAAAAAGTCGTGGATCTGGAGTTCGACATCTCGAACGAGGCCTTCCCCTTCATGGCCTGCGGTGAAGTCACCGTGGCGGGCGGCTGCCGGGCGCGGCTGTTCCGGATCTCCTTCTCGGGCGAGCTGGCTTATGAGATCGCGGTTCCGACCCGGTACGGCGATGCGATGATCCGCAAGCTGATGGAAGCGGGCGAGGAGTTCGGCGCGGTTCCCTACGGCACCGAGGCGCTGGGCGTCATGCGGATCGAAAAGGGCCATGCGGCGGGCAATGAGCTGAACGGCACCACTTCGGCGCTGAATCTCGGCATGGGCCGGATGGTCAGCAAGAAGAAGGACTGCATCGGCAACACGCTGAGCGAGCGTGAGGGCATGAACCAGGAGAATGCACTGAAGCTGGTGGGTTTCAAGCCGGTGAATGCCGCCGATCCGGTGCAGGCCGGGGCGCATCTGATGAACGCCGATGGCGAGGTCAGTGCGGCCACCGATCAGGGTTATATCACCTCTGCCGCCTATTCGCCGGTGCTGGGCTGTTCGATCGGGATCGGCTTCCTGAAAAGCGGCGATGCCCGCAAAGGCGAGGTGATCCGCGCGGTCAACCCGCTGGAGGGCAAGGAAGTCCAGGTCGAAGTTGTCAGCGCGCATTTTGTGGATCCGGAAGGGGAGCGTCTCCGTGGGTAAGTTCGATAATCATGGTCTGAAAGCGGTCTCTCCCCTGGGCGGGTCCGAGCCGCAGGTGGATGCTTTTGCCGGTCTGCTGATCCGCGAAGTGACGGACCGTGCGCTGGCCTCATTGGCGGCGCGCCAGGGCAGCGAGGAGGCGGCGAAATCTGCGGCGGCGTCATACTTGGGTGGTGCCCTGCCGGAGCCGGCAAGCTGGAATGCAAGCGGTGAGTTTGCTGCCTGGTGGATGGGGCCGGACCTGTGGATGGTCTCAGCCCCGCATGACAGTCACGAGCTGCTGGCAGGCGAGCTGAAGGAAGCTGTCGGTGAGGTCGGTTCCGTGGTGGAGCAGACCGACGGCTGGTGCCGCTTCGATATGGAAGGCCCGCGTTGCTTTGACGTGCTGGAGCGGCTGTGCAACGCCAATGTCCGTGCGGGCAAACCGGGCGATGCCACCCGGACTTCGATGGAGCATCTGGGCGTTTTCCTGCTGTGCCATGAGCCGGGGCAGAAGTACTCGATCGTGGGGCCGCGCAGCTCTGCCGGGTCGCTGCATCACGCCTTGGTCGCGGCGGCGCAATCGGCGATCTGAGAGACGCGCGTAGATTGAAAACGCCCGGCCGGGAGGCTGGACGTTTTGATTTTGCCGGATTGCGGTCAACGGAAGCGGCTGGATTGTGCGGAGAGGGCGGATGCCTCCGGCGGGAGTATTTTCGGCAAGATGAAAAGCAGGCAGAAAAGCAGCCGCGGACTATCCTGCGGCTGCCATGGTTTGCTGGGAAGGACTGCGGATCAGACCGACGGGATCGGGCGGTTGTCCTGGACCCGGAACAGGTTCACCTTGCGGCGTTCCTCCTGCGGGGTGACGCCGAAGCTTTCGCGGTAGTGCTGCGACAGGGTGGAGGAAGTGGCGTAGCCCACCGCATTGGCGATCGAGGTGATCGAGTCACGGGAATACATCACCAGCTGCCGCGCCGCGTTCATCCGCAGGGTGCGGTAGTAGATTGCCGGGCTTTGGCCGGTGGCGGATTTGAAGCTGCGCTCCAGCTGTCGCGGCGAGACGCCGATCGTGCTGGCGGCATCACGGATCGAGACCGGGTGCTCGAGGTTGTCGGCGAACAGCTCAACCGCCTTGGCAACCGGCGGCGGCAGGCTGTCGGCCGTGCTGTCGGTCTTGAAGGCAGGGATCTTCTGGCGCACACCCTCGGCGCGGACCATCGGGTGCTGGAACCAGCAGGCAACCTCGGTCATCACCGCGTCGCCCAGGGCCTGTTCGATCAGTTTCAATGACAGGTCGAACATCGCTGCGGCGCCACTGGCGGTATAGCGGCGGCGGTCCAGCACGATCACGTCGTCAGTGGTGGCAAGCGAGGGGAATTCTGCACTGAAGGCGGCCTTGTAGCACCAGTGGACCGAACAGCTGTGGCCGTCCAGCAGGCCGGAGCGAGCCAGCGGGAAGACGCCGCCCGAGACCGCACCCATCTTGGTGCCATGGCGGGCCAGGTGGCGCAGCTTGCCGTTGGAGGCCTTGGGGTCCTCGAACTTGCCCTGCGGGCTGGACAGGAGAAACAGGGTGTCGATCTCTTCGGCCTGATCCAGCGAGCAATCGGGCTGGAAGGCGACATTGGCGGAGGCGTTCACGCTGGCGCCGGCCTCGGACACAAGTTTCCATCGGAAGGTTTCAGTGCCGGCAATTTCATTTGCCGCGCGCAGGGGTTCGATGGCCGAGGTCAGGCAGGCCATTGGAAAGCCGGGGAAAATCAGGAAGCCGAGAGTCATGTTATTGCCGCGCTGCATGAGGTGGATATTAGCTTGCGAAAGAAGATTCGCACAGCAGCGAAGGGGGCCTGCGCCGCACAGGAAGGGAAACGGCGCAGGCGGATCTGCTTAGTTCTGCAGATATACTTCCAGCGTGTCGTCCAGGGCGTCCTTCCACGGGGTGTGGTGCACAGGTGCCATGGTGCCGGTGATGACCGATTTATAGGAGTTGTTGCGGAAGGCCATGATGTCCTCCGCCTTGTGCCCCTTCCACTCAAAGAAGGCCTGGCAGGCGCCAGCCACATCGAAGGTCGGGTAGTCGGTCTCTTCGATCAATTCCAGCACATAGTCGCCCTGGTATTTGATCGCGTATTTGACGTCCGGCGAGGCTTCTTCACGCTCTTCGCGCTCCTTGACATCGGCCAGAAGGGCCGCCTTGTCCGAGGGGATTTCGATCTTGCCCATGATTGCATCGCGGACCCACCAGGCCTGGGCGTCGAACATGTTGAAGGTGAACCACTGGTCCTGCATGCCCAGATAGAACATCTTGGGGTTATGGGCATAGACCACGCCCTTATACAGATCGGCAGTGGCCAGGCGGTTGGCGGTCTTCAGGCGCAGATCGTCCGGCAGGAAATTGAAATAGTGCTTGTAACCGGTGCAGAGGATGATCGCGTCGACTTCTTTCTGGGTGCCGTCCACAAAGGTTGCGGTGTTGCCGCTGACCGACTCCAGCGCCGGAACCTCGTCCCAGTTTTCCGGCCATTTGAAGCCCATTGGCTCAGTCCGGTAGGAGGTGGTGATCGACTTGGCGCCGTATTTCCAGCACTGGGAGCCGATGTCTTCGGCCGAATATGAGGCGCCGAGGATTAGGATGTCCTTGCCTGCGAATTCGCGGGCATCGCGGAAGTCATGGGCGTGCAGGACGCGGCCGTTGAAAGTGTCGAAACCGGGGTAGAACGGCACGTTCGGGGTTGAGAAGTGGCCCGAGGCGCAGATCACGTGGTCGAAGTCTTCCTTGTAGGTGCTGTCCTTGGCGTGGTCGTGCACGGTGACGGTGAAATTGCCCTTGTCCTCGTTGTATTCCACCCAGCGGATCGGAGAGTTGAAGCGGATCCACTTGCGCACGTCCGCCTTCTTTACCCGGCCTTCGATATAGTCGAACAGCACGGCGCGGGGCGGGTAGGATGCGATCTGCTTGCCGAAGTGCTCCTCGAACGAATAGTCGGCAAATTCCAGGCCCTCCTTGGGGCCGTTGGACCACAGGTAGCGGTACATCGAGCAGTGCACCGGTTCGCCGTTTTCATCCAGGCCGGTGCGCCAGGTGTAGTTCCACAGGCCGCCCCAGTTGTCCTGCTTTTCAAAGCAGACGATGTCGGGGATCTCTTCCCCCTTGTTGGCAGCGGATTGGAATGCGCGCAGCTGGGCCAGGCCCGAGGGGCCGGCGCCGATAATGGCAATGCGTTTCTTGGTCATGTGGCTCTCCCATTGGTTCAGACCAATGTCTTTATTTGGTTCATTTGGTCTGGTCCAAATAGGTCCAAATCTGCACCAATAAGTCAACAATTTTTCACGGGTGGAATAATTTTCTGCGCGATTGGACTGGAAGCGCTTTGTTTTCTTGGTAGGATTTATTCATGAAGACGACGAGTTTTGCGCATCAGCTGACCGCACGCGCGGCGCTGCCCCGGCTGTCGGTGGGGATGACAGAATCAGTGAACATTGGCTTTCTGGGTCCGCTTTCGGGCCGGGTGGAGAGCTGGGGGCTGCCCGGATTGAATGGCTGCCGGATCTGGGAGGACGGGTTGAATCAGGCCGGCGGGGTGCTGATCGGCGGCCGCCGTTATCCGATCCGCATCCATTCCTACGACTGCGGTTACAACCCGGACCGGGCGTTGGAAGGCGCGATGGAACTGGTGCAGAAGCACGACGTCAAGCTGATGCTGATGCTGGGCGGCGATACCTTTGCGCCGGTGCAGGACCTGCTGATGCGCAACAAGGTGCTGACCTCGACCCTGCTGCCCACCGATCTGTCACCGGACACACCCTATCTGATTGCCCCCAGCGAGGCGCATCCGATACAGAACGTGACTGGTGTCGCCTGGCTGGCGGAGAAACGGCCGGAGCTGAAGACCGTTGCCCTATGCAGCCAGATGGACCTGCTGGGGCTGCCGACGCAGGCGGTCTACAGGGCGGCGTTCAAGGCAGCGGGCAAGAAGATCCTGCGTGAAGTGCAATATGATGCGCGCTCAATGGATCCGGGGCCGGTGGTGGACCCGATGCTGGAGAGCGGCGCCGATATCCTGTGCTGGTGCTCGTCCTACACGCCGATGGTGCATGCGATGACCGAATACGCCTATGCCAAAGGGTTCAAGGGCCAGATCATCAGTTGCACCATGGACGGGTATGACAAGCTGGTGGCGAAGACGTCTGAAGACTTCATGGAAGGGGTATTGTTCCAGTTCCCGGACTTTGACGATCCGCTGCTGCGGGAGAAGGCGTTTTTCTTCAATCAGCCGCACACGTTTTATGAGGAATACAACCGCCGCTTCCCGGGCACTTGGTCAGCGGTGAGCTGGGAATATGTGGCAATCCTGGACATTTGGCATAGCGCGGTCGAGAAGGCCGGGTCGGTTGAGTCCCCGTCAGTTCTGGCGGCGATGAAGCAGCTGGGGCATGTCACCCATGCCTTTGGCCATGCGGAATGGTGGGGTGAGGAAATCTTTGGTATTTCTAACGCCTTGGTTGGGGACTGGCCGGTTGTCACCATCCAGGAGGGCAAGGCGCGGATTGCCGGGTTCAAGTCGATCCCGGCCTGGCTGGCGCAGCATTCGAACCTGCTGAAGGCGGAAATGGCCGCACTGGGGCAGCTGTGGCACCAGCGGCTGGAAAGCGCGGTGCCCGGCAATGAGGCCAGTTCGCGCGCGGTCCTGGGGTAACTTGCCTCAGACTTCCTGCAGCAGCAGCTTCTGTTCGTCGATCAGGTGCAGCTTTATGAATTCCACCGCCGATTCCACATCGCGCGAGGCGATGGCATTGAACAGGGTGTTATAGCGCTTCTGGTAGTCCTGCATCCGCTGCGGCGTCAGGTGGCGGCGGCGCAGGGCGGTGCGGTAGGACAGGCGGCAGGCCTCGATCGTCAGCTCGTAGCAGGAGTGCAGCAGCGGATTGCCGGAGCCCTCGGCGATCTTGCGGTAGAGATCTTCCTCCGCCTCGATAAAGGCGTCCGTGTCGGTGCGCACCGCCTCGATGCGGGAGAGGATCTCGTCCAGCTCCTCGATCTGGCGCGGTGTCATGTTGATCACCGCCAGGCGGATCAGCTCCGGCTCCAGGATGCCGCGCACCACCAGATGGTCCAGCGGCGAGACTTCCTTGGCCAGGGTGGAATACGACGCTTCGGGCTTGGGGTCGGAGCGGAATTTGACAAAGCTGCCGGAGCCCGGGCGGCGGTGGATCACCTCCTGCGCCGCCAATACATCCAGCGCCTCGCGCACGGTGTTGCGGGCGACACCCAGTTCGGAGGCCAGGGTGCGCTCAGACGGCAGCCTTGTGTCGACCGGATAGGTGCCGGATTTGATGCGGGCAAACAAAGTGTCGATCACCACCTGTACGGTGGCGCCCACCGAATGGGTGGTCAGGATCTGCGACGTGGTCTCTTCCGCTGAGCTCATAAATCTGGTTTTCCCGGCCGGCTGAGCGGGGGAATCCCCTGCTCCTGGTCATAGCAACAGAGGTGCCAATACCGGCTTTGGAGGCCATTTTGCAACCATCTGACGCAGCTGTGATTGGCTTTCAGCCTACCGGTTTCTGCGCCAGACGGCAAGAAAGTTGAAGAAATTGGTCCAAAAATTGGCTTTCTGGTTGCTTTGTTAAGGTGAGTGGTAAGGTTATGTTTTGGTGACGTTTTTAGGGCCTTACTTGCCGCATTATTGCGCAGATGGTCCTATTTTGGTGCCTTTTCGGTCTGGAAAGTGAAAGAAAATTTCTTGACGGTGAACCATGTGGCTGCCAGCCTTGAGCCGGGATGGGTCCAATTTGGATCAACTGGTTCAGTGACGTTGGGCTGAACCTGCGGGTCCCGCAAGAGGGCTTCATCCCGCAGAACACACCGCCGCAAAAAACAAACAGGCGGGTCCAACATGGGAGACGAAGATGATTTCCAAGATCGTGAAATCGGGGCTGACCCGGCGGACGTTCCTTCATTCGACGGCGGCTGCGGCGATGAGCGCCGGGCTGCCGGGCGCGTCGCTGGCGGCGGGCAGCACCATCAAGATCGGTTTTCTGGCGCCTTTGACCGGTGCGGTGGCGGCCTGGGGCAAGCCCGGGCTGGATGGCTGTCAGATTTGGGCCGAGCGGGTCAATGCCGCGGGCGGCATCAAGCTGGGTGATGGCAGCCATAATGTCGAGTTTGTGGCCTACGACAACGAATACGATCCGGCCAAGGCGCGCACCGGCGCCACCAAGCTGATCCGCGAGGATGGTGTGAGTTTCATCATGATGCTGGGCGGCGATACCTGGCCCGGCGTGCAGCCGGTGGCGGACAAGACCGGCATGCTGTTTTCGACCCTGCTGCCGTCGGACCTGTCGCCGGACACCAATACGCTGATTGCACCGGCAGAGGTGCATCCGATCTACAATGTCACAGGGGTGGATTGGCTGGCCGAAAACAAGCCGGAGCTGAAGACCGCGGTGATGTGCGCGCAGGATGACGCGCTGGGGCTGCCTTCGGTGGCGACCTACCTGGCGGCGTTCGAGGCGGCGGGCATCGAGATGCTGGACGCGCCGCTGCTGTTCGACCCCGCGACCACCGATTTTGCGCCGGTTGTGACCCGGTTGATCAGCAAGAACCCGGATATCGTTTGCCTGGACACCTGCTACAGCGATTATGTGCATCCGATTGTCGAACAGCTGTTCCAGCAGGGATTCACGGGGCAGATCATCTCTTGCACCGCGGATTTCTACGACCAGATGATCGCCAAGACCTCGGAGGAGTTCATGGAAGGCTTTGTCTTCCAATTCCCGGATTTTGATGATCCGGCGCTGAATGGCAGCAATATCAATTTCACCGATCCGAACGGGTTCTATGAGGAATTCAATACCCGCCACCCGGGCCAATGGGGCGCGGTGAGCTGGGAATATGCCTCGATCATGGATCTGTGGAAGGCCGCGGCGGAAAAGGCCGGGTCGGCCAGCCCGGATGCGGTGGCAGCTGCAATGAAGGACGGCAAGGGTAAGCACGCCTTTGGCAACGCCGATTGGTGGGGCACCGAACTGTTCGGCATCGACAATGCGCTGGTCGGCGATTGGCCGGTGGTGGCGATTGAGAGCGGCAAGGCCCGGATCAAGGATTTCCGGTCAATCCCTGACTGGTACGCCAAGCACGGCGACCTGCTGGTCAAGCATATGAAGGCCTATGACCAGATGTGGGATCAGCGCAGCTGACCTTTCAGGCTGGCAATCAGGCGGTGCGGGAGATGTCCCCGCACCGCGGGACCGACTGAATAAAGAGACAATCCAATGCTGGACCTTTTGGCGCAGACCGGCCTCAACGCCGTGTATGCTGCGAGCTATATTTCCCTTGTTGCTGTGGGACTTGTGCTGATTTTTGGTGTCATGGGAGTGATCAATTTTGCCCATGGCGAACTGTTCATGGCGGGTGCTTATGCGATTGTGGCGCTGTATGCCGGGCTGAATGTGCCGTTCTTTCTGGCCGTGGCGGCGGGGCTGTTGTTTGTGGGCTGTCTGGGCCTGTTGATGGAGCGGGCGCTGTTCCGGCCGTTGAAGGATAACCCCCTGGGCGGGCTGGTGGCCTCGATCGGGTTTTTGATGATCCTGCAGGCGCTGGCGGTGATGGGGTTCGGCGTGCGGATGGTGCATATCCCGCCGGTGACGCAAGAGGTGATTGCGTTTTCAGATAAGGTGCGGCTGCCGGTGGCGCGGCTCTATGTGATCATCGCTGCCATCGTGCTGCTGTCGGCGCTTTGGTACTTTTTGAAACGGACCAAATTCGGCTGGGCCTTGCGCGCCTCGGCGCAGGATCCCGAGGCTGCGGCGCTGCAGGGGATTTCGATCACCCAGACCGCCAGGATCGCCATGTTCATTGGTGCGGGGCTGGCGGGGATAGCGGGCGCGCTGACCGCGCCGCTGGTCTCGGTCAACCCGCATATGGGGCATTCGGTGATTGTTACCGCATTCATTGTCATCATCGTCGGCGGAGTCGGCTCCTTGGAGGGCGCCATCGTGGCCTCGGTTGCCTATGCATTGGTGCATACCTTTGTGACTACCTTCTGGGACGGTGTTCTAGCTGACATCGTGGGGCTTTCGCTGATGCTGCTGGTGCTGATCGTCAAGCCGACCGGATTGTTTGGGAGTGCGGATCGTGCCTAAGTTCCTGATCTGGATCGCGGCGCTGGCCGCGCTGATTGCCCTGCCGCATGGGCTCAGCTTTTCGCAGCAGGAAATCCTGGTGTTCCTGACCATCAACGTGCTGCTGGTGGCGAGCTACCGGCTGCTGACCCTGACCGGTGAATGGTCGCTGGCGCATGTGGTGATCATGGGGGTGGGGGCCTATTCCTCGGCCCTGCTGACCAAGAAGCTGGGTGTCTATGTGCCGGTTTCGATGCTGTTGGGGGGCGTGTGTGCGGCGCTGATTGCGGTGCTGTTGTCCTTTCCGCTGTTCCGGATGAAGGGGTTTTACTTTCTGATCGGGTCGTTTGCTGCCGGTGAAATCATCCGCCTGCTGTGGAAACGGTTCCGGGATCCGTTTGGCGGCGCCAAGGGGATCAAGGGGATTGATCCGATGCCGGATTTCTCGGTTGGCTTCTACCAGTTCGATTTCTTTGAGCCGACCTCCTATTACTACTTTGCAGGCGTTGTTGTGGCGGTTTGCCTGTGGGTCCTGTGGCGGATTGAGAAATCGCCGGTCGGTCTCACCTTCCATGCGGTGCATTGGCAGGACAAGCTGGCGCAGGCCTCGGGCGTGAATGTGCGGGCCTACCGGACGCTGGCCTTTGCCATTGCCTCGGGCTTTGCCGGCATCTCCGGCGCGCTGCTGGCGCATTACGTGGGCACCATCAATCCCAACGCCTTTGACATCGACCTGATGGTCTTTGTGCTGACCTGGGCAATTGTCGGCGGCACCGCGACTTTCTATGGCCCGATCCTGGGCTGCGTGGTGCTGACGGTGATCAATGAGGTTGTGCTGCGCGAGCTGGGGCTCGAGCAGATGCGGCCGTTGATCTATGGCGCCATAATGATCCTGTCGATCCTGTTCCTGCCAAATGGCTTGGAAAGCATCGTGCAGAAACTCACCAAAAGACGCGCCGCAGATGGCGCGCCGGAACGGAGCCCGGCAGAATGAGTGATTTTCTTGAAGTCAAAGACCTGACTATGCGGTTTGGCGGGTTGGTTGCGGTAGACAGCCTGTCGTTCAAGGTGGCGCATGGTTCGATCCATGGTCTGATCGGCCCGAATGGGGCGGGAAAGACCACGACGTTCAACATGATCTCAGGCTTTTACACGCCGACATCGGGGCAGGTGCTGCTGCGGGGCGAGGATATCTCCGGCCTGCAGATGCATGACGTGGCCCGGCGCGGGGTGGTGCGGACGTTCCAGCACTCGACTTTGTTTGCTGAGCTGACGGTACTGGAGAATGCGCTGGTTGGCACCCATATGCCATTCCGCCCCAACATCTTTGCCGCGATCATCGGCTGGGACAAGGAAGACCGCAGCGGTGCTGAGGCGCGCGCCAGGGAGGCGCTGGAGTTCTTTGGCTTGGATCATGTGAAGCATGAGCGGGCGGGTGATCTGTCCCACGGTCACCAGCGGGCGCTGGGCATGGCGGTGGCCTATGCCAGTCACCCGGATGTGATCCTGCTGGATGAGCCCTTCACCGGCATGAATCCGGAAGAGACGCGGCAGATGATGGACCTGATGGAGCGTCTGAAGGCGGACGGGATCACCATCCTGATCGTCGAGCATGACATGCAAGCGATCATGGGGCTGTGCGACAACATCACCTGCATGAGCTTTGGCAAGTTCCTGGCCGAAGGCGGCCCGCAGGAGATCCGCAACCATCCGGCGGTGATCGAGGCCTATCTGGGAGGCGCGCGCCATGTTGCTTGAGATGAAGAATATCGCCGTCAACTACGGCAAGATCAACGCCATCCGGAACATCTCGGTCGCGGTGCCGGAGGGCAAGATCGTCACCATCATCGGCGGCAACGGCGCGGGCAAGACCACCACGCTGCGTGCGATGTCGGGGATGCTGCCGATTACCGCGGGCGAGATCACCTTCGAGGGCAAGAGGATCGACCACCTGCCCGCACATAAGGTGGTGGCCAACGGCATTGCCCATGTGCCGGAGGGGCGGCGGATCTTCCCCGATATGACAGTGGAGGAGAACCTGCGCACCGGGGCGTTTCTGCGCAAGGACAAGGATGCGGTCGAGGAGGACTTGGAGGGTGTCTTCACCCGTTTCCCGCGCTTGCGTGAACGGCGCACCCAGATGGCCAAGACCATGTCGGGCGGTGAACAGCAGATGCTTGCCATCGGCCGTGCGCTGATGTCCAAGCCCCGGCTTTTGCTGATGGATGAGCCCTCGATGGGGCTGGCGCCGGTGATTGTCGAGGAGATCGCCCGGATCGTCGAGGAGATCAACGCCAAGGGGCTGTCGGTGGTCTTGGTCGAACAGAACGCCGAATTGGCGCTGGAACTGGCCGATTACGCCTATGTCCTGGAAACCGGAAATGCAGCAATGGAGGGTCCTGCAGATGAGCTTCACGGCAATGAACACGTCCGCGCCGCGTATCTGGGGCTCTAGGCGGGACGCGGAAATGCGGGTCGCGCGCGAGGCTGGATGGTCGCGCGCCGACCTGATCTGGGAGCGGCTGATGGAGCGGGCAGTGGCAGTGGCCGGTGCGCACAGGCGCAAGGCAATGCGGCTGTTCCGCCTGGCAGATCTGCTGGCGCGGGTTGCCTTTCCAGCCGCCGATCTGCGCCGCGCGTCTGCGCCTGCGAACCTGGCCGTGCTGCAGTTCCGGGCGGGCGCGCTTGAAGAAGCTGAGAAGCTGCAGGCTCGCGCTTTGCGGGTCTGGGCCGGGGCTGACGTGCAGGTTGCAGTGATGCAGATTGCGCCGCGCAGCCGGTCGTCCCTGTTTCATCTGCGGATGGAGGCGCTGCACCGGGAGACCTATCACGGCAACCTGAAAACCCGGGTGGGGCGGATCGCAGCGGAAACCGGCGAGACGCTGCGCAACCTGACCTCGGGCCGGGCGGCCTTGCACCGCCACGCTAGCCGCTGGCGCGGCGAGAAGCCTGTGGTGTTTGACGGCAGCCGCAAGGTTCTGGGCGCCAGCCTGCTGCTCTTGGACAGCTGAGAAGAGCCGGGGGGGCTGTCTGGGAGTTGAAACCCGGGTCCGGCGGCCCGGGTTTTGTTGTTTGCCGCTTGGGAGGCGGGGCTGCCAAGCAACAATTTTCTTTCCTGTGGCGGTGGGGGCTTGGGAAAAAGTGGTAATGTCAGTAAAATAATTTTCGCGCGGTTCCTTGCGTCTTGAAAAGTTTTTACGTAATCCCCGCTGCGCGCTTGTCAGAGGCTGTCCATAAGGAAGATAACACAGTGGCTAAACCCAAAGACGATAGCGACGCAGTGGCAAATAACCTTTCTCAAGATCCGCATCGTGTCCGCGAGGGCTCGGAAAAAGTTCTGGAAGTGGCAATTGGCCGTGAGGTCCGGTCGTTCCGGCGTCAGCAGGGGATCACTGTGGCGGATCTGGCCAATCTGACGGGGCTGTCGATCGGGATGCTGTCCAAGATCGAAAACGGCAACACGTCGCCGTCTCTGACCACGCTGCAGCTGCTTGCCAATGCGCTGAGCGTGCCAATCACCTCCTTTTTCCGGCGCTTTGAAGAAAGCCGGGAGGCGGTGCACACGAAATCCGGCGAAGGTGCGGAGACCGAGCGCGCGGGCACCCGGGCCGGGCACCAGTACCAGCTTCTGGGGCATCTGGGTGCCAATGCCTCTGGCGTGATGGTGGAGCCTTACATGATCACCTTGACTGAAGAGTCGGATGTGTTTCCGACCTTCCAGCATGATGGGGTGGAAATGCTCTATATGCTGGAGGGCGAGGTGGATTACCGCCATGGCGACAAGGTGTTTGAATTGAAACCTGGGGATACGCTGTTCTTCGACGCCGACGCGCCGCATGGGCCTGAGGGTCTGGTGAAACTGCCAGCGCGCTACCTGTCGATCATCTCCTACCCGCAGTCGAGCTGATCCGCGCCGCGGGTGCTCCCGCCTGTTTCGGGAACATCTGAAGATGTCCCCGCGCAGTTGGGCGCAGCGCCGCGCGATGCGCGGCGCTGGTGCGTTATGCGGAGAGCTTGCCGTTCGCTGCCCGGCCCAAGGCTGTACAGGGGGCAGGTGCAGCCTGCCGTCTGATGCAGGGGCGGGAATGCCCTCTTCAGTTAAAAAAGAAACTGCCGGAGCCAGGGGCAACGGCAGTCAGTGAGGCGGGCCTAAGTGACAGGGGGTAGGGACGGCCCGCCAGGTCCGCTCGGGATCAATCGTCGGGCCAGATACCGTCCGAAGTTGGTGTGCCGTCGTCATATTGCGAGAGCCACTCCACCATCAGCGGGCGGTTGTCGATGAAGCCCTTATAGGTCGCCAGCTCCTCGGGCAGGTCGCGGATCACCCGGTGCAGGCGTCGGCCCCATTTCGGCACTGTCACCAGATCGTTGAAGCTGATCAGGTAGCAGCGGATCGGGAACACCAGCGCGTTGGAGCGGGGCAGGCGGAAGAAGGTTTGCAGTTCGACCCGAAGGTGCTGTTTGTCGCCGATGTTGTCCATCGTCAGGCCCTGCTTCATCACACCCCATTTGTGGTAGTTCTCGGGGCTGGTGTCCAAAAGCGGGTTGACCGTCATCGTCCAGTTCAGGCGGCGGGCGGGCTGGCCCTGCTGGATATTCAGCAGGAACTTCAGCGCGCGCACGAAGATGCCCATTTCATGCGCCTTCGGTACCGGTGCGTGCCATTCAAAGAAGTTCATGCCGATGTCGAAGTCCAAGCTCCAGTCGGCCTGGGTGGTGACCATTCCGGCATCCATCCACAGGTTGTCGTCGCGCTGGTCCAATACCGCAAAGTCGCCCTGGGTTTGGCGGGTGATGTATTCCATCGGGCCGTAAGGCAGGGTGCTTTCATCGAGGAAGGTGAAGGTGTCGTCGATGCCCAGCGGCTTGTTGATCCAGCGCCAGCGGTTGCCGTCCTTGTGCAGTTCGAACAAGTCCGGGTACTCGCGCGCCTTGGCTTCCATGATCAGCTCGACCAGGTCCCAGCCCGCCAGCGTCATATGCGGCAGCGACTGGCAGCGCAGCGGGTCGTTTGCCAGCACCCGGGCGCGGTCCTTCATTTCCGAGACATAATGCTCGTCCACGTCGAAGGTGCGTTCGAACACCGAGCCGGGCCGGTAGGAGGTGTGCGGCTCCATGTTCACAGAATACATGTAGCTGTCTTCGTGGAACGGGAAGGGGAAGCGCTTGATTGCCCAGTCCGAGTTCTTGAAGGTGAAGTCGCCGTGGAAGGTTTCGTCGTTGAATTGAATGGTCATCTTTCTCTCCCTCAGCGGTCCAGGACCAGGGTTTTGCCTTCAAAGCGTGAAACGCAGGGCATGATGTGCTTGCCGCCTGCCTTCTGCTCATCGGTCAGCCAGTGGTCGTAGTGCAGGAACTTGCCGTCATAGCCGATGACATTGGTCTCGCACTGGCCGCAGGCACCGCCGCGGCAGAGGTAGGGGGCGTCGATGCCGGCCGCTTCCAGCGCTTCCAGCAGCGATTGGTGCTCGCCGACCTGAACCACCTTGTTCGACACGGCGCATTTCACCTCGAACGGCTTGCCGGAAGCGGGGGCGAGGAATTCCTCGGAATGCACGGCCTCGCGCGGCCAGCCCATTTCCTCGGCGGTGCCATGCACCCATTCGATCATACCTTTGGGGCCGCAGACGTAAACATGGGTGCCCAGCGGCTGGTTGGCGAGCAGAGTCCTGAGGTCAATCGCCTCTTTCTGGTCGTCGTGATAGATGTGCACTTTGCCCGGGTAACGGTCTGACAACTCCTTGGCGTAGGTGCCGAGTGATGCGGTGCGGACCGAATAATGCAATTCGAAGTTCCCACCCATCATCGAGAGCTGGTGCATCTGCGCCATGAAGGGGGTGATGCCGATGCCGCCGGCCAGCATAAGGTGCTTGCCTGCGCGCAGGTCCAGCGAGAACAGGTTCACCGGGTTGGAGATCACCATCTCCATGCCCTCTTTCACCTGGGAATGCATGAATTTGGAGCCGCCGCGGCCCTCATCGTCGCGGCGCACCGAGATCATATAGGCGCCGCGGTCAGCCGGGTCGGACATCAGCGAATAGGCGTTGAGCCGGGTGATATCGCCGTCTTGCATCTCCACCACGGTGTGGGCGCCGCCCGAGAAAGTGGGCAGGTCGCCGCCGCCGGTGCGGACGAATTTGAACCGGGTGACCAGATCGTTGATCGGTTTGACCTCAGCCACGGTGACATTCAGTTTTGCGGTGCCAGCACTCATTTGAACAGCTCCACTTTCTCGGGGATATTGCCCGGATCTTCGGCATCCACCCGCACGCCCTGAAAGGCGGCGAGACGGCGCGAATAGTGATCGCGCACAAATAGGCTGAGGCCGCAATGGCTGCATTCAAACGGGTCGGTGGTGACGTCCTCGGTGATGCCCTTGCAGTGCACGCATTGCATGCGCCGCGCGGTGGAGCCGCGGTGCTCGGTCTGGATCGCGGTATGGGGGATGCCGGCGGCGGTGGCCTCGGCCATGGCCTGGCCCATCAGGCTTTCTGTACCTGCGAGGTAGACCTGCGTGCCCATGTGGCAATCCAGCAGGGCGCGGCGGATGCGGGTTTGCGCAGCCTCATAAGAGGGGCCTGCGTAGTATTGGCCTGCACCCAGCTCTTCCAGCTGGCTGCTGTATTTGGTGCCGGTGTCCTTGGGGATGTAGATGATATGGGCCTTGGCCCAGAACGCCGCGTCCGCGGTTTTGGCCAGATCAAGGATCGCCTCGGCGCCTTCGGCATCGGCAATCATCAGGTGGCCGCTGCCGGCGCGGGCTTCAAGCTCGCCGTAGACGGGGCGGCTTTTGATGGAAGGGGGGAATACGGTCTTAGACATGTGGGTCGCTTTTCCTGCAGTCCGGGTGAACGAAAGCGGGCGCCTCCGGGATGGAGACGCCCGGGATCCGGATCAGCCCTTTGCGGTGCGGATCGATTTGTCCTTGTCGTAGAAGGGCATCTCGGCGGCGGTGGCGGCAATCTCGGTGCCGTCGCCGTTGCGCACGGTCAGCTCGGTGCCCGGCTTGGCGCAGGCCACCGGCATCCGCGCGATGCCCACGTTGTGCTTGTTCACGTCGGAATACATGCCGTAGGTGACCACGCCGACTTTTTCACCGTTCTGCAGCAGGTCTGCGCCTTCATCCGCCGGGGTGGTGCCCTCCAGCTGGACGCCGTAGATCTTGAACCGCTCCTTGCCTTCGGCGGCATAGTGGTTCTCGGCGCCGATGAAGCCGGTTTTGCCCGGGGAGACAGTGAATTCGAGGCCCAATTCCCACAGCGTGTCGCCGCAGGGCTCATCGTCGAACGGGTAGGTCTCGGAGTTGTCGCCCGGATAGAACAGCAGGTAGCTTTCGGTGCGCAAGAGGTCGAGGGTGGAGAACTGCACCGGCACGATGCCGAGCCCCGCGCCCTTGTCCAGGATGCTGTCCCAGAGGTGCACGGCATCCTTGGCCTGGCAAAAGATCTCATAGCCGCGCTCACCGGTGTAGCCGGTGCGCGAGATCATCACCGGGCAGCCGAACAGCTTGGTCTGGATGATGCCGAAATAGGCCAAATCACGGATGCCGGGCACGTATTCGGCCAGGAAGTCCACCGCAACGGGGCCCTGCAGCGACATGTCGTGCATGTTGTCGTCAAAGATCACCGAGCAGTTCTTGCCGGCCGCAACCGTGTTCAGCTGCTCCATGCCGGTGCCGGTGCCATGCACCACCAGCCAGCTGTTCACCGACAGGCGGTAGATGATGCAGTCGTCCACGAATTTGCCCTGGTCGTTCAGGATCGAGGCATAGGTTGAGCGGCCCGGCATGATCTTTTCGACGTTGCGGGTGGTGACCCGGTCGATGACCTGTGCCGCGTGCTCGCCCACGACGTGGACTTTCTTCAGGCCGGACACGTCCATCAGGCCGGCCTTGGTGCGGATCGCCTCGTAGTCGGCTTTGGCGCGCTCGGGGGTGTGGTCATAGAACCAGGCGGTTCCCATGCCGTTCCAATCTTCCAGCTCGCCGCCGATTTCCTTGTGGCGCTGCGCCAGTGCTGAAGTCCGCCAGATGATGGCCATTTTGCGTTTCTCCCTATTGGTGCGGACCAAAATTCTTGATTTGGTTCCATTGGTCTGGTCCAGTTAGCCAAGGGAGGAGGCTTCGTGTCAATGATTATTCCTAGCAGGAAAAAGATTTTGCCAAAAATGCCGATTCCGAATGGGTTTGCGGCATGAATTGGCCTGAAATGGTCTTTTTCGACATCAGGCTTGCGGTTGCGGCAGGCTCTGCGCAACCCGTTCCGGGGGAGAATCACAGACAAGTGGTGCCGGAGATTCGCGTGATTCTGTCGCAAATGCGCAGTTGCACCATGGGTTTGGCGGTGGTTGCAGCATGTCGGCGCGGCATGGAACCGGTCCGGGCCGGTTGGCGCTAAGTCTTTGGATGCCGGGGACTTAACTGGTCTGAAAACCGGCAAATAAAAACGCGAAAAGCGGCACCGTGTTCCCTGGGGGTGAACAAATTTTCACATGAAGATTGACAGGTCTGCCCGCCGGAACCCAATAATAATGGAAAATAATATTCCCAAGAGGCAAAAAATGCCCGGGAACACTGCCAACAGGAGGGCAAAACATTGGATGGAAATCTGAACGCGTTAACAACGGTGTTCACCGAGTTCTATTACTGGGTGACCGTTGTCTTCATGTTCCTCATTCACGTGGGGTTCTGCATGTATGAGGTCGGCGCCAGCCGCCACCGCAACCACATGCACACATTGATGAAGAACATCATGATCATTCCGCTGGTCACGGTGACTTTCTTCTTTTTCGGCTGGTGGATCTACTGGGCGTTCCCCAGCTTCCCGTTCTTCGGCGGCCTGAACCATGATGCAGGCGCGGCCAACCTGCCGTGGTCGCAGAACATGGGCACCAACCTCTCAGACCGGATCACCGGCGTGTTCTGGGCGGCGTTCCTGCTGTTCTCCTGGACCGCGGCCTCGATCGTGTCCGGCGCGGTGATTGAGCGGATCCGCTCTTCCGCCCTGTGGGTGCATGCAGTTATGATCGGCTCGGTGTTCTGGATCATCGACGCGGCCTGGGGCTGGCACGCCGAGGGCTGGATGGTGAAATACCTGGGCTATCACGACGCCTATGCCTCCGGTGTGATCCACGCGATTGCCGGCGGTTACGCATTGGGTGTGATCATGGTGCTGGGCCCGCGCCTGGGCAAGTTCGCCGCTGACGGCACTCCGCGCGATATCCCGCCGCATAACCCATGGATGCTGACCATCGGGATCTTCCTGATCTACTCGGGGTTCTGGGGCTTCTATGCCGCTTGCAACATTCCGGTGATCTCGCCGGATGGCATTGGCGGGCTGCTGACCGGCGAAACCTGGACGGCCACCAACATCTATCTGGCGCCGACCTCGCTGTCCGCGATCACCTTCAACTTCCTGATGTCGCTGTCCGGCGGCCTGATGGCGGCCTATGTGGTGTCCAAGGGCGATGCTTTCTGGACCTTCTCCGGCGGTCTGGCGGGCATCATCACAGCCTCTGCCGGCAACGACCTGTACCACCCGATCCAGGCGATGCTGGTCGGCGCGGTTGGTGTCGTGATCGTCTACAAGCTGCACTACTGGGTCGAGCGCACTTTCAAGATCGACGATGCGGTGGGCGCTGTTGCCGTGCATGGCTACTCCGGCATCGTGGGGCTGATCATCGCGGGCTTCCTGCTGTGGGGCGCGCCGAGCTCGCCCTATGAAGGCTATGCCACCGTCAACCCGGTTGGCCAGACCATCGGCGCGGTGATCATGTTTGGCGTGCTGGGCTGGCTGCCCGGGTACGTGATCTCCAAGATGCAGGCCGCTGCTGGCGTGCTGCGGATCCCGGTGGAGGTCGAGCTGCAGGGCCTCGATTACGCTGAACACCATGCCTACGAAGATGCCAAGGCCGAAATCATTGCTGCCGACAAGGCTGCAGTGAACGGCAACGGCGTTCCGGCTGAATAAGGAGAATTGGAATGTCTACGATCGGATACGACAGCTGGGCGGTGGATCTGGCAGAAGTTGGGGCAGTTTACCCCTTTCAAGGATCAGAAGGGCTGATGGTTGTCCTGGGGGTGGTCTTCTGGATCGCCTGGCACCGGATCCAGTTTGTTCGCGAGGGCGCTCATCTGGAGAAGGCTAAGAATATGGGGGACAAGGAGAAAATACACTCCTTGTTGGAGAAATACTGATCCCGACCCAACCAGAGGCGCGCCAGACGGCGCGCCTTTTCTTTCCCTCAAGGGAAAATAAGTTTCATAAGAGTTGAACGGTAGATCGCAAACTGCTAGCGTTGATTCGAGATGAAAAGCAGGAGGCACACCCATGTGCGGGATTGTCGGTCTTTTTCTGAAAGACAAATCACTAGAGCCAAAACTGGGCGATATGCTCACCGATATGCTCATCACCATGACGGACCGCGGTCCTGACAGTGCGGGCATTGCAATCTACGGATCCGAGGCGGACGGGCGCACCAAGCTGACCGTTCAGTCGGACTCGCCGGAGGCTGCCTTTGACGGGCTGGACGGCGCGCTGGCCGAAGCGCTGAGCACCGATGTGTCGATCCGGGTGACCGACACCCACGCGGTGCTGGAGGTGCCCGCTGGCAAAGCCGAAGAAGCGCGCGCCGCATTGGCGGAACTGCGCCCCGGCATGCGTGTCATGAGTGCAGGCGACACCATCGAGATTTACAAGGAAGTGGGTCTGCCCGAGAAAGTTGCAGAGCGTTTCGACGTGCGCGGCATGAGCGGCACCCATGGCATCGGCCATACCCGCATGGCCACTGAATCCGCCGTGACCACCGAGGGCGCACACCCGTTCTCGACCGGATCGGACCAGTGCCTGGTGCACAATGGCTCGCTGTCCAACCACAACTCGCTGCGCCGCAAGCTGCGCCGGGACGGGGTGCGGATCGAAAGCCAGAACGACACCGAGGTGGGCGCAGCCTATCTGACCTGGAAGATGCAGAACGGCGCCACCCTGGGTGAAGCGCTGGAAGGCACCCTGGAAGACCTGGACGGGTTCTTCAACTTCGTGGTGGGCACCAAGGACGGTTTTGGCGTGGTCCGCGACCCGATCGCCTGCAAGCCGGCGGTGATGGCGGAAACCGACCAGTATGTGGCCTTCGGTTCCGAATACCGCGCGCTGGTGAACCTGCCGGGCATTGAAGATGCCAAGGTCTGGGAGCCCGAACCCGCAACCGTTTACTTCTGGAACCACTAAGATGCAGACATATGATCTTGAAGCAAATGGCCTGCGCGGTCTGAACTCCGCCCTGCAGGAATTGAACGGCAGCACTAACAAAACTGCCTGGGAAGTCGTCAACCCCAAGGGCAGCCATGCGATTGCCGTGGGTTTGGACTCGCCGATTGACGTGACCGTCAAGGGCTCGACCGGCTACTACTGCGCCGGCATGAACCAGCAGGCGACCGTGCGCGTCGAAGGGTCTGTTGGCCCCGGTGTGGCTGAAAACATGATGTCCGGCCAGGTGATCGTCGAGGGCGACGCCAGCCAATATGCCGGTGCCACCGGCCACGGCGGCCTGCTGGTGATCAAGGGCAATGCGTCTTCACGCTGCGGCATCTCCATGAAAGGCATCGACATCGTCGTGCACGGCAACATCGGCCACATGTGCGCCTTCATGGCGCAGGCGGGCAACCTGGTTGTCTGCGGCGATGCCGGTGATGCGCTGGGCGACAGCTGCTATGAGGCGCGCCTGTTTGTGCGCGGTTCGGTCAAGAGCCTGGGCGCCGACTGCATCGAGAAAGAGATGCGGCCTGAGCACATCGAGATCCTCAAGGATCTGCTGGAACGCGCGGGCTCCGACGCCAAGCCGGAAGAGTTCAAGCGCTATGGCTCCGCCCGCCAGCTTTACAACTTCGACGTCGACAACGCGCAAGCGTACTAAGGACAGGATCAAAAGGCATGGATAACAAGAACATCCCCCGTACCGAGCCGATCCAGTCGGCGACATTCTCCAACCCGATCAACGCGGAAATCCGCCGCGCGGCAGCCACCGGGATCTATGACATCCGCGGCGGCGGCGCTAAGCGCCGGGTGCCGCATTTCGATGACCTGCTGTTCCTCGGCGCCTCGGTCTCGCGCTATCCGCTGGAAGGCTACCGCGAGAAATGTGAAACCAAGGTGACCCTGGGCACACGTTTCGCCAAGAAGCCGATTGAGCTGGACATTCCGGTCACCATTGCCGGCATGAGCTTTGGCGCGCTGTCGGGCCCCGCGAAAGAGGCCCTGGGCCGCGGCGCATCTGCCGCCGGCACCTCCACCACCACCGGTGACGGCGGCATGACCCCGGAAGAGCGCGGCCATTCCTCCAAGCTGGTTTACCAGTACCTGCCGTCCCGCTACGGCATGAACCCCGATGACCTGCGCAAGGCGGACGCCATCGAGGTTGTGGTCGGTCAGGGCGCTAAGCCCGGCGGTGGCGGCATGCTGCTGGGCCAGAAGATCTCGGACCGGGTTGCGGAAATGCGCTGCCTGCCCAAGGGCATCGACCAGCGTTCCGCCTGCCGCCACCCGGACTGGACCGGCCCGGATGACCTGGAAATCAAGATCCTGGAGCTGCGGGAAATCACCAACTGGGAAAAGCCGATCTATGTGAAGGTTGGCGGCACCCGGCCCTACTATGACACTGCTTTGGCCGTGAAGGCAGGCGCCGATGTTGTGGTGCTGGACGGCATGCAGGGCGGCACGGCCGCTACCCAGGACGTGTTCATCGAACATGTCGGTCTGCCGACGCTGGCCTGTATCCGCCCCGCCGTGCAGGCGTTGCAGGATCTGGGCGTGCACCGCGAAGTGCAGCTGGTGGTCTCTGGCGGCATCCGCACCGGCGCCGACGTGGCCAAGGCGATGGCACTGGGTGCTGACGCGGTGGCCATCGGCACCGCGGCGCTGATCGCGCTGGGCGACAACGACCCGAAATGGGAAAACGAGTACCAGAAGCTGGGCACCACCACCGGCGCCTATGACGACTGGCACGAAGGCCGCGACCCGGCCGGCATTACCACCCAAGACCCGGAGCTGATGAAGCGCTTGGATCCGGCCGAAGCGGGCCGCCGCCTGCGCAACTACCTCAAGGTGATGACGCTAGAGGCGCAGACCATTGCCCGCGCCTGCGGCCACAACCACCTGCACAACCTCGAACCCGAGGATCTGTGCGCCCTGACCATGGAGGCCGCCGCCATGGCGCGCGTGCCGCTGGCCGGCACCGACTGGTACCCGGGTAAGGCAGGGTTCTGAAGTTAAGCGGGGCGCGGCCGGTGACGGTTCGCGCCCCATTTTCGAAATACGTTCAACAGGGAAAGGAAGTAGGACCATGACGACAGATCTGGCTGCTTTCGCAAAAGAAAAAGGCGTTAAATACTTCATGATCTCCTTCACCGACTTGTTCGGTGGCCAGCGCGCCAAACTGGTGCCGGCACAGGCGATCGCGGACATGCAGGAAGACGGGGCCGGCTTTGCCGGTTTTGCCACCTGGCTTGACCTCACACCGGCCCACCCGGACATGCTGGCGGTGCCGGATCCCAACTCGGTGATCCAGCTGCCGTGGAAGCCGGAGGTCGCCTGGGTGGCGGCTGACTGCGTGATGGAAGGCGAGGATGTGGCTCAGGCGCCGCGCAACGTGCTGCGCCGCCTGATCAAGGAGGCTGCGGACGAAGGCCTGCACGTGAAGACCGGCATCGAGGCCGAGTTCTTCCTGCTGACCCCGGACGGAGAGGAAATCTCGGACCCCTTCGATACCGCTGAAAAACCCTGCTATGACCAGCAGGCGGTGATGCGCCGTTATGACGTGGTCCGCGAGATCTGCGACTACATGCTGGAACTGGGCTGGGGCCCGTATCAGAACGACCACGAGGACGCCAACGGCCAGTTCGAGATGAACTGGGAGTTCGACGATGCGCTGTCGACCGCCGACAAGCACAGCTTCTTCAAGTTCATGACTAAATCGGTGGCGGAAAAGCACGGCTACCGCGCGACCTTCATGCCAAAGCCGGTCGAGGGCCTCACCGGCAACGGCTGCCACGCGCATATCTCGGTCTGGGACGCACCGGGCAAAGATGCCCGCACCAACGTCTTTGCCGGTGAAAAGGGCGCGGGCCAGATTGCCGAGCTGGGCCTGTCGGAGCAGGGCGGCTGGTTCCTGGGCGGCATCATGAAGCACGCCTCAGCCCTGGCGGCGATCACCAACCCCACGGTGAACTCCTACAAGCGCATCAATGCGCCGCGCACCATGTCGGGCGCGACCTGGGCGCCGAACACCGTGACCTGGACCGGCAACAACCGCACTCACATGGTGCGCGTTCCAGGCCCCGGCCGGTTTGAACTGCGCCTGCCGGATGGTGCTGTGAACCCCTATCTGCTGCAGGCGGTGATCATCGCGGCCGGCCTCTCCGGTGTCCGCTCCAAAGCCGACCCTGGCCCGCGTCACGACATCGACATGTACGCCGAAGGCCACACCATCACCGACGCGCCGAAACTGCCGCTCAACATGCTGGATGCGCTGCGCTTCTACGACAAGGACGATGGTCTGAAGGCAATGATGGGCGAGGAGTTCTCGGCCGCTTACCTGAAGATGAAGGAGCAAGAGTGGAGCTCCTTTGTGAACCACTTCTCCCGCTGGGAAAAAGAGAACACGCTGGACATCTGATTCCCCTGTCCGGTCTTCGGGCTGGACTACGCACGGCCCGGGCATTGCCCGGGCCTCTTTTGTTTGCGGCAGGCTTTGCCGCATATGCGCCGTCTTCACCCGGGGTGAAATTCCGCCAGTTTCTGATCCGCGGCAGAAACAGCAAAATCCCCCTGTTTTTCAGGAAAATCCGCGCAAGAATGTGTTGACGTGTAGGAAAAATATTTAATTAATAGGAATATATCTTGCCTCGCGGGGATCATCAGCAGCGGGGCGTGAACCGGAACGGATGGCAGCAGGGAGACGGCCATGAGCTACAAGAGTGACATTGAGATTGCGCGTGAAGCGCAGAAGAAGCCGATCCAGGAGATTGGCGCTAAGATCGGGATTTCGAACGACGATCTGCTGCCCTACGGCCATGACAAGGCGAAGGTGTCGCAGAGCTTCATCAACTCCGTTCAGGACAAGG
>NZ_JBSWYB010000044.1:0-33253 GCF_056160905.1 Leisingera sp. ABD4_442 | reverse complement strand
GGGCGGCCAGGGGAGGGGGTCAAGGGGAGGGGGACCCTTCCCCCCCTCCCACTCCCCACACAAAATCCCCCCCCCCCGCCCTGGCCCCGCCCCCCGCGGGGGCCCCCCCCCCGGCACTGTGCTGCGGCGGTCAGTCGGCCAGGATCAGCGGCAGCAGGCGTGCGGCCTCGTCCTGGATCGGGGTCAGCGCCTCGCGGTCCTCGCCCGGGTGGAAACGGGCGCGCAGGGCAGTGGCCATCGGCTGCGGCTCCAGGATCTTCACCTTGGGGCCGGTGCGCTCTGTCTCGGCCTGCCAGCTGCGGGCCAGCGCCATCTGCGCCGCCTTGGTGGCGCCGTAGGTGCCATAGAACTTCTCGCCCGCCTTCGGGTCCTCAAAGAACACCGCGCGGCCCGACTGGCCCAAGAGAGGCGCCACATAGGGGATCAGCACCGAGGTGGCGGTGGCATTGACCGCCACGGCCTTGGTCCAGTCCTTGGCCGCCACGGAGGGCGCCGGGCACAGGGCCGTGGCATGGATCGCCGTGTGCAGCCACAGGTCCAGCTTGCCCCAGCGGTCATGGATGCCGCGGCAGAGCGTTGCCATCGCCTCGGGCACGGTGATGTCCATCGGCGCCAGGGTGGCAGAGCCGCCCGCCGCCTTGATGCGGTCGTCCAGCTCTTCCAGCGCGCCGGTGGTGCGGGCGACGGCCACGATGTGATGGGTGGGCGCAAGCGCCTCGGCCAGGGCGTTGCCCAGGCCGCGCGATGCACCGGTGATGAGAGCGGTTTTGTCTGTCATGGCCGCCTTCTTGGGCCGCCCGCGCGGGCAGGTCAAGGGGTGGCGGGCCGGGCCAAGGATTTTCGAAAATCCTTGGCAAATTTCCTGGAAGAAATTTGCCGGGGCAGCGGCCCGGTCAGCTGCCGGGCATATCCAGGCGCCTGGTCTCGCCGCGCTGGTTCAGCACCAGGCCGTGGGCGTCGATTGCCACCACCTGTCCCTGCGACAGGCGGGTGCCGCGGGAGACCTTGCGGGTGCGGCCTGACGGCAGGCGGACCAGGGCTGTCATGCTGTCCTCGGGGCCGAACAGACCCAGCAGGCTCAGGTTGCTGCGGTTCACCGCATTGGTCTGTGTCGCAAGCCCCGCCACCTTGGCAGAGGTTTCGCCGCCGCTCTGTGTGTTTGCCATCGCGTCCGTTCCTCATAGATCCGGACGTATCTGGGGCGCCGCAGCAGGGGGATCAAGCCGCCCCGCCAAGCGAAGCCTGCAATCGGCGGGAAGCCGCGGATGGCTTCAACAGGGCCGGGTGCGCTGCCGCGCCTGCTCCCGCTCAGGCGTCGTAGACCAGCGAAGGCAGGTCATGGCCATAGGCATAAAGCAGCTCCAGCAGTTCCTCCAGGTCCGCGCCGTCCTTTTGCAGCGGATAGAGCGGGTGGTTCTGCTCGGTGACCTTCAGCTCCGGATACTGGCCGCCGGTGCGCATTTCCAGCATGCAGCCTGCGGGCATAGGCATGTCCGGCGGGATCGCATTGGCCAGCCAGGCCGGGCGGTCGCCCAGCTTATCTGTCTCGCGCATCTCAAAGAGGTCGAGATAGGCGTCAAAGTCATCGCGGCTGAGGCTGGCCCAGGTGCCCAGGATGAACTCCTCGCCGCGGCTGCCGTTCAAGGGAATTGCCAGCACCGCCCGGACAAAGCGCAGATCGCCCAGGCGGCAGAAATCCTCGGTCAGGATATCGCCGCGGGTGGCGAGGACGGCAGAGTTGTCCTCCACCTCCATATCCTCGGCGCAGATGTCGGGCCGGTCGCAGCTGAGGCTGAGCAGTTGCGCGAACGTCGCGCCGCAGCAGCGGCACTGGCGCGGAGAGTTCAGCATGCGGGCAAGATGCGCGTCCAAGGGGCGGCCTTTCGTCAGGAGCATAGGAAAAGGCGCGGGCCGTCACGGCCAGCGCCTCCCCATGCAAAGTTCCGGGCCCTCATAGACGCATGCGGGCCAAAGTTCAAACCCCGTCTGCCGGGGCGGGCGCGGGCCTTAGCCGGTGGCCAGCTTTGAGGCATTCCAGGAGGCGCCGGGTGCCGGCATGTCCTGGATCTTGGCGCTGACCCGGCTGCTGTTTTCCAGCGCGTCCAGGTATTCGCCGGTGACACCGGTGATGTAGTTGCCGTCAAAGCAGGAGCAGTCGAAGCCCTGGATATCCGGGTTGCCTTCCTGGGCCGCCCAGATCAGGTCGTCGAGCTTTTGGTAGAACAGCGCATCAGCCCCCAGCTCCTCGCGGATTTCCTCGACGCTGAGGCCGTTTGCGATCAGCTCATGCTTGGTCGGCATGTCGATGCCATAGACGTTCGGGTAAACCACCGGCGGCGAGGCAGAGGCGATATAGACCTTCTTGGCGCCGGCCTCGCGGCACATTTGCACGATCTTCTTGATGGTGTTGCCGCGCACGATGGAATCGTCGATCAGCAGCACATTGCGGTCCTTGAATTCCAGCGGGATCGCGTTGAGCTTGCGGCGCACCGATTTCTGCCGCTCCGCCTGGCCCGGCATGATGAAGGTGCGGCCCACGTAGCGGTTCTTCACCAGCCCCTCGCGGTAGCGGATTCCGGTGGAGTTGGCGACTTCCAGCGCCACGGGACGGGCCGAATCGGGCACCGGGATGATGCTGTCGATTTCCAGGCCCGAGTCTTGGATCTGCTTGGCCAGCGCCTGGCCCATGCGCAGCTGGGTCTTGTAGACCGAAACTCCGTCCATCATCGAGTCGGGGCGCGCCAGGTAGACATATTCGAAGATGCAGGGGGTCAGCTTGCCCTCGACCGCCTGGAAGGTGTGCATGTTGCCGTCCAGATCCACCAGGATGGCTTCGCCCGGTTTTACGTCGCGGATCTTTTCAAAGGCGTTGATGCCAAAGGCCACGTCCTCAGACGCAAAGCAGTAATCCTCACCGCCGCTTTCCGCCGCGCGCTTGCCGACCGACAGCGGCCGGATGCCGTGCGGGTCGCGGAAGGCCAGCATGCCGACACCGGCAATCATGCACAGCACCGAATAGGCGCCCTGCACCCGCTCCATGGTCATCTTGACGCCGGCAAAAATGTTGCGGATCGGCTCGGCGTTGCCATTGACCTTGATCGCATCTGCCACCTTGTCGGCCAGAACGTTCAGCAGGATTTCGGAATCGGAGGTGGTGCGCAGGTGGCGGCTGTATTTGCCGGTCACCTTCTCGCGCTGCTCGGCGGTGTTGGTGATGTTGCCGTTGTGGACCAGGTAGATGCCATAGGGCGCGTTCACAAAGAACGGCTGTGCCTCGGCGGCGCTCAGCGAGCCTGCGGTGGGGTAGCGCACATGGCCTATGCCGACCCGGCCGGTCAGGGTCTCAGCATCGGACGGTCCGAACACATCCTTGACCAGCCCGTTGGCCTTGCGCTCGCGGAAGAACTCGCCGGTGTAGGTCACGATGCCCGAGGCGTCCTGGCCGCGGTGCTGGAGCATTAGAAGCCCGTCATAAATCTCTGCAAAGACATCCGTGTCCCGGCTTGCGATCCCCAAAATCCCGCACATTGGCTGGCTCCAATCCCGATTAGTCCGATGGCTGATGGAAGCGGCTTGGCCGGCAGTCTAGCGCATTTCTCCGCGCTGGTGCCATTGCGGAGGCACCAAAGCAGCTGGCCGGCAAAACGTCCGGAGCCTGATGGCCGGTTGCAGCCCTGGTCCCCGGCGCGATGCGCATCAGGTCAGGTCCACAAGGGCAGGCGGGCAGCGTCTGCAGCAGCGGCAAGGCGGTGTGGCTCCGAATCCGTTTCCTGTTCGCGCCCTCACATAGAGGCTTTCTTGCCGTCTGTCATCAAAGGATCACATATCGCCGCTGCGCTGCGGCAACCGCCCCCCCGGCGCCACGCAAAAGGCCCGTGTGAACCACGGGCCCCGGACGGCGGCCTGCGCTGGCCGCCGACTGTTCCGGCTGTGCCGTTCAGCCGCCTGGCGCCTTATAGGCACTGGCAATGCTGCCCGCCTTTTTCTGCATCGCCTCAAACTCGGCAGAGGTGAAAGCGCGCTGGGTTTTCAGGTTGCTGACCGCGCCGCTGGCGCCGGTAACAAGAAGCCCGGCAAGCAGGGCGGTCACATCGTCGATGGTCACGCTGATGGCAAAATCGCTGTCGCCTGTTGTCAGGTAATAGCTCTCCAGAGTGCCGCCTGCGGCTTCGACCACGGCGCGGGCGGCGGCTTCCCGGTCGCTCGGGCTTTCAATCATCGCCTTCATGGCGGCAGAGGTATAGCTTCCGGTCACAATAAATCTTGGCATCTTCAACACTCCCAGAACGCGGAGCAGCGGGCCGCCGGCGGGCAGGATGCCTGGCAGTCCGGCGCGCTCCCCCAAGTCCGGATCCTATCACATTTCCGTTAGAACTGCATGTGCGGCGCCCGGGCGGGGCATCAAAAGGAAAGGCCCGCACAAAGGCGGGCCCGAGGGGGGAGGAAGTCTTGGGGGGGATTCTAGGATCAGGCCGCCAGGATACGGTCCAGCAGGTTGTCCAGCGGGGACAGCGGCAGGCGGGCGTCTTCGTCCCCCATGCCGGTGCCGGCCAGGGCGCGGCCTTCGTCGCTGGCCAGAACCTGGCGGGTCTCAGACAGCGACAGCTGGTGAAAGGCAGAGTCGTCAGCGGTGTCACTGGCAGGCAGCAGCATACCGCTTTCGGCCCAGACCAGCTCTTCCTCTGCGAATTCGAAATGAATGCGGCCCAGGCGCTCCGGCGCCGCGGCGCTAATCCCCTTGTAGCCGGCCAGGGCGATCAGCTTGGCGACGACAACCGGCAGGCCGAACAGGCGTTCCGCGGTCTCCATCTCCAGTGCCACTTTCTGGTCCGAGGGCAGCATCAGGTCGGTGTCATTGCCAAGCGCACCCGCCGGGATATGCATCAGCGTGGTCAGTCGCGGCACCGCGTGTTTCACCGCCTTCACTTCCTGGGCGCCGCCGTCAAAGGTGAACACCATGTCGCCGGGCTTGACGTCGCGGGCCTGCTTGAAGCCTTCCTCAGTCTCCACCAGCGTATCGGGCAGGAAGCCGCCGCTGCGGATACGGGCACGCTTGCGCGCCGGCTTCACGGACTGCGGCAGGGGGTTGGTCAGCAGCAGCACGTCAACCGGCAGGAAGTCGGCGAAATCTGTGGTGTGGTCCAGCTGCATTTTGGTGTCCCTTCTGAGCGTCTTCGTCCCGGCGTTTTGCCGTTGAAGCCATGTGGCCCCCGAATTGGGACCAAATTGGGGCAGGCTTGCGTCGCATTTCGGGATGAGGCGTTTTTTCGGGGACAAAAACTGCCTTTTTGGGGGTATTGTTAACCTTTTGCCGGTGCCGGCTGAGGATTTGTTAAGATTTGGCGCGATTTTTGAGACGCCCTGAAGGGTCCCTCGAATCCCGATTCTCGTTGGTTAACAAAGCGTTAACTTGAATTTGCGGTGTTAACCGCTGCCCCGCGCATCTTGTGGATAACTTTGTGAACGCATTGAAATCCAAGCAAAACGGGCGCCCGTGGGGCGCCCGCATACCTGTCTGATGGTGGTAATCCTTAGGAATTACTGGCCGCAAGCGCCGATCAGCGCCTCATATTGCTCAGTCACCCAGCCCAGGGCCTGCTCCGGATTGCGTTCCTCGATCTTGCCGGTCAGGCGTTCAAACACCCCGGCAGAGCGGCTTTCATCAACAATGGTAAAGGACTGCCCGGTCATCACCACATCATAGAGGAAGAAGGCAATCGCAATCAGAAGAATGCCGCGCAGGACACCAAAGAAGAAGCCAGCGCCCTGATCCAGCCCGCCAAGCGCAGAGCGCTGCACCAGGGTGGAAAACAGCGGCGTGAAGAAGGAGACCACGATCAGCGCCAGCGCAAACACGGCGGCAAAGGCGGCGATGATCGACAATTCGCAGCTGTCGGCAATGAATTCGCCGATCACCGGGATCTCCGCCATCAGCGGCTCTACCTGCGGGGCAAAGATGAAGGCGAGCACGCCCGCGGCGATCCAGCCTGCAATCGCCATCGCCTCGCGCACGAAACCGCGCGAATAGGCCAAGAGCGCCGATACGACAATGACCAGGGCCACGACCCCGTCGATGATTGTGAAACCTTCCATGTCCCTCGCCCGTTTGCCTGCGATCTCAAATTTTTTGCGACTTTAACCGGCCCCGAAGAATTCGCCAACAAAACCTGCCAGATCGCCCGATTTTCGCAAGTTCAGGCCGTTTACGGATACGGTTTTGCTGCCGCCAGGGGCAATCGCCGCCGTGAAACCAAGTTTTTGCGCCTCTTTCAACCTGTTTTCGGTCTGCGGCGCAGGACGCAGCGCCCCGGATAGCGAAATTTCTCCGAAAACCACCGTATCGGCGGGCAGGGCGACGTCCTCCCGTGCACTCAGCAGCGCTGCGGCTACCGCCAGGTCGGCGGCAGGTTCGGAGATCTTCATGCCGCCTGCCACGTTCAGATAGACGTCGAGGCCGGCAAAGGGAATGCCGCAGCGTGCCTCCAATACTGCCAGGATCATCGCCAGCCGCGAAGAATCCCAGCCCACCACTGCCCGCCGGGGCTGTGAATGCGGCGAGGGCGCAATCAGCGCCTGCATCTCCACCAGCACCGGCCGGGTGCCTTCGATGCCCGCAAACACCACCGATCCCGGCGAGGGCTCGCCGCGTTCGGACAGGAACAGGGCCGAGGGGTTGATCACCTCGCTGAGGCCGCTGCCGGTCATTTCAAACACACCGATCTCATCCGCCGGGCCAAAGCGGTTCTTGACCGCGCGCAGGATGCGGAACTGGTGGCCGCGCTCACCCTCGAAATACAGCACCGTGTCGACCATATGCTCCACCACCCGCGGGCCTGCGATCTGGCCCTCCTTGGTGACATGGCCGACCATGATGATCGAAATCCCGTGCCGCTTGGCGAATGTGGTCAGCTCATGTGCGGCAGCGCGCACCTGGCTGACAGATCCCGGTGCGCTGTCCACATGATCCGCCCACATGGTCTGGATGGAATCGATAATCGCCAGCTGCGGCTTTTCCGCCTCCAGCGTGGTCAGGATGTCGCGCAGGTTGGTCTCGGCGGCCAGCTGCACCGGCGCATCCGCCAGCCCCAGCCGCTGCGCCCGCATCCGCACCTGGGCAGAGGCCTCCTCGCCGCTGACATAGACTGTCTTGACGCCCGCCTGGGCAAACCGCGCCGCGGCCTGCAGCAGAAGCGTGGATTTGCCGATGCCCGGATCGCCGCCGACCAGGATGGCGGAAGCCGCAACCAGCCCGCCGCCCAGCACCCGGTCCAGCTCGCCCACCCCGCAGCAGGCGCGCGGCGGCGGGGTTTCCCGGGTGGACAGATCGGTCAGTTGGATGGTGCGGCCGCGCTTGACGCCCAGCGATTTCTTCGAGGGGCCGGAGGACAGCCCCTGATCCTCACTGATGGTGTTCCACTCGCCGCAGCCCTCGCAGCGGCCCGACCATTTCGAAAAGCTGGCTCCGCAGGCGGAGCAGGAGAAAGATGTTTTTGCCATGCCGGATCAGTGGCAGATGTTTCTGTTTTGTTCAAGGGGCTGCGGGTTCCGGACCGGCAGATGCGAGGCTCTGCCTCGCGCTCCGGGATATTTGGGGCCAGAAGAAGAGGAGGGGCTTCCTTCTTCTGGCTGGAAATATCCCGGGGGAGGCCCGTCAGGGCCTGGGGCAGAGCCCCCTGCTGTTGTCAGTCGGCGCGCCGCGGCGGCTGGATCGGCACCACGCTGCCGCCTTCGGGGCCGGACCCGTCCGGCTGACCCTGCAATTGCGCCGACAGTTCCGGCAGCAGTTCGAACAATTCGCCGCGCAGCCGGCCCAGGTGCGACTTGGCGATGCTTTCTTCGATCTCCACATCGCGGCTCCATTGGCGCAGTTCCTGCATGATGATCTGGGCATCCTCCAGCCGCGCCTTGAAGGTCTCCAGCTCCTCCTGCCGCTGCTGCAGGAACAGGCGGGCGCGGGCCACCTTGGCGTCGGAGTAGGTTTCTGCCAGTTCGTGGCTGACCTGGCTCATCTGTGCGGCCGTTTCCAGCACCTCCGGCTCCAGCGCGGACAGATCCGGGTGATCCCGCATGAAGGCGAGGCGTTCCTTCACCGCGTCAAACTCCGAGGCCAGGGTGAACACGCCCGCCCGGTCGCCGGCATGGGCCAGCTGATAGGCCCGCAGCACGTCCTCCATCTGCAGCGAGAACCGCCGGTGCGAGGTTTCCAGCGCCATGATGCGCCCGTTGGCGGGCAGGAAGAACACCAGCATCAGCGCCAGTGCCGTCAGGGTGATCTGCGCCGCCATCCCGGCCTGCGGGTGGATCCCGGCGCCGATGCCGGCCTGCAGGCTGAGCCAGGGCCACACCCCCGCCGCCGCCAGCCCGGTGGCCGCCAATGCAGCCAGCGCGCCCAGGCAGATCAGCAGAAACGTCAGCCGCATCAGCGCGGCCTGGGCAGTGAACAGGATAGATTGAAGGCCGGGCATGGCTCCCCCTCCAGCAGCAATACACACTGACGCCGGTCCGGCCTGGCAGAAGGGGGGAGGTCCTGCAGAAGGCACGGTCAGCCGGATCCGGGCGTCACATTTCTCCGGCCTTACGAAATGGAGCGGAAGGCGCCGGGATCAAGGGGTTCTGTTCCTGGCCCCGCGCTCTGTCAGCATTCCCAGCACGATGGAGGCCAGAATGCAGGCGGTGAACAGGTAAAGCCCCCAGGCGGTCTCGATGGTCGCCAGGCCAATGCCCTTGGCCAGGGTGATGTAAAGCGCGATCAGGAAGATATCGGCCATCGCCAGCTTGCCCAGCACATGCAGCACCTTCTGCACGCGGGTGTCCATCAGCTCCCATTGCACCAGTGCGGTGCCGATGGTCTTGAGGTAGGGGGCGAAGATCGCAAAGAAGGTGACGATCAGCGCCAGCACCGCGTCGCTGCCCCAAAGGCTCTGCAGCCCGGTGATCACCGAGATCTCGCTGAGGCCGAAGATAGGCAGCAGCCCCGCCCGCATCAAGGGCGCAAACCAGGCGACGGGGTAGAGGATCAGGAGCGATAGGGTGAGGAGGCGGAGCAACAATCTATTGCAGCTCGCTTCTTAGACGGGAGATGTTGCGCCGCATATACCACAGTCCAATGCAAGAAAATGACGCCCAAAAAACGACAGCCGGGTAGACAGCCCAGGCAGATTGCGGAAGTAAAACACTCCATACTGAAGTGCAGAGTTTAAAGAGCAGGATCACTGCAAACATGGCGCCCAAAAGCCGTGGAACAGCTTTCTTAAGGAATTTTCGACGCAGCAAAGGCGCATTAAGGCTAGGGCCTTTAGCGACCTCCACCCATGCGCTGACTGTGAATAGCAGTACAATAGCACCAAGTGCGCCTAAAATTATTTCCATGTTTACCGAACCGCCTCAATCGGCCCCTCTGCGCGGCCGTGGATGAACTGCTCCATATAGGGATCGCCCGACTGGTCCATTTCCGCAACCGGGCCGGTCCATTGGATGACGCCGCCGTGCAGCATCGCCACGTTGTCGGCAATGGCGCGGACCGAGGTCATGTCGTGGGTGATGGTCATGGCGGTGGCGCCCATCTCCACCACGATCTCGCGGATCAGGTCGTTGATGACGCCTGACATGATCGGGTCGAGGCCGGTGGTCGGCTCATCGAAAAAGATGATCTCCGGCTCGGCGGCGATGGCGCGGGCGAGGCCCACACGTTTCTGCATGCCGCCCGACAGTTCGGCAGGCAGGCGGTCGGCGACATTGGCCTTCAGACCCACCCGGCGCAGTTTCTCGATGGCGATCTCACGGGCCTCATCGGCTGGCCGCTTCAGCGCGCCGCGCAAGAGGCGGAAGGCGACGTTCTGCCAGACCGGCAAGCTGTCAAACAGCGCACCGCCCTGGAACAGCATTCCGAAGCGCGCCAGGAATTTGTCGCGGTCGCCCGATCCGGCGGGCTTGCCATCGACAAAAATCTGGCCTGAGTCCGGCTGGATCAGGCCCAGGATGCTTTTCAGCGCCACCGATTTGCCGGTGCCGGAGCCGCCGATGATCACCATCGACGTGCCCTTGGCGATCTCGAGGTTCATGCCGTTCAGCACGGCATTGTCGCCAAAGGCCTTGTGGACGTTTTCCATGCGGATCATAGCGAGAAGAACACCCCTGTGAGGACAAAGTTGGCGGCCAGGATCAGCACCGCGGCGGATTCCACCGATCCCTTGGTGGCGCGGCCCACGCCTTGGGCGCCGCGGCCCGACTGCATGCCGTAATAGCAGCCCATCATCGCCGCGATGGTGCCAAAGGCGGCGCCCTTGGTCAGCGAGGAGATGATGTCGAGCGGCTCCAGGAAGTCGACCGTGTTTTTCAGATAGGCGGCGGCGTTGAAGCCCAGGTTCTGCACCGCCACCGTATAGCCGCCCATGATGCCTATGATATCGCCGACACCGACCAGCACCGGCACCGTGATCAGTGCCGCCAGCACCCGCGGCGCCACTAGGTATTTCATCGGATGGGTGGACAGTGTCACCAGCGCGTCGATCTGCTCTGTCACCTTCATGGTGGCGATTTCAGCGGCGATGGAGGAGGTCACCCGCGCCGCGATCATCAGCCCGACCAGTACCGGGCCAAGTTCCCGCACCATGCCGATGGCGACGATTTGCGGCACCACGGCCTCAGCGTTGAAACGGGCGCCGCCGGCATAGATCTGCAGCGCCAGCGCGCCGCCGGTGAAGATCGCGGTGAGGCCGACGACGGGCAGCGACAGCCAGCCGACGTTCAGCAGCGCCTGAAAGAACTCGCGCGGGTAATAGGGCGGGCGGATCATGTGGCTGAAGGCGCCAAGCGCAAACAGCGCCGCGCGGCCCACAGCAGCCAGCCCGGCCAGGGCCGTGCGGCCCAGCCGGGCCAGGAGGGTAATGGGGTTCATCCCTGATATGTCCGTGCGTAGCGGTGTCCGGTGGAGGTCAGGATCTCATAGCCGATGGTGCCCGCCGCCTCGGCCAGCATGTCGACGGTCTGGCGCTCGTTCAGGATCGCCAGCACATCCGGCACCTCCGCCAGATCCGTGACGTCCACGGTGATCAAATCCATCGAGACCCGGCCCACGATAGGGCAGGGGGTATCGCCGGCAAAGACGTGAATGCCGCCCTGGCCGATCGCGCGGTGCAACCCGTCGGCATAGCCGGCCGCAACGGTTGCGATCCGGCTGGGGCGCTGGGCGGTCCAGGCGTTGCCGTAACCGGCGGTCTCGCCCGGCTCCAGGTCGCGCACCTGAATGACCGGCAGGTCCAGCTGCACCACCGGCACCGCGTCCGAGAACGGCAGCCCGCCATAAAGGCCAACGCCCGGGCGGCAGAGGTCAAAGTGATACTCCTTGCCCAGGAGCATACCACCGGTGGCCGCCAGTGAACGCGGCACCTCCAGCCCGTCCGTCATCTCGCGGAAGGCCTTCAGCTGCTGCGCATTCATCGGATGCGCGGGCTCATCGGCACAGGCCAGATGCGACATCAACAGCACCGGGTTCTGGCCCAGGGCGATTTCCGCCACCGCGGCCCATTCGCCATGCTCCATCCCCAGCCGGTTCATGCCGCTGTCCAGCTGCACCCCGAACGGGTGGCCCGGCAGGGTCTCAAAGTGGCGCAGCATCTGATCCAGCGAGTTCAGCATCGGCGTCAGCTGGAAGTCCTTGAGCAGCTTGGTGTCGCCCTCCATATGGCCGGAAAACACCGAGATGCCGGGACCGGGCCCCAGCGCACGGCGCAGCGCGCCGCCTTCCTCGGCCGCCGCCACAAAGAAGTTGCGCGCGCCCGCCTTCGCCAATGCGGTTCCCACCCGGCCTGCATCCAGGCCGTACCCGTTCGCCTTGACCACTGCGGCAGTCTCGCAAGCAGTCAGCGCATCCAGATTCCGCCAGTTGGTGACCAGCGCATCCAGGTTGATTTTCAGTTTTGCCGTGCTCATGCCCCGTTCATGACATGCAGGCGGCAGGGGTCAAGTGGAATTCACGCCGTCCTCTGCCGCCTGATGCACCTCATAGGCCGCTTCCAGCTCTCCGCGCAGGAAATCGGCGAATTTGACCGGCGGGAACCGCGCTTCGCCGGTGCCGGGCAGGGGGGCGATCACGGTGTCCACATGCGGGTCAAAGAAAAACGGGATCGAAAACCGCTCGCGCCCGGAGCGGTTGATCACCCGGTGCGGCGTGGACAAGAGCCGCCCGTTGCTCATCCGGTGCAGCATGTCGCCGACATTCACCACCAAGGTGCCGGGCCGGAAGGGCGCATTCACCCAATGGCCCGCCGGCGTGCGCACCTGCAGCCCGCCCACCTGGTCCTGCGCCAGCAGGGTCAGGCAGCCGAAGTCCGTGTGCGGCGCCGACCCGTACAGATCCTCCGGACTGCGCTTGGGCTGGGGCGGATAGTGCAGCAGCCGCAGCCAGATCGTGGGGGTGGCAAAGGCGTTCATTATGCTGTGATCAGCCGCACCCGCTGCCAGCAGGGCAATCCGCATCAGGCGGCGTCCCAGGGCGCTCATGGCTTCGGCGTACCGTTCCAGCACCCCGCGGAACCCGTCCAGCTCCGGCCATTGGTTCGGCCCGCTCAGATACACCGCAGGGTCGGCCGCCTGATCCTCGCGCATCATCATGAAACTGGCGGACTGGTTGGGTTTGGTTACCTCCGCCAGGGTGGAATTCACTTCTGTCGAGGTGTTAATCGGAATGTAGCCGCGGTGCGTCTCGTTGACCGCCACCGCCATCTTTTTCTCCAAGGGCAGCGCATGAAACCGCTGCGCCGCGTCGAACATCGCATCAATCAGCGTCTGCGGGATGCCATGATCGCTGATATAGCCAAAGCCGGTGGAGCCATAGGCCGCCAGGAAATCCTGCGCCAGCTCTGCATCGCTGCGCCCGCCCAGTGCGATCACCGGGATGTCTGAAAATTCTGTCAAGGGAGTGCCTTTCGCCTTTGAGGTTGGGACAGGGGTGAAATCGCCCCTCGCTACCCCGCAAAGCGTTTCCGGCGGTGGCCATAATGCCGCTCCAGATGGACCCGGCGGCGGCCGTATGATGACTGCAGTTCCATGCGCCCAGAGGGCAGGGTTCGCTGGCGCCTGTCAAGGCATTGTGCTGCGCCGGACGTCCTGAAATGGAAAAAGGCCGGGACGTCCCGGCCTTGGTTTCAATATTCTTGCTGTTCCTGCTGCCAGGCCTTCGCCAGATTGCCGAAGCGGGTGAACTGCGCCTCGAACGACAGCTCTACCGTGCCGATGGGGCCGTGACGCTGCTTGCCGACGATCACCTCGGCCTTGGCGTGCAGCCGCTCCATCGCCTGCTTCCACTCTTCCATCTTCTCCAGCTCGTGGTCGCCGGGCTTTTCCCGCTCCTTATAGTATTCCTCACGGAACACGAACATCACCACGTCGGCGTCCTGTTCGATCGAGCCCGATTCCCGAAGGTCCGACAGCTGCGGCCGTTTATCCTCGCGGCTTTCCACCTGGCGCGACAGCTGCGACAGGGCGATCACCGGGATGTTCAATTCCTTGGCAACCGCCTTCATCCCCATCGAAATCTCGGCGATCTCGTTCACCCGGTTGTCCGACATGCCGCGGCAAAGCTGCAGGTAGTCGACCACCAGAAGGTCAAGGCCATGGGTCCGCTTCAGGCGGCGGGCGCGGGCGGCCAGCTGCGAGATCGGAATGGCGGGCGTGTCGTCAATGAACAGCGGGCAGCTTTCCAGATCCTTGGCTGCCTGCACAAAGCGGCGGAACTCGCCCTCTGTCATGTCGCCCTGGCGGATCTTGTGCGAGGAAATTTCCGACGCTTCTGCCAGAATACGGCCGGCCAGCTGCTCGGCGCTCATCTCGAGGCTGAAGAACCCCACAACGCCGCCGTCCACGGCGCCCTCGCTGCCATCGGGTTTCACCCCGCGCTTGTACGCCTTGGCAACGTTAAAGGCGATGTTGGTCGCCAGCGAGGTTTTACCCATAGAGGGGCGGCCTGCGAGGATAAGAAGGTCCGAGGGATGCAGGCCGCCAAGTTGTTTGTCGAGGTCCATCAGGCCCGTCGAGATGCCGGCCATGCCGCCACCGCGCTGATACGCCTCGTTGGTCACATTGACCGCTTCTGTGACGGCCTTGAGGAACGATTTGAAACCGCTTTCCGTCTGGCCCTGCTCTGCCAGCTGGTAAAGCGACTGCTCTGCCTCAACAATCTGCTCTTTTGGTTCCGACGCCACATCCACGCGGCGTGCCTTATCTGCAATGCTCTGGCCCAGGGCGATCAGCTCGCGCCGGATCGCCAGGTCATAGATCATCTGCGCGTAGTCCCGCACCGCAAAGGCGGAGATCGACGCGCCGGCAAGCTTGGCCAGATAGGCCGGCCCGCCCAATTCCTTCAGCCCCTCGTGGTCCTCCAGAAACGCCTTCAGGGTCACCGGCGAAGCCAGGGCGTTCTTGGAAATCCGCGCCGCCGCAACCTCATAGATCCGGGCATGGACCGGATCGTAGAAATGCGACGAGTCGATGATCAGCGCGATCTTGTCGTAGACCTCGTTGTTGGTCAGGATCGCGCCCAGCAGCTGCTGCTCTGCCTCCACCGAATGCGGCAGCTCGTTGTCCGGCATTGCTTGCTCTGCTTGCGCAGGTTCCGGCATCGGGGCGGGCGGCGGCATATCGCCGTCAAAAGGGGTAATCTCGTTCATCACTGCTCTCGTTACTCGGCCTGCTTATACGGCGCGCCGGGCGTTTCTCAAATCTGGGAATCTCTGTGGATGCCCTGTGGATAACCGCGCGAGCTTTGTGGGGTGTTTACCATAAAAGGCCAGCAAACCTGTCCTATTCAGGCTATATGATGCGGTGCTCTGTGGGAAGACCCCAAGATTTGCACGGCATCCAAGGCGCGATATGATTCGGATCGGGCTTTTCCACAGCCTGCGCGGTAACGCTTTCCGTTGCGTAAGGCGGAAAGCCGCGTGCCCGCTGCCGGCCGCGGCATGGCGGGCAATCCGCCCGCCGTTCCAAGCCCTTGATCCGCCTCAGGCTTTATGCGCCTCCTGCCAGGCGCGCGGGTCTTTCAGGAATTTCTCCACCTCGGCCAGCGTCTCCTCGCTGAAGCTCTTCTGCGCCTTGGCCTCGGCCAGGACATCCCACCAGGTGCACAGGTAATGCAGTTTAACCCCGTGGTCGCCCAGGCGTTTGGTGGTTTCGGGGAAGATGTCGTAGTAGAAAATCACCGCGGTATGGCCGCAAGAGGCACCAGTTTCGCGGATCGCATCGACAAAGGACAGTTTGGAGCCGCCGTCAGTGGTCATGTCCTCCACCAGCAGCACCCGCTGATCCTCGGTCATCACCCCTTCGATGCGGGCATTGCGGCCATAGCCCTTGGGCTTCTTGCGCACATAGGTCATCGGCAGCGCCATGCGTTCAGCCACCAGTGCGCCAAAGGGGATACCGGCGGTCTCCCCGCCCGCAATATTGTCAAACGCCTCGAAACCGGCGTTGCGCATCACGGTCACGGTGAGGAAATCCATCAGCGTGGTGCGGATGCGCGGAAAGGAGATCAGCTTGCGGCAGTCGATATAGCTGGGCGAGGGCAGGCCGGAGGCCAGCGTATAGGGTTCATCCGTGTTAAAGTTCACCGCGCCGATTTCCAGCAGCATCCGGGCCGACAGGCGGGCGATTTCTTCTTTGGACGGATAGGAGGTGGGGATCATGGCGGCAGGCATCCTTTGCGGCAGCGGTTTTGCAGTCCTTAAACCGGAATGCTGCCGGTTTGAAGCCCCAGCCGGGGCCGCGCGCAAATGCTGCCCCGGCTGTTCAGGATCAGGCGAGTTCCCAGGGGGCGTCGTGCCATACGACATCGGGGCAGGGGTCCATTAGGTAGTCGGAGGTTATCACGAGTTCATCCTCCATCTCAGGTGCTGGGTAATCCTCGCAGTGCGCCGGCTCATCTTCCGCTTCAGCCGCAGCGGGCTGCTCGGAGGCATTTTCGCCTGGCTCCCGCTCGATCACTTCGGGAACAAACCAATCTTCGCCATCCGGAGAGACGGGTATCATAGGCAGCTCAAAAATGAAGTCAGTTCCGTCCAGATCCGCCAAATCCACGTTTTCCAGTGTAATGCTGCTGCCGGCCCCGTCCTCGATGATGACGTTGGCGCCATCTTCCCGAATGTGGTTTTCCAGCAGATCGGTCATATCCTCGATGCTGGACACCGTACTGAGATCAATCTTCTCGCCGCTGCTGGAGGCATCGAAATCGGTGATGGTGTCGTTGCCAAAGCTGCCGAACCCGTCCCAGAACACAAACAGATCATCGCCGGCTCCGCCTGTCAGCAGGTCATTGCCAAGCCCGCCGTCCAGCGTGTCCTGTCCTAGCCCGCCATCCAGGGTATCGCTGCCGATGTCCTCCAGGATCATGTCATGGGTCGGTGCGGCAACGATGAGGGAAAAGGGGGACAGAAAACGGTTCTGAGTAAAGCTCCCGCCGCTCAAGTAGTCATCACCATCGCCGCCAGAGAGGGCATCATCACCGGCACCGCCGGACAAGGTGTCATTGCCCCGGCCGCCAAAATTTACGTCATCGCCACGCCCGCCGGACAGAGAGTTATCACCGGTTCCGCCCCTCAGGGTGTCATCGCCGTGGCCGCCGGACAGAACGTCATCACCGGCTCCGCCCCTCAGGGTGTCATCGCCGTGGCCTCCGAACAGAACATCATCACCGGCTCCGCCCTTCAGGGCGTCATTGCCGCGGCCTCCGGACAGGGTGTCAGATCCTGTGCGGCCAAGCAGGGTATCCTCCCCGTCACCGCCCTTCAGGATGTCTCTGCCGCCGCCTCCAGCCAGATAGTCATTGTCTGCGCCGCCCCGCAGAATGTCGTTGCCATTGCCGCCAAACAGAAGATCGCGGCCTTCCTGCCCCAGCAGCGTGTCCCGGTGATTGCCCCCTTTGAGGAGATCATCACCGTGGCCGCCTTCGATCCTGTCATTGCCCTCTCCGCCTTTCAGCCTGTCAGTCTGATCAGTCCCGGTCAGGATATCGTTTTCGCTGACGCCGGCCGCGTTCAGATCCCAATCCAGCGTCTGGCCAGTCTGCAGGCCGGCGGTAACAGGCTCAATACCGGTGATGGAGGCTGTAAATTCCGCGTAGTCGGCATAGCTTTCCACCTGCGGCAGGGGATCGCCGCTCAGCAGGTAATAGCTGACGTCGCCGTGGCTCACTGCCCAGGTGCTGTCCACCTTCAGAACAACCGCTGTTCCGCCCGGCCAGGTGATCTCCGACAGCGTATGCCGGTGAAGGCTGATCGCATCCTCCGGCAGCAGATGCGGCGCATAAGGCAGGCCGTGCATCTGGGTGTCGGGGGTAAAGCGCACCTCGCCGTTTGGCAGAACCTCCAGCGGCGAATAGGTGAAGGGCCTGCCATCCGGCACCACCAGCCGGATTTCCGCGCCTGTAACCGTGTAAAAACTGTCAGGCGCGACGGAGGGGCCGTTGTCCCGAACAGTAAAGCCCGAAAGCACGTAAGTAGTCATGAAATCGATCCTAAATTATGCGTGGGCGGAATCTGCCTTTGGAATTGCGACTTTATGAAAAATCACCTGAAAAGTGTGGATATCCAGAAACTGGCAAAAGCCCTCAATGAAAATTGCCCGCGCAGTTGCACGGGCTTTTCGTTTCCAAGGCGTGATTGCATTCAGAACAGGAAATCGTTGCCCGATAGATCGGCGATGCCGACACCGTCCAGGGTGATGGAATTGCCGCCCCCGTCGCGGATCACCGCATCCCCGCCTGCGCTTTCGGACAGGTGATTGTTCTTCAGGTCGCGGAAAGAGGTGATCTCCTCGATCTGGCGGAGGTCGATCTTCTCGCGGCGGCCGGAGGTCTGGAAATCAGCGACCGTGTCGTCTCCGAAACTGCCCTTGAAGATAAACCGGTCCGCGCCGCTTCCGCCGGTCAGCATGTCGTCGCCCCGGCCGCCGTTCAGCTTGTCCCCTTTGGCGCCGCCGCTCAGATCGTCATTGCCCTGGCCGCCGTCCAGCCTGTCCTTGCCGCCGCCGCCGGCCAGGGTGTCGTCGCCGCCGTTGCCCGCGATTTTGTCCTTGCCTGCGCCGCCATCGAAACTGTCCGCCCCGGAGGTGCCGCTATAGACGTCGCGCTGGGTAATCGAATGGTCGTTGAAACTGGACCAGGGGATTTGCATTCCGGGACCCATGGCGCCTTGCGGGACGGCAAAACTGTAAGAGCTTGCGCTGCCGGAAAATACATCTTCCCAGGCCTCCAGCCAGGCATCAGGCGCAACCTCCGGCCCGTCCAGGACAAAATAGCTGTCGGTGGAGATGTCGCCTGAATCGCTGAACCACCCGAATACCGTGGAGGTGCCTTGCGGGGTGGTCAATTCGGTTGCGAAATACTCATAACCGGGAAGAGTGTGCAGTGTCGTTCCCCCCGTCTGAAACTGCACGATATCGCTGTCAATTCTGATGAACGCGAGCCCTTCGACGTCCATGTCGTGTCCGATAACGGAGTAGGAGAACGCCGATGCGCCGCCGTCTGTCAAAATCTTGGCTGAAATCTCAGAGATGGTTGTGTCCTCAAAGATGCCATCGCTTTCGTCGTAAAGGATGTGATGGCCGCGGATTGTAATCGTTGTCATGATGAATTCCTGCTGGGAATAAATGGTTTGTCAAAGCGCCCTGGCCGCAATGGCATCCCAATGGGCGCTGGCGAAGAATAGCGGCTGCGCCGATGCCGGATAACCTCGCAAAATTCACAGTCTGCCGCCTCAAAAGGGGCCTTGGCCGCTGGGTTTCCCTCCGTCAGAAATCCGAAGGGAGCAGCCGGATGCCAGGCCGCAACCAAGTTCCGCCGGTTATGCTAGGGGGGCTTGAAGGCGGGCGGGCGGCAGCGCGCCTGGCTGATGCAAATTGCTTGCGATGGAGGCGGCGGCCTTGCGCCGCCTCCGGGTCCTGCCGTTAGAACAGGAAATCGTTGCCCGACAGATCGGCAATGCCCACACCGTCCAGGGTGATGGAATTGCCGTTGTTGTCGCTGATTACCGCATCCCCGTCGCCGTTCTCGGACAGGTGGTTGTTCTTCAGGTCGCGGAAAGAGGTAATATTGTCGACACCTTTGAGGTCAATCTTCTCGCGCCGCCCGGAGGTCTGGAAATCGGAAACCGTGTCGTCTCCGAAATTGCCCTTGAAGATAAACCGGTCCGCGCCGCTGCCGCCAAACAGGCCGTCGTTGCCGCCGCCGCCGATCAGACGGTCCCTGCCGTCTTCGCCGTACAGCGTGTCGTTGCCGCCCTTGCCGTCCAGGGTGTCGTTGCCGCCTTCGCCTTCCATGTCGTTGCCGCGGCGGCTGCCGATGAGCTTGTCCGCCATGTCCGATGCGCGCACGTCATCAATGTTGCGCAGCTTGTCGCGGCTGCCGAAACCGTCAATGGCAAAACCTTTGCCCAGGTTGACCGTCACCCCGTCCTCGCCGCCGTACCTGGCATCCCGGTCATAGCGCACCTCGTCCCGGCCGCTGCGGCCGTTGATCGTGTCGTCACCGTCCAGACCCCGGAAATAGTTCCGGCCGCCATTGCCGGACAGTTCATCCCCAAAGGCCGAGCCGCGCAGGGCTTCGATGCTGCTCATTTTGTCCGTATCGCCCCAGCCGTCGGTGGCCGTGCCGCTCTTCAAATCTGCAACAACCCCATTGGGATCCCCGTTAAACGTGACCTGGTCGAAATCGCTGCCCTTGCCGACATAGGTGTCATTGCCCTCAGAGCTGACGAAGTAGTCGTACACACCGGTCCCAACCAGCCTGTCATTGCCGGCGGTGCCGATATAGGTGTCGTCCTCTGCGCTCAGGGTGGCGTTGGGGAAGGTGGACCAGGGAATGTCAGCCCCTTCTGCAAAGGCGCCGGACGGGTCTCGCAGCGAGGTGATTGAATCGTTGATCTCCTGCCACTCTGCCAGATTGCTGACTGCCGGGAACGGGTCGCCGCTTAGCAGGAAAATGAAGTCTGAATCTGTGTTGGAGCCGGTCTCCTCGTCGACTGCGAGGATAACACTTGTGCCGCCGGACCACGTCACCTCAGTGATCAGGGTCACATAATTCGACGCGCTTGAGGTGTGGTCATACAGCCGGCCCTCGATCCGCAGCTGGCGGATGCCGCCGTTCAGGTCGATCTCCGCAACTTCGCCTTCTTGGCGCCCGGTGATAGTGTAGCTGAAGGTTGTGTCAGGGGATTGAACCACCACGTCCGCAAACGTAGGGCTGGCAAAAACCGGGTCGCCGCCCGAATAATCAACCCGAATCCCCGGAATTGTGAATGTCGACATATGTCCCTCATCGTTAAATTACAGTTAGAGGCTGTTCGCCAGATTATTGCGCGACCTTGAAGCGAACTGGGGTGCGCGGCAAGGATTATTTAAATGTTAAGGTATTTTTCCGGCGTTTTGCGCAGTTCGGGCCGCACTCGCCTATCCGGGCGGCGCAGCCTGTGTTTTGAAGCTTTAGAGTCCCGACCGCAGGATCAGAAAATAAAATCACCGCGCCCCAAACCGGCAAGCTGGACGTCCTCCAGGGTGATGGTATTGCCGGGCTTTCCCTGAAAACAAAGCTGTCCGATTTGGCGCGGCCAATCAGATGTTCATCACCTTTGCGACCGTCAAGGGCTTGCTGCTAACGGATTGCGCACCCGGGTAGATCCGTTTCTGCACCGCAAAGCCGCTCAATGTTTAGGGCGCCGCAATGCATTCCTGAATTCCTGTTTTCAGGTCGTGCCTATTGGAGCGCGCATGAAAAGGCCGGCCTGCACTGTGGCGGCCGGCCCGTGGTGCGGACGGAATGGGCTTTGACCCTAGCCTTCCGCCTTCCAGAACACCTCAAACCCCGGATCAAACACCGTTACCGGGCCGTCGCCGGTTTCGATCTTCTCCGGGAAGGAAACGGCGGTGCCGGATTTGGTCAGCGTCAGGGTCTCTTTGCTGACCGGCAGGCGGTAGAACGCCGGGCCGTTTTCAGAGGCAAAGCCCGCCAGCTTGTCCAGCGCGCCTTCCTCCTCGAACACATGCGCCAGCAGGGACATGGTGTTGGTGGCGGTGAAACAGCCGGCGCAACCGCATTCGCTGAGCTTGTTCGGGTCGGTATGCGGTGCCGAGTCGGTGCCCAGGAAATAACGCTTGTCGCCAGAGGTTGCGGCGGCGCGCAGCGCCAGCCGGTGCTCCTCGCGCTTGGCCACCGGCAGGCAGTAGTAATGCGGCTTGATACCGCCCGCCAGGATGTGGTTGCGGTTGATGATCAGGTGGTGCGTGGTGATCGTCGCGCCCAGATCCCGCTCCTGGCTTGCCACATAGTCGGCCGCGTTCCTGGTGGTGATATGCTCCATCACCACCCGCAGGCCGGGGGTCGCCTTGCGGATCGGGTCCAGCACCCGGTCGATGAACACTGCTTCGCGGTCGAAGATGTCGATGTGATTGTCGGTGACCTCGCCGTGGGTGCACAGCGGCAGGCCGATTTCGGCCATCCTCTCCAGCACCGGCCGGACCTTGTCGAAATCGGTGACGCCCGAGGCCGAGTTGGTGGTGGCGCCCGCGGGGTACAGCTTTACCGCCTTGACCAGCCCGCTGGCATGGGCCGCAGCGACGTCTTCGGGATCGGTGTCCTCGGTCAGATACAGCGTCATCAGCGGCTCGAACGCCATGCCTTCGGGCAGGGCGGCCAGGATCCGGTCGCGGTAGGCGGCGGCCTGCTCGCTGCGCACCACCGGCGGCACCAGGTTCGGCATGATGATCGCACGGCCAAAGTGGCGGGCGGTTTCGGGCAGCACGGCCTGCAGCATGGCGCCGTCGCGCAGATGCAGGTGCCAGTCGTCGGGGCGGGGGATGGTCAGCGTCTGGGTCATGCTGCCCGCCTAGCATATGGGCGGGCAGAACAGAAGCGGCGGAATGCGCCGCCGCCCTCTGCCGCTACACTTTGGCCGGGAAGCGGAACTCGCCTGCCTCGGCGCGTTTCTCCAGTTCCTGCAGGCGGCGGCGGAACCGCGGCGCCCGCATCCGCTCAGTCACGTTGCGGCACAGCAGCGCCATCATATAGGGGCGGTCCTCCCGTTCCAGCCGGCCCAGCAGGTTGCGCAGGAAATGCGGATTGTTGCGGCGGCTGCGCAGCAGCTTGCAAAAGGCGCCGCCGGTCAGCTTGCGGCTGCCCGCCAGCGACAGGATGTGATAGAGCATCTCCATCTCGATCAGCCGGGTCTGCACCGCATCCCCCAGATGCGGCGCCCGCAGCCGGGTCACGTTCTTGCGGGCAAACAGCGACGCATGCATGGCGTCCAGCCGCTCCTGCGGGTCATAGATCACATAGGCCTGATCAGCGGCATCCAGCATGTCCGGCGCATAACCGTAGCGGTCGGTGAACGACAGCCGCCGCATTTCGGTGAAACGGTCGTCCCATTCGGTCATCCGCGGATCCAGCGTCGCCTGCGGCTGCACCGCCACCACCACCGCACCGGGAGAGGCCACCGAATAGGCCGCCGCCGCATAGCCGCAAGGCCCCGCGCCGTAAAAGATCACATTGTCGAACTCGTCGAAAAAGCCGTCGTCGATCAGCTGGTCGAAGAACCCGTAAATGCGGCCCTCGCGGAACCAGGTGTCGCCGTCGGAGACCACGCACATATGCGACCAGCCCAGGTTCTTCACCAGGTCGAACCCCAGCGGCTGCGCCTGATCCGACAGGTTGTGAATGCCCTGCATGGTCTCAAAGGTCACCAGCAGGGTGTTGCCCTGGTCGATGAAGGTGGCAAAATGCTTGTCGCCGAGCGGCTGGTACATGCCATGCTCTTCAGCCAAAGCCGCCATCCGGGCCTTCCACTGGGCCGGCTTCAGACCGGAAAGGTCTTCATCCAGATTTTCAAGTCCGTCCTGCATGGCTGCTATCCTCTTTGCCCCCCAAAGGGTTCCGGCCTGCTGTTTGGATTTACAGTTAGGTGAGAATTAAGGCCAAAATTGGAAAAACCCATGCCTGAATGCGGCACCGCAGGGCCAATTCGGCGGCGTCCCGCCCGCCGGCAAAGACGGCTAGCGCTTGCCGGGGCCTGCCTCCGGGTCCTGGGCTGCAAATCCGCGCAGCATCGCCGCCGCGGCGGGGCTGATCAGCCGCGCAGGCGGCGCCATCAGCAGCCGCGCAAACAAGGCCCGGTACGGCTCCTGCGCCATCAGCGCGGCAAAGCGCGCCTGGCGCCAGGCCACCGCCTCCAGGTGCAGCCGCTGCAGCTGGGCATTCTCCAGCAGCTCCGCCTGCAGCGTGTTGCGCGCATCGGCATAACGGCCGGCAGAGGTGTCATGGGCCGTGCAGAAGTTCCGCTCCACCCAGTAATCCATACCCAGCTCCGCCTGCCGGTTGACCCGCCCGCGGTCGGCCTTCAGCACATAGCTTTCCATCGCGCCCAGCGGATAATGGTTCAGCTGCGCCAGCCTGTGGTTGGGCTGGCCGTAATCGGAGAACAGCCGCTTGGTCCGGAACGCCGGGCCCAGCTCGCGCCCTTCGCAGTCGAACCAGCGGAATTGCTCCAGCCGCGCCGGATCCCGGACGCTGCGCGGCCGGTGCACACCGCATTTGCGATAGGTGCCGTCATTGCGGTACAGCGTCTTGAACATCACCGCCCGCCAGGGCCAGTGAACCACCTCCGGAATGCAGCGGGTGAATTGCTCTGTCACCGGCGCATCCACATAGCGCACCACACCGCCATTGCCGAACAGCCGCCAGGTCAGCGTCACCGCATCCGCCTGCGGCAGGGCGGCCAGCAGGCCGGGCACCGTGCCATCGCCGGTCTTAATGCAGACAAATTCGTCGATATCCAGCACCAGCACCCAATCCGCCGCTTTCATCAGCGGATGCTTGTCCGCCGCCTTCAGCGCGGTGAACTGGATGCCGTTCTTGTCATAGGGGCCTTCGTTGCGCAGATGGGTCAGCTGCCCCATCGCCTGCAACTGGTCCAGCATTTCATCGGTGCCATCCTGGCAATCGTTTGAAAACACCAGGAAATCGGTGAAGCCCGCTGCCCTGTGGTGGGCCAGCCACTCCAGCAGGAACGCGCCTTCGTTGCGCACGCAGAGAACCGCCAGGATCCGCATCGCCGTCAGCCCCGCCGCCCGCGGGCCAGACCGCGCAGCACCGCCTGCGCCGGGCGCCAATGGTGTGGATTGCTCATGCCTCAGCCTTGTTTCGTCTTTTGCGGCAGTGTTGCCTGTTGCAGCCCCTGGGGCAAGGCAGCAATGCCGGTGATCCGCAATCCGCACCCGGCTGTTGCGCCGCTGCCTGCGCGCTGCGGATCCTTGCCCCGGCCGCCGCATCCGCCGCAGCGGAACCGGCGCCCGCTTGCAGCTGCGGGTTGACCGCTGCGCCCGCCCGTGGCCTGTTGGCAGGGCAATCCAGCCGGGGCAAGGAGGCACCGCATGCAGGCACAATCCATCGAACAGGTGCAACAGCTGCTGTCGCAGCAGGGCTATGTCTGCGGCCGGGCGCTGGCCACGGTGGTGTTTCTCTCGCTGAAACTGGGCCGGCCGCTGTTCCTCGAGGGTGAAGCGGGCACCGGCAAGACTGAGATCGCCAAGGCGCTGGCCGCCAGTCTCGGCCGCCGCCTGATCCGGCTGCAATGCTACGAGGGGCTGGATGCCGCCAGCGCTGTCTATGAATGGAACTTCGCCGCCCAGATGGTTGCCATCCGCACGTCTGAAGCTGCGGGTGAGGCTGCAGGCAGCGCCGGCCGCGCCGCGCTGCAGAACGAGCTGTTCTCTGCCGATTACCTGATTGAACGCCCGCTGTTGCAGGCGATGCGCCCCGATGAAAACGGCGCGCCTGTCCTGCTGATCGACGAACTCGACCGCACAGACGAACCGTTTGAGGCTTTCCTGCTGGAGGCGCTCTCCGATTTCCAGGTCACGATCCCTGAGCTTGGCACCATCCAGGCGCCGGAGCCGCCAATTGTCATCCTCACCTCCAACCGCACCCGCGAAGTGCATGACGCCCTCAAACGCCGCTGCCTCTACCATTGGGTCGACTATCCGGACTTCGACCGCGAGATCGAAATCCTCCAAGCCCGCGCGCCCCAGGCCAGCCGGCAGCTCAGCCGCGAGATCGTCGCCTTCGTGCAATCCTTGCGCACCGAGGATCTGTTCAAGAAGCCGGGTGTGGCCGAAACCATCGACTGGGCCAACTGCCTCTTGGCGCTCGACGTTATCGCCCTCAGCCCGGAGGTGATCGCCGACACCCTCGGTGCGATCCTCAAATACCAGGACGACATCGCCCGCCTGCACGGCTCCGAGGCCAAGCGCATTCTCGACCAGGCCCGCGCCAGCCTCGACGCCGCCTGATGCTTCATCTTTCTGGAAATACTCCGGGGGTATGGGGGCAGCGCCCCCATGAGCGCTAGTGCCTGACTACCCGCCGCTCACCCTGCCGGACAATCCCAAGCTGCTCCGCAACATCACCCATTTCGCCCGCGCATTGCGCAAGGCGGGCCTGCCCATCGGCCCGGGCCGGGTACTGGACGCGGTCCAGGCCGTGGCGGCGGCAGGCTTTACCAGCCGGCAGGATTTCTATTGGGCGCTGCACGCCTGTTTCGTCACCAAGCCGGAACAGCGGGTTGTGTTTGCCCAGGTCTTCCGCCTGTTCTGGCGCGACCCGCGCTATCTGGAGCACATGATGGCCGCGATGCTGCCCGCGATCCGCGGCGTGCAAGAGGAGCGCGCCGCAAAACCGGCTGAAAAACGCGCGGCTGAAGCGCTGCTGGACGGAATGCTGGACCTGCCGGACACGCCGGAGGAAGAGCCTGAAGGAACCGAAATCGAGGTCGACTCCACCCTCACCATGTCGGCCGAGGAACGCCTGCGCAGCCTTGATTTCGAACAGATGAGCACCGCTGAAATTGCCGCCGCCAAGCGCATTCTGGCGCAGCTTAAACTGCCTGTCACACCCATCCAGTCCCGCCGCCTGATGGCCTCGCCCAAGGGGCAGCGGGCCGACTGGCGCCGCACCTTGCGCAATGCCGCGCGGCAGGGCGGCGACCTGCAGCAGATCGCCCGCGCCAAACGCCGCATCCGCTGGCCCAATCTGGTGGTGCTCTGCGACATCTCCGGCTCGATGAGCCAGTACAGCCGCATCATCCTGCATTTTCTGCACGCAGCCGCAAACGCGAAGGGGCAGGGCTGGGCGCGGGTGCATGGGTTCACCTTCGGCACCCGCCTCACCAATATCACCCGCCACCTCGCTCAGCGCGATGTGGATGCCGCCCTGGCCGCCGCCGGCGCGGAGGCGCAGGACTGGGAGGGCGGCACCCGCATCGGCGACTGCCTGCACGCCTTCAACCGCGACTGGTCGCGCCGGGTGATGGGGCAGGGGGCGGTGGTGCTGCTGATCACCGACGGTCTCGACCGCGGCGACCCGGAAGGGCTGGCGCGCGAGATGCAGCGCCTGCAGCTGTCGTCGCGCCGCCTGATCTGGCTTAATCCGCTGCTGCGCTGGGACGGCTTCGCCCCCAAGGCCCAGGGCATCCGCGCCATGCTGCCCTATGCCGACAGCTTCCGCGCGGGCCATTCCATCGCCTCGCTGCAAGACCTGGCGCAGGTGATCTCCAGCCCCCATGACGCTGGCGAGAAAGCGCGGCTGATGGCCCTGCTCTGATGCGGCATTAAAAGAATTCCAAAGTTGGAATGTGTATTGATCTGGATCAACCCGGCTTCCTGCGTCCTGTTATATTCTGAACTTGGAATGTAACGTGCGAAAGGAGCAAACATGCCACTCAACTGGAAAGCCGGGGGGCTCCTGCTGGGGCTGGTGTTCTTCCTGGCGGTGCTGCTGGTCAAACCGATCGGCGTATCCACGCAATTCGTGATCCTGAACGGAATTGCCGCAGATGCGGTGTCCCCGGATCTGGTGACGCAAACCGCCGAAGGATACACCTCCAGCAACGCCTATCTGGCGAAATCGGGCGGTAAATATGCAAAATCCATCGCCAATCCGCTGAACTACAGCTTTGTCTTTGTGCTGGCGATGGCGCTGGGCGGGCTGTTGTCAGCCAAGCTGCGCGGCGGCATCGCCAAGGGGGACCGCAGCATCCCCGCCCTGTGGCGCGCCAATTTCGGAGACTGCAAGGTCAAACGCTACGCCGGAGCCTTCTTGGGCGGGTTCATCGTGCTCTACGGCGCGCGGCTGGCGGGCGGCTGCACCTCCGGCCACATGATGTCGGGCATGATGCAGACCGCATTGTCGGGCTACATCTTCGCCGCCGGCGCCTTTGCCGCCGCCATCCCCGTGTCCATGATCATGTTCAAACAGGAGGCCTGAGCCATGACCACCATCATCCTGGCAATTGTCATCGGCGCCGCCTTTGGCGCGGTGCTGGACCGGATCGGGGCCTCGAACCCCACGGTGATCGGCAAGATGCTGAACCTCACCAATGTGAACCTGGCGAAATCCATCCTGCTGGCGATCGGCACCGGCTCGGTGCTGATGTTCGGCGGCCAGATGGCGGGGCTGGTTGACGTGGGCCACATGTCGGTCAAGACCGCCTATGCCGGTGTTTTCCTCGGCGGACTGCTGCTGGGCGCGGGCTGGGCCATTGCGGGCTATTGCCCCGGCACCGGCGTGGTGGCCGCTGCCACGGGGCGCAAGGACGCGCTGTTCTTTATCGCGGGCGGCCTCTTGGGTGCGGCTGCCTATATGGCCACCTATCCGGCCTGGAAGGCCAGCGGCCTCCTGGACAAGATCGCAGGCGGCAAGGTCACCCTCGGCACCGTTCCCGGCGCCAAGTATGAGGGGCTGATGGCGCTGCCCGGCGACCTTTTGGGCATCGTGCTGGGCCTTGGCTTCATCGCGCTGGCCTTTGCCCTGCCGGAACGGCTGGTGCCGCAGAAGGCTGCCGCGCAGCCGGCGCAGTAAGCCGCGCCAAGGGCAAAGGGAGCGCCCGCCGTGGGGGACGGCGGGCGTTTTCCTGTGTCCTGGGGCGGCTTCCGGCTTGAAACTTCCCGTGCCAGCGCCGAGGTTTAGGGGCAAGCGCCGCCCAAGCGGCTGGGGAGGACGCAAGATGCAGCAGCAAAGCACCCAATTCGAAAACGCGCCGGAAACTGCGCTGGACTGGCACCGCGCGGGCAGCGGCGCCGCCCTGGCCACGGTGGTGCAGACCTGGGGCTCGGCGCCGCGCCGCACCGGCTCGCAGCTGGCGGTCTCCGGCGACGGCCGGATTGAGGGATCGGTCTCCGGCGGCTGCGTCGAAGGTGCAGTGGTCGTGGAGGCGCTGGAAGCGCTTCAGGACGGCCGGCACCGGCTGCTGGAGTTCGGCGTCAGCGACGAGGACGCCTTTGCCGTCGGCCTTGCCTGCGGCGGCACCATCAAGGTGCTGGTGGAACCTGTCGGCACAGCCCTGCCTGAGGCGCTGCTGGAAGAGCTGGTTGCGGCCCGCGCCAGCCGCACCCCTTTTGCCTATGAGGTGAACCTCGCCACCGGTGCCCGCCGTCTCACCCGCACAGAATACCCGGACCGCATGCGCATGGACCGCTCCGGGCTGGAGGAGGACGGCGAGACCTTTGTGGCCGTCCACAATCCGCCCCTCCGGCTGGTGGCGGTGGGCGCTGTCCACATCACCCAGGCCTTGGTGCCGATGGCGCGGCTTGCCGGTTATGACCCGGTGATCATCGACCCGCGCGCCGCCTTCGCATCCCCCGAACGCTTCCCCGGCGAGACGCTGATGGACGATTGGCCGGACGAGGCGGTCGAAAAGCTGGGCCTCGACACACGCACCGCGCTTGTGCTGCTGACCCATGACCCGAAACTGGATGATCCGGCCTTGCAAGCCGCGCTTAAGGCAGATGTCTTCTACATCGGCGCGCTGGGTTCCAGGAAAACCCACGCCGCCCGCACTGCCCGGATGCAAGAGGCCGGTTTCACCGAAGACCAGATCAACCGCATCCACGGCCCCATCGGGCTGGATATCGGTGCTGCGGGACCGGCGGAAATCGCGGTTTCCATCCTGGCGGAAATGACCGCCGTCCTGCGCGGCAAACAGCCATGAGGTTCGGCCCGGTTCCCCTCAAGGACGCCGAAGGCGCAATCCTTGCCCACTCCCTGCAGGGTACCGCTGGCAAGGTGGCAAAGGGCACGGTGCTGAGCGCCGCAGACCTCGCAGGCCTCGCCGCCGCAGGCCATGATACGCTGACAGTTGCCCGGCTCGACCCCGCCGACCTGCACGAGGACGCCGCGGCCCAAGCACTGGCAAACGCTCTGGTACCGGACCCGTCCGCGCAGGGCATACGCATCTCCGGCGCAGGCACCGGGCGGGTGAACCTCTATGCCACCGGCGCCGGGCTGGTGCGGCTGGAGCGGGACAAGCTGGAGGCGGTGAACGCAGTTGACCCGATGATCACCGTTGCCACCGTGCCGGACTATCACCGCGCCGATGCAGGGAGCATGCTGGCGACGATCAAGATCATCTCTTACGGCGTGCCCGCCGATGCCATACGCCGTGCCAGCGCGGGCGCCGGCGATGCGATCCGGGTGCTGCCGCCGGTGTTTTCCTCCGCCACGCTGATTGAAACCACCGTGACCGCGGACACTCCACCGGACAAGGGGCGTGCGGCCATGGCAGGCCGGCTGCACCGGATGGGCATCACCCTGTCGCCGCGCATCGTGGTGCCGCACCGCGAGGAGGCGCTGGCCGAGGCCATTACCCAAGCCCCGGGGCAGCTGGTGCTGGTGCTGACCGGCTCCGCCACCTCCGACCCGCTGGACGTGGCTCCGCAGGCGCTGCGCTACGCAGGCGGCACCGTCACCCGTTTCGGTATGCCGGTAGACCCCGGCAACCTCTTGTTTCTGGGGCGCTTTCAGGACAAGCCGGTGATCGGCCTGCCGGGCTGCGCCCGCTCCCCGGCTCTCAATGGCGCCGACTGGGTGCTGGAGCGGGTGATCTGCGGCCATCCAGTGGCTGCGCAGGATATCGCCGCGATGGGAGTCGGCGGGCTCTTGAAAGAGATTCCCACCCGCCCGATGCCGCGCCGCGACGCAGAGGGATGAATGCGGCACTGCAGCAGGGGATTTGTGACGCAAGGTCACAACCATAGGTAAGCCCTGCTGACGCGAATTTGCGCAGGTTCCCCGCCGGAAAACACTTCGCGGAACGGGGTTGCCCGTGCTTAACTCCCCTAAGCCAGACAAAAACAAGCTAAAGGGAGGGTACTATGGCCAAGGTCTCCATGACCGTGAATGGCAAGGCTGCCAGCGGCGACGTCGAAGGACGCACGCTTCTGTCTTCATTCCTGCGCGAGGAACTGGGCCTCACCGGGACCCACGTGGGCTGCGACACCAGCCAGTGCGGCGCCTGTGTGGTGCATGTGGACGGCAAGGCGGTGAAAGCCTGCACCATGCTGGCGCTTGAGGCCGAGGGTGCGCAGGTTGCCACCATCGAAGGGCAGGCCAATGCCGACGGCTCGCTCAACACCATCCAGCAGGCATTCCAGGACCATCACGGGCTGCAATGCGGCTTCTGCACGCCGGGCATGGTGATGTCGGCAGCAGCACTTCTGAAAGACAACCCCAAGCCCAGCGAGGCGGAGATCCGCGAATACCTGGAAGGCAACCTGTGCCGCTGCACCGGCTACCACAATATCGTCAAGGCGATCATGGCGGCCTCGGGGCAGGATGTTTCCTCCATCGCGGCAGAATGACAGGACGATCCCAGGCCGGCACCCGGCCTGAGCTGAACAAGGAGTGATTACCAAGAGGTGCGCCACAGGCAGCACCCTCCAGGGAGGAAGATCCAGACATGCCCAAAGATAACGGCATCGGCGCCAGCCCCAAGCGGCGCGAGGACGTGCGGTTCCTGACAGGAGCCGGCAACTATACCGACGACATCAACGTGCACGGCCAGGCCCATGTGCATTTCCTGCGCGCGGATGTGGCCCACGCAACCATCAATTCCATCGACACATCTGCGGCTGAGGCGATGCCTGGCGTGGTGAAGATCTTCACCGGCGCCGATTTCGCTGAGGTGGGCGGCATCCCCTGCGGCTGGGGCGTCACCGACCGCCACGGCAACCCGCAGCAGGAGCCGCGCCACCCGATCATCGCCGATGGCACCATCCGCCACGTGGGGGAGATCGTCGCCGCCGTGGTCGCCGACACGCTGGAACAGGCCCGCGATGCGGCCGAGGCGATTGAGCTGGACCTGGGCGACAAGCCCGCGGTGGTCGATATGGCCGCTGCACTGGCCGAGGGCAGCCCCAAAGTGCATGAGGATCTGACCTCAAACCTTTGTTATGACTGGGTGTTCGGCAATGATGACGATGCCGCCGTGCAGGCCGCCTTTGACAGTGCTGCCCATGTCACCACGCTGGAGCTGGTCAACAACCGCCTGGTTGCCAACCCGATGGAGCCGCGCGTGGCGATCGGCGAATATAGCCGCGGGACGGATGAATACACGCTCCACACCACCAGCCAGAACCCGCATGTGATCCGCCTCCTGATGTGCGCCTTCGTGCTGGGCCTGCCGGAACACAAGGTGCGGGTGGTGGCGCCGGATGTGGGCGGCGGCTTCGGCTCCAAGATCTTTCACTATGCCGAGGAAGCCTTTTGCACCCATGCCGCCAAGGCCTGCGGGCGGGCGGTGAAATGGACCTCCACCCGGTCAGAGGCCTTTATCTCGGATGCTCATGGCCGCGACCATGTGACAAAGATTGAGCTGGCGCTGGATGCGGACAACAACTTCACCGCGCTGCGTACCAATACGATGGCCAATATGGGCGCGTATCTCTCGACGTTTTCAACCTCGGTGCCCAGCTACCTGCATGGCACCCTGATGGCCGGCAACTACAAGACGCCGGTGATTCAGGTGAACGTCAAGACGGTCTTCACCAACACGGTGCCGGTGGACGCCTACCGCGGCGCGGGTCGGCCGGAGGCGACCTTCCAGCTGGAGCGGGTGATCGACAAGGCCGCGCGCGAACTCGGCGCCGATCCGATTGCGCTGCGCCGCCAGAACTTCATCAGTGAGTTCCCCTATGAAACCCCGGTGGCGCTGACCTATGACACCGGCGATTACACCGCGACCATGGACAAGCTGGAAGCGGTGGCCGATGCGGCTGGCTTTGCTGCCCGCCGCGCCGAGAGCGAGAAGAACGGCAAGCTGCGCGGCTTTGGCGTCAATTGCTATATCGAGGCCTGCGGCATCGCGCCCTCCAACATCGTTGGCATGCTGGGCGCGCGGGCGGGCCTTTATGACGCGGCCACCGTGCGGGTCAATGCCACCGGCACCATCAGCGTCTTTGTCGGGGCGCATTCCCACGGGCAGGGGCATGAAACCTCCTTCCCGCAGGTGGTCGCCGACATGATCGGCATCGACGAGAGCATGGTCGACATCGTGCATGGAGACACCGGTCGGGTGCCGTTCGGCATGGGCACTTACGGGTCGCGCTCCATCGCGGTTTGCGGTTCGGCCATGGTGCGGGCGACCGAGAAGATCATCAGCAAGGCCAAGAAGATCGCGGCCCATCTGATGGAGGCCTCCGACGCTGATATCGAGCTGAAGGACGGCCAGTTCACAGTGGCGGGTACCGACAAATCGGTGGCCTGGGGCGATGTGACCCTGACCGCCTATGTCCCCCACAACTACCCGCTGGAGGAGCTGGAGCCGGGGCTGGAGGAGACCGCGTTTTATGATCCGGCCAACTTCACCTATCCCTCCGGCGCCTATGCCTGCGAGGTGGAGGTGGATCCCGACACCGGCAAGGTGACGATCGAACGCTTCTCGGCCGCCGATGATTTCGGCAATATCATCAACCCGATGATCGTCGACGGCCAGGTTCACGGCGGGCTGGGGCAGGGCATCGGCCAGGCTTTGCTGGAAAATGCCGCCTATGATGAAGATGGCCAGCTGCTGTCGGCCTCCTTCATGGATTACGCGATGCCGCGGGCGGATGATGTGCCGTTCTACCAGGTGGACCATTCCTGCCAGACGCCGTGCACCCATAACCCCTTGGGGGTGAAGGGCTGCGGCGAGGCCGGCGCCATCGGCTCGCCGCCGGCGGTGGTCAATGCGGTGATCGACGCGCTGCAGTCGGGTGGCAAGGATGTGGCCCATATCGACATGCCGCTGTCGCCTGCGCGGGTCTGGGCGGCGATGAATGGATGAGGTGTTCGGGGGGGGGGGGGGTAAAACCCCCCCCCCCACCCCCCCCCCCCCCCCCACCCCCCCCCCCCCCCCCCCCCCCCCAAAAAAAAAAACCCCACCCCCCCCCCCCCCCCCCCCCCCCCCCC
>NZ_JBSWYB010000043.1:0-36443 GCF_056160905.1 Leisingera sp. ABD4_442 | reverse complement strand
CATCTTACCGTTCCTTTTCCCCTTTTGATTTTTTGTGCGTTGGTAACGGGTTGGGTTTTTCCCGGGTTTCCCTCCCCCCCACCCCCGGGATATTTCCAGCCAGAAGAAGAGCCTGAACGCTCTTTGGAAAGGAAAAGAAGATGTATGAATTCGAGTTCGAGAAACCCTCAACCGTCGCCGAGGCCGTGGCCGCGCTGGCGGATGAGGACGCGCAGGCGCTGGGCGGCGGGCAGACGCTGATCCCGACGCTGAAGCAGCGGCTGGCGATGCCGTCGAAACTGGTGAGCCTTGCGGGCATCGCGGAGCTGAAGGGTGTCAGCGGCGGCGATGGCGTGGTCAGCATCGGCGGCGCCACCACCCATGCGGACGTGGCCGAGGCCGCGGCGGGCGCCTATCCGGCGCTGGCGGAGCTGGCCAGCCATATCGGTGATCCGGCGGTCAGGAACCGCGGCACCATCGGCGGCTCGCTCGCCAATAACGACCCGGCGGCCTGCTATCCGGCGGCGGTGCTGGGGAGCGGCGCCACCATCGTCACCAACACCCGCGAGATCACCGCCGATGATTACTTCCGCGGGCTGTTTGAGACTGCGCTGAACGAGGGCGAGATCATCACCGCGGTGCGGTTCCCGGTACCGGAAAAGGCCAATTACCAGAAATTCCTGCAGCCCGCGTCCCGCTTTGCCCTGGTCGGTGTGTTTGTGGCGAAATACGCCGCGGGCGTACGCGTTGCCGTGACCGGCGCCTCGGAAGAGGGGGTGTTCCGCTGGGCAGAGGCGGAGGCGGCGCTGGATGCCAATTTCGCCCCGGATGCGCTGGATGGGCTGAGTGTGGATGCCGGCGGCATGATCGGCGATCTGCACGGTTCCAAGGCGTACCGCGCCCATCTGGTGGGGGTGATGGCCAAACGTGCGGTGGCCGCGGCGGGCTGATCCGCCAGGCCAGAACACATGCGCAGGCACCGGCAGACCGGTGCCTGTTGCACGTCAGTGCTTCAGATAGCTGGACATTTCCTCCAGCAGGGTCTGGGTCTTGCCGGACAGATCGCGGATTTCGCTGGCGATGACGGCAAAGCCCTTGCCCATGTCGCCGATCCGCGCGGCCTCGATCGAGGCATTGAAGGAAATGAACTTGATATTGCGGCCCACGCCCTCCGCATGGGCAATGGTGGCGCGCATGTTCTCCTCGCGGGCCTCCTCCCGCTGCTGCTGGGCGCCGCGCAGGCAGGCCACCATATCCTTGAGAAAGGCAGAGACCGCAGGCTCCAGCCGGTAGAGGCACAGCCCTGCCAGATCCGGGATCCGGCGCACCTCCTCCAGCGCGTCGCCGCCGGACTGGGTGACGGCGCGGTGAAGCGGCGCCAGCATTTCCAGGCAGGCCTGGCGCTTGTCCGCCAGATCCTGCGGCAGGCTGTAGCTGCAGTCCGCCAGCAGCGCATCCAGCCCGCTGCTGAGCATGGCATGGGCGGCGGAAATCCGTTGCACCGACAGCGCCAGCGCGTCCGCGGCGGGCCCCTCGCCGGTGCCGTCGTGCTGCGCCAGCGCCAGCAGCGACAGCGCCGCAATGCGGCTGGGGCCGATGGCCATAAAAGCGGTGTTCTGGACGTCGGATAAACTGTTCATGCCTGCACCTTTGGGAACCTTGGCACCCTTGTACCGTGCAAGCGTTAAGGCAGCGCTAACCGCAATTGCGGCAGGCCATGAAAAAGCCCCGCAGGCATATCTGCGGGGCTGAATGGCGGTACCGTTCTGAGACGGATTATTTCTTGGCCAGCGGGCCGATCAGCATGATCATCTGGCGGCCTTCCATCTTGGGGAAGTTCTCGACCTTGCCGATTTCCTTGGTGTCCTCGGCGACCCGTTCCAGCAGCTCGCGGCCGAGGTTCTGGTGCGCCATTTCGCGGCCGCGGAAGCGCAGGGTGACCTTCACCTTGTCGCCGTTTTCCAGGAACTTGACCACATTGCGCATTTTCACGTCGTAGTCATGAGTGTCCGTATTGGGGCGGAACTTGACCTCTTTGATCTCGATGATCTTCTGCTTCTTGCGGGCTTCGCTCTCGCGCTTTTGCTGTTCGTACTTGAACTTGCCGAAGTCCATGATCTTGCACACGGGCGGGTTGGCATTGGGCGAGATTTCAACCAGATCCAATCCGGCCTCTGCCGCCATGTCCATGGCCTTGGCCGGGTGCACAACCCCGACGTTTTCGCCATCGGCGCCGATCAGGCGGATTTCGGGGGCGCGGATTTTTTCGTTGACGCGCGGGCCGGTGTCGCGTTGCGGCGGCGCGTTATGAGGTCTGCGGGCTATGACTGCGATCCTTCTGTCATTGCAAAAAGTGCGGGAACGCTACTGCCCCCGCGCGTGTGATTCAAGGCTTATGGGCGGTATGGCGGCAGGAAAGCCGCTTTTCAAGGCCGCATGTTGCAAAAGGCCCTTAAAACAGGCGCAAAAGGCGGTTTGGCCGCGCCAAGGCAACGGTTTGAAAACACAGGATTGCGGCGGCGTTCCGCCAGTTTTGCACCTGGCGGCGGCAGCGGCCCGCCCGTGACGCCGAAAGCGCGAACTTCCCCCTTGAGCCGGGCCGGGCGGAGCGCCATGTGGCAGGCAGACGCCGCAGAGGACGCGGCCCGGCCCGGGTGCGGCCGGAAGAAGGAAGGAGTGGAATATGAAACAGCTAGTTATCCTGATTGCCCTGGGGGCCGCGGCAGTGGGCGGCTATGTGCTGCTGACAGGCCAGGAGGCGCAGGAGCCGGTGCCGGCGGATGCGCAGGAACAGCCGGCGCTGCAGGAAGAGCAGAGCAGCACCGAGCCGGAAGCGGCTGAGGAGCCCGCGGCGGCTGCCGAGCAGGCGGCGGAGGATGCCGCCACCGCTGTGGAAGAGGCGGTTGAGGCCGGTGCCGAGGCCGCAGGGGCCGCGGCGGATGCGGTGCAGGACACGGTGAATGAAGCGGCCGATGCAGCAGCAGAGGCCGTGAACGGCGCAGTTGATGCGGCGCAGGGCACTGCGGATGCCGCCTCGGACGCGGTGCAGCAGGGGGCGGATGCGGCCTCGGACAGCGCTGATGCCGCGGCGGATGCGGCGTCTGATGCGGCCAATGCGGCCGGCAGCGCTGTGGATCAGGCGGGCGAGGCTGCCAATGCCGCCGCTGATGCCGGCACAGCAGCAGCGGAGGCGGCGCAGGACGCGGCCTCTGAGGCGCTGGACAGCGTCAATGAGGCGGTGGAGGGCCTGCTGGAGCAGCCCGGCACCGCGGAGACCGACAGCACCGCAGGCAGCAACTGACAAGGCCGGGCGTTCGCCCTGGCAAAACAAAACCGGCGGCGGGCGGATCCCGGCGCCGGTTGCAAGACAGGATCAGTGGGGACGGGCCTGGGCCTGCTGGGCGACGCGGGCCATGTGATCCATGGGGGAGTGCCCCGCAGTTTGCGGCTGCGGCGCCAGGAAGGCGAGGAAGCTTTCCCAGCCGCCGGCGCTGCCGCCTGACTTGCGGGCGCGCTGGATCTGCAATTGCGCCACGCCTGCCAGGTCCAGCGGTTTCGACCCGTCATAGGCGCTGCCGGTGAGGCCGGCCAGATGGCTGCGGAATTTCAGCCCCATGGAGTTCAGCAGCAGCATCGGCGCGGTCACCGGCTGGCCCGCCTGCACCAGCGCATCGAACATCTCATCAATGCCGGCGGGGGTGATGGCGCGGGCGTCATAGCGTGCCTTGACCGCCGCGATCTTCTCCGGGATGGAGGGCTGCACCTGGCCGGGGCGGTTCTGAAACCCTGCCAGGGCCGCCTTGACTCGGGCTTTGCCCGCCTCGGTGCGGACGGACTGGAAGACGGGGGATTGCCCGGTGGCCATTTCATTCTGCATTGTCAGCTGCTCCGTTCTGGATCTCAGCAACCGGAATACAGAATCATCCCCAACAAATGATAAACGGGTCGCGGCAGCCGCCCGTCAAATCAGTGTCAAAAATGGGGCAGGCACCCCGCCTGCTGACCCGCTCAAGGCCAGCCCCTACAGGAAATTGCCGGCATCATAGAGCGTGTCCACGGTCATGTTCAGCACAGTGATATCCAGCAGCCCGTCGTCGCTGGTAATCTCCACGGCGCCGTTTCTTTCGGCAAAGTTCAGCTCTTCAAAACCGCCGTAGCCAAGAAGAGAGAGCTTGTCCGATCCGGCTCTGAAGTCGGTGATCACATCGCTGCCGGTCTCCCCGTGGAACAGGAGGACGTCGTCGCCCCTGCCGCCGGTCAGCCGGTCGTTGCCGGTGCCGCCGTCCAATGTGTCCGCGCCGCTGCCGCCGGTCAGGCGGTCGTTGCCGCTGCCGCCTTCGAGGCTGTCGCTGCGGTTGCCGCCCTTGAGCTTGTCGCGGCCGCCGCCTCCGTGCAGCCGGTCAAAGCCGCCGCCGCCCAGCAGCTTGTCCCTGCCGCCGCCGCCCAAAAGCGTGTCGTTGCCGCCGCCGCCTTTCAGCGTGTCGCGCCCGTCCAGCCCCAGCAGCCCGTTTGCCGCGCCATTGCCGGTGATGCTGACCCGCTCAATGGATGAAAACGCCATCGTGGTGGTGCCGCCGTCCCGGTTCCATTGGCCGGACAGGGTTTCGTGCCGGTAGCCGAAGCTGGCCTCGCCCTGCATCCCGCGCAGGTCCAAAACCAGACGGTCGGTGCCTTCGCCGGCCCGCCACTCATAGGCGCCCGCATCCAGCGCGGAGAGGCGCAGCGTGTCATTGCCGCCATGGCTGATCAGGCTGAAGTTTTCAAAGTTCCGCGCGGTCATCCCGTCCTCCAGGACAAGATCCTGGCCGGACCGGAAGGCAATGTCCCTGTGTTCGTCCCCGGCGATTGCCAGCACCAGGTGGTCCTGGCCGGCGCCGCCGTCGGCGGATTCCTGATCGCCGCCCGCGGCGATGGTGTGGACCAAGCTCACGGTGTCGTTGCCGGTGCCGCCCAGAATCCGGTCCAGGCCGGACCGGTCCAGGCCTGTGACAGAGAAATTGTAAATGTTGCCAAGCCGGTCGTTGCCGCCGCCGCCTTGCAGCAGATCATCGCCAAAGAACCCCGCGATTGAATCGTCGCCCTGCATCCCGCGCAGGGTGTCGTTGCCTGCGTAGCCGTTCAGCGTGTCGTTGCCGGACCCGCCGGTCACATCCGCCTGTTCGATGCCATTGGCGAGTGGCTGGGAGGCGCCTTCCTCCCACACAACACCAGGCAGCTGCACGTTCAGCAGGAACTGCCCGTTGCTGATGATTTGCAGGCTGTTGCCGTTGGCGGAATGGGTGCGCAGCCATGCCCCGTCTTCCGCCCAGGACAGATCGGCAACAAATGTGTCGGTGCCCCAGCCGCCGCTCACGCTTTTACTTCCGGGACCGTCCACATGCAGGACGTCATCGCCATCGCCGCCGTCCAGTGTGTCGTAGCCGTCACCGGAAAACAGCGTGTCGCTGCCGTCTGCGCCGATCAGCATGTCGTCGCCCGCGCCGCCGCTCAGGCTGTCGTCCCCGGTGCCGCCGTTGAGGGTGTCGTTGCCGCCGCCGCCTTCCAGCGTGTCATGCCCGTTTTCCCCGGCAATGGCATCGTCCCCGCCGAAGCCGCGGATCCGGTCATTCCCTGCCTTGCCGTTTAACTGATCCGCCTCTGCGGTGCCGTCATAGAAGTCGCCATTCAACGTTCCAATCCAAACAGCCATTAAAAAACACCTTCCAATAATAAACCATAAATTGTCCCAATGCGATCTTTGCGAATGTTTTGGAATTTGACAAGTCCAACGGAAAAGGCCGCACCAGAACCGGTGCGGCCTTTGAGGAATGCTGTCTGGCTATGCGGATCAGTCCAGGAAGGCTTTTTCCACCACAAAGTGCGCTGGCTTGGAGTTGGCGCCTTCTTCCAGCCCATAGGTGTTCTCGAACAGATCCTTAAGCTCGAGGTTGAAGGCCAGGTTGCCGCAGATCATTGCCCGGTCGCTTTCCGGGTTGAGCGGCGGCACGCCGAGATCTGCAAAGGCCTCGCCGGAACGCATCAGGTCGGTGATGCGGCCCATCTTGGGGCTCTCTTCGCGGGTGGTGGTCGGGTAGTATTTGATCTTCTTCCAGAAACCTTCGCCGATCACCTCGTTCAAGAGCTCGTCGTCCTTCAGGCTCTCGATCAGTTCGCGGCCATAGGTCAGCTCGCCTGCTTCGCGGCAGGTGTGGGTGATGATCACCTCGTCGAATTTCTCATAGGTTTCCGGCTCGCGCAGCAGCGAGGCAAAGGGGGCAAAACCGGTGCCGGTGGCAAAGAACCAGATCCGCTTGCCCGGAACCAGCGCGTCATGCACCAGGGTGCCGACGGGCTTGGGGCGCAGGATGATCTCGTCGCCTTCCTTGATGTGCTGCAGCTTGGAGGTCAGCGGGCCGTCCTGCACCTTGATCGAGTAGAACTCCATTTCCTCGTCCCAGGAGGGCGAGGCGATGGAATAGGCGCGCAGCAGCGGCTTCTGCTTGCCGGTCTTGGGGTCCGGGTCGCCCATCAGGCCGATCATCACGAACTCACCGGAGCGGAAGCGCAGGGAGGCAGGCCGGGTGCAGCGGAAGGAGAACAGCCGGTCGGTCCAGTGTTTCACCTGGGTGACGGTCTGCGCGTCGGGCAGGGCCGGCACGGCTTTGGCCGGTTTCGGGTCGGTTGCTGTGTCGGTCACGGGTGTCATCTCATTCATCGGTTGCACTGCCGGAGGAGTAGCCGGCACCTCTGATTAGTCTTTGATACATGTCAGGGAAACCCCTTGTTTTGCGAAACCGGCCCCGTGCTGGACGCAACGGAACCGGTCTGGCAAAGGATTTCCCCGGGTTCGGGGGCTGGCTGGCTTAGCGGGCAGCGGTGCTGCCGCGCAGGCGGGCCTGGTAGCTGTGGTCCTTCCAGTTGGCACGGGCCAGCCACTGGTCTTCGGGCTGGCGGGCGGCCAGCTCGTCAGTCAGTTCCACCTCGTCAAAGCCGGAACGGCGGGCCATGGCGTATTGGTCGGCGATCACATGGCCAAAGGCGCGCAGGCGGCCCTCATAGCCTTTCAGCCGCAGCTGGCGGGCCAGGGTAAAGCCGCGCCCGTCTGCAAAGCTGGGGAAGCTGATCCGCACCAGCTCCACGCCGTCCAGCGACACCTCGTTCAGGTTGGCATCCGAGGCCAGCTCCAGCACGTTGGCGCCGTCAAAGCCGCCGGTCCAGTCGTCGGCAGCAAAGCCAGTGTCGGTCACGATAACAGTCATCTCACTCACGCTCCTGTGCGTACGAATTGGCCGTCCACCACGTGGATGCCGCATTCTTCCTTGTTCTCGCCGCGCCACCGGCCGGCGCGCGGGTCTTCGCCTTCCTTGACCGGGCTGGTGCAGGGCGCACAGCCGATCGAAGGGTAGCCCTTGGCCACCAGCGGATGGCGGGGCAGGCGGTTCTCGTCCATATAGGCGCGCACGTCCTCGGGCGCCCAATGGGCCAGCGGATTGATCTTGAGCCGTCCGGTGCCTTCTTCGACCTCGAAGAACTCCAGCGCCGCACGGGTGCCGGATTGGAACCGCTTGCGCCCCGTGATCCAGCCATCGTAGTTCGCCAGCGCCTTTTGCAGCGGCACCGTCTTGCGCAGGGTGCAGCAGGCGTCCTTGTCGCTGAACTTGAGGGCCCCGTAGGGGTCCTTTTCGGCGATGTCGTCGGCGCGGATGATGCGCACATTGCGCAGACCCAGGCGTTCGCTCACTTCCTGCTGATAGATCAGCGTTTCGGTGAACAAGAGCTCGGTGTCCACGAACACAACCGGGGTCATCGGGTCGATGATCGCGGCCATGTGCAGCAGCACCACGGATTCCGCGCCGAAAGAGGAGACCAGGGCGATATGGCCCGCGTCCCGCAATGCGCCCTCCATCACCGAGGTGGCCGAATGGTGGCGGAAGCGCGCATTCAGCGCCTCCGCCTTGGCGGCCAGCTCCCGGTCCCGGAGAAGCTCTGCTTCCCCGGCGGGCTTGTTTCCGGCTGTCTGGAACATCAGATCAGGCGACTTTCTTTGCGGCCTCGGGGTAAAGCGCGGCCTTGAAGGGATCCATGCCAACCCGGCGGTAGGTCTCGATAAAGGTCTCTTCCGCGTGCTCGCGCACTGCCAGATAGGTCTCCACGATCCGCTCCACCGCAGGCACGATCTCGTCATAGGCGAAACCGGGGCCGGTGCGGGTGCCGATGGCGGCATTCTCGGATGCGTCGCCGCCCAGGGTGATCTGGTAGTTCTCGACGCCAGCGCGGTCCAGGCCCAGGATGCCGATGTGGCCCACATGGTGGTGGCCGCAGGCGTTGATGCAGCCCGAGATCTTGATCTGCAGGTGGCCGATGTCATGCTCCAGCTTCAGTTCGTCAAAGCGGGTGGCAATCTCCTGCGCGACCGGGATCGAGCGGGCGGTGGCCAGGTTGCAGTAGTCCATGCCGGGGCAGGCGATGATGTCCGAGATCAGGCCCAGGTTGGCAGTGGCCAGCCCATGCTCTTTCAGCTTGGCGTGGATCGCGGGCAGGTCCGATTTGTGGACATGCGGCAGGATCACGTTCTGCTGGTGGCTGATGCGCAGCTCGCCATAACCATACTGTTCGGCCAGGTCCGCCATCACGCGGATCTGCTCCGCCGAGGCATCGCCCGGGGTCGCGCCATGCGCCTTGATCGAGATGGTGGCGATGGCGTGGCCTTCGGCGCGGTGTTGATCCAGGTTGGTGTCAGCCCAGGCGCGGAACACCGGGTCGTTCTCATAGGCGGTGTCGAACGCCTCAGTGGAACCCGAGCGGAACTCCGGCGCGGTGAAATGCGCCTTGATCTCTTCCAGCAGCTGCTGGTCGGTGCCGTCGTACTGGCCGCGGATGGTGAGGAAGGCTTCCTCGGTCATCGCGCGGTAGGTGTCGATGCCGTTTTCCGAGACGGTGATCTTGATGCGCGCCTTGTACTTGTTGTCGCGGCGGCCCAGCACGTTGTAGACGGTCAGAACCGACTCCAGATAGGGCAGCAGATCCGCCTGCGGCAGGAACTCGCGGAGGGTCTTGCCGATCATCGGGGTGCGGCCGAGGCCGCCGCCAACGATGACCTTGAAACCGATCTGGCCGTCCTGCTCAACCACCTGCAGGCCCACGTCATGCGCCTTGATCACGGCGCGGTCAGTGTCGCTGCCGGTGATGGCGATCTTGAACTTGCGGCCCAGGAACTGGAATTCCGGGTGGTCGGTGGACCACTGGCGGATCAGCTCGGCATAGGGGCGCGGGTCGGTGACTTCTTCCGCAGCTGCGCCGGCGAAATGGTCGGCGGTGGTGTTGCGGATGGTATTGCCCGAGGTCTGGATGGCGTGCAGGCCAACCTTACCCAGCGCGTCCAGCATGTCCGGCAGGTCGCGCAGTTTCGGCCAGTTGTACTGGATGTTCTGGCGGGTGGTGAAATGGCCATAGCCGCGGTCCCACTTCTCGGCCAGCAGCGCCAGGGCGCGCATCTGATCGGGGTTCAGGGTGCCATAGGGGATCGCAACCCGCAGCATATAGGCATGCAGCTGCAGATAGACGCCATTCATCAGGCGCAGGGGGCGGAATTCTTCCTCGGTAAGGGAGCCGTCGATGCGGCGCTCGACCTGGGCGCGGAACTGGGCGTTGCGTTCAGCCAGGAAGGCTTCGTCAAACTCGTTGTACTTATACATTGGCTTGCGCCTCCTGCTTGCCATGGAAGTAGTTCGAGGGGCCGGTGCGGCGGAATTCCTCGCGGAAGTGGGTCGGCTCGGGGCCGTTCGGGCCTGCCTTGGCGTCGGCCAGATAGGCGCCGACGATCTTGATGTTCTGCTTCTCCGCTTCGATCAGGCGCAGCTGGGCTTCGGCCTCATCGGTGATCAGCTCGGCCTCGGACATGTGCCGGGTCCAGGTGTTTTCAGCGGTGAAGTAGATCACGTCGCCTTCGAGCAGGTCGTTGGCAGTGATGACTTTGGGCGTAAAAGCGCGGGCCATTATGCAAGCTCCGTTTTGAGATCGTTCAGGGCCTGGGCCGCTTTGCGCGGCGCAAGGCCCAGGAATGTAAGGGCAGGGCCGTCAAAACCAGCCGCGTCGAGGTCGGCGGGCAGGCGGTCCAGATTGGTTTCCAGCACCCGCTGTTCGGGGCGCGAGGCGTTTTCGATGATCGTGACCGGCGTAGAGCGCGCGGCGCCATGCATGATCAGGCGGCCCTGCACAAAGCGGGCGGACTTCTTGCCCATGTACACGGCGGCAACCTCGCCCGGGCGCGCCAGTGCAGCCCAGTCGTGATCGGCAAAGCCGCTCATCGCATGGCCGGTCAGGAACCGGACCGAAGTGTTGCGGCCGCGCTGCGTCAGGCTCTGGCCGATGGCGGCCACGGCTGCGGAGGCGGCGGTGATGCCGGGGATGATGCTGTAAGCGATGCCCGCTTCCTCGCAGGCGGTCAGCTCTTCATCCAGGCGGGCAAAGATCGCCGGATCGCCGCCCTTCAAACGCAGCACCTTCTTGCCCTGCTTGGCCAGTTCAACCAGGCGGGCGTTGATGTCCGCCTGAGAGACCTGGGCGCCAAAGCCTTCCTTGCCGGCATCTTCCAGCACCGCTTGCGGGCCAGCCAGTTGCAGGATCTCTGCACTGACCAGACGGTCGTGCAGGATCACATCGGCGGCTTGCAGGGCGCGCAGGGCCTTCAGGGTCAGCAACTCTGCATCGCCGGGGCCGGAGCCCGCAAAGCACACCTGGCCTGCAACCATACAGTCCATGCTGCCACGGACGTGAGTGGCGGCATTGGCAGCATGTGTCGATGGTGCGGACATTCCTTTGACCCTCTGAGTGCGTTTGACTTGGGGGTAGATATAGGAAATATTCCCGGTATTGCGCTATATGGGCGCAGAAATAAGAACATTGGTTTTTCTGGGGCGCGACGCCGGGCCGATTGGTCCTCACATAAGGAGAAAACAGGAATGACGGTGCGGATCGACGGCACGGACCGGAAAATTCTGGCTGAACTGCAGCGCGACGCCAGCCAGTCGCTGGATGAAATAGCCCGCCGGGTGGGGTCCTCCAAGACCCCGGTGTGGAATCGCATCCGCAAGCTGAAAGAGGCCGGGGTGATCGGCCAGCAGACGGTGCTGCTGGATGCGGATTCCCTGGGGTTCGAGGCCTGTTTCTTTGTCCTCATCCGCACTTCGGAGCATGAGGCGGAATGGCAGGCCAAGTTCCTGAAGGCGCTGCAGGAACGCCCGGAGGTGCAAGAGGCGCACCGGCTGGCGGGCGACATCGACTATATTCTAAAGGTGCGGGTGCAGAACGCGCGTGCCTATGACGTCTTCTATCAGGCGCTGATTTCAGAGGTGAAAGTGCACAATGTGACCGCGCTTCTGTCGATGGAGGAGATCAAGTCGACCACCATGCTGCCGCTGGGCAGCTGAAGGCGCGCGCGGCTGCGGCCCGGCCATGGGACGGCCGGGCGGCTCTGTTACAAAGGCGGGCGCAGCAGCAGATGCCGCCCGTCTTCCAGCCGCCAGGGGGAGGTCTCCCCGGCGGCGCTCTCCGGCTTCACGCCAATATCCGCCAAAAGGTGCGGAGAGATTTCGCTCAGCCGTTCCAGATCGCGGCGCGGCACCTGCACCTCCTGACGCAGTGCGGATATGCATGGGTGAGTTTTCCTCGACCCGAGAAAGCCCGCGATCCAACGAAGGACGCGGCTGGCCATAGAGGCGGCGGGCTGCGCTCCCGCATGTCCGAATTCAGTAACCATGACAGTCCCTCCAATCTGGATGACAGAGGTACCGCCCGCAGGGGCTTGCGCGCAAACCAGTTAATCTCCACCATGGATCAGGAAAACTGACCCATGGTGATCTGATGCGCCTGCCGCCCCTCAATTCCCTGCGCGCCTTTGAGGCCGCCGCACGCCACCAGGGCTATATCGCCGCCGCGGAGGAGCTGTTCGTGACCCGCGGCGCCGTCAGCCGCCAGATCAAGATCCTGGAGGAGCACATCGGCGTGCAGCTGTTCCACCGCCATGCCCGCGGGGTGGAGCTGACGGAGGCCGGGCGGCGGCTTTATCCGGTGCTGACAGAGGCCTTTGCCAAGATGCTGCACGAGGTGGAGCGGATCGCGGCGGATGCCTCCGAACTGCGGGTGATCTGCCCGCCGACCCTGTCGCTGCGCTGGCTGCTGCCGCAATTGGAGCTGTTCCGCGCCGCGCATCCGGAGATCACCCTGCGGCTGGCCACCGACTTCTATGGCAGCAATGGGTTTGAAAGGTCGGAGTACGATCTTGGCATCTCGCTGGAAAACATCCCGGGACGGCCTGCGGATATCGAGGTCATGCCGCTGTTCGGCATGATCCTCTCGCCTGCCTGCGCTCCGTCTTTGCTGCCGGATCTGGCGGAGGGGCCGGCGGCGCTGGCGGGGCTCAGGCTGCTGCACGAAACCCCGCGCCGCCAGGACTGGCACACCTGGCTGCAGCATTTCGGGGTGGATGGGGTGGACCCGGCCGGCGGCGAGGTGTTTCCCAATCTCGATATGGCCACCCGCGCCGCGGTGATCGGCACCGGCGTGGTGATGGCGGATCTGGTCCTGTGCCGCGATGAACTGGAGCGGGGGGATCTGGTGCTGCCCTTCCCGGAGATGGCCTGCGCTACCCCGCAAGGATCCTATGCGCTGATTGGCGAGCGGCAGAAGTGGAATGATCCCAAGGTGGCTGCCTTCCGGAGGTGGCTGCTGAACAGCCCGGGCATGGCGGCCCTGCCTGCCTTGCCGGAGTGACATCCCGGCCGGGCGCGGAAGGGCGCGAAAGGGGGCGCTGCCCCCTCGGCGCCGAGGCGCCTCACCCCCGGAGTATTTTGCGAAAAGTGAAATGGGGAGGGCGCCGCGCCGCGCCAGCGGCGCCCGGCCCAACCGCGCAAGGGGATCTGTGATCCCCGCGGCGCGGGCGGGAGCGCCCGGGTCTTCAGCTGCGGGTGACCAGCAGCCGGGTGAGCCCGTGGAAATGGTAGGTGTTTGCGTACTCCGGCTGCGCCGCCAGTTTCAGGCCGGGGCAGCGTTCGAACAGGATCGGCAGGGCGATTTGCATTTCCAGCCGGGCCAGCGGCGCGCCGACGCAGAAATGCAGGCCGCCGCCAAAGCTCTTGTTCACCTTGGGCGGGCGGGCTGGGTCGAAACGCTCCGGGCTGTCCAGAACCTTGGGGTCGCGGTTGGCCGCACCCAGGAGCAGCGCCACCTGATCGCCGCGCTGGAAGGTATGGCCAAAGACCTCTGCCTCCTCATAGGCGTAGCGGGTGAACAGATGCACCGGCGGGTCGTAGCGCAGGATTTCCTCCACCAGCCGTTCGATGCCTTCGGGCGCCAGCCAGTCCGGGTTCCAGCCCTGCTGCAGCATCGTCTTCACACCGTTGCCCAATGCGTGGACGGTGGCCTCGTGGCCCGCGTTCAGCAGCAGCACGCAGGTGCCGATCAGCTCGTCCGTTGACAGCGTGTCGCCTTCTTCCTCAGCGGCGATCAGACGGGTGATCAGGTCGTCGCGGGGCTGGCTGCGGCGGATTTCAATGTAGCCGCGCAGGAAGTCCGTGAACTCTTGCGCCGCCTGCGCCGCCGCGTGTTCCGCCGCCTCGGTGCGCGCGGCCTGGTACATCGCCACCATCTTGTGCGACCAGTCCACCAGGCGGGGGCCCATCTCCTCCGGCACGCCTAGAAGGCGGCAGATGGTGGTGACCGGCACCTGGGTGCAATAGGCCTCCAGCAGGTCGAAGGGCTGGTCCGGGAAGGCATCGGTCAGCTGGTGGCACAGGCTGCGGATGCCCGGTTCCAGCGCCGCGATCCCGCGCGAGGTGAAGGCACGCAGCACCAGTTTGCGCAGGCGGGTGTGGCGCGGCGGCTCGGCCTCCAGCATCGAATGCGCCTCTGCCGCCAGAAAGGGGGCCAGGTGGGCGGGGCCGGGTGTGCGCAGTTCCGCGGGCAGCTCGCGGCCGAAACGGCGGTCGCGCAGCAGCATATGCACCGCGGAATGGCCGAAGGCGGCCACCATGCCGAAGTCCTGCCAGCGGTGCAACTGGCCCTGTTCCCGGGCTGCGGCGTAGAAAGCATAGGGGTCCTGCACAAAGGCGGGATCGGTCGGGGACTGGATCAGCGTTTTCATGTACCGGATGTTGCCGTTGCATCTGGTCAATGCAAGGGGCGCTTTGATAATCTGCCGTAATGAAAACACAGCATTACCTTCGCTGGAGCCTGCCTGCCGGGTTCCTTGCCGCGGTGGCGGCGCTGGCGCTTGCGGTCTGGTCCTATGGCTACCGGCAGGCGCTGAACGGCCTGGCAGAGCGCAGCGCGGCGGATCTGGCGCTGGCCTCGGACCGGGTCAGCACCCAGCTGCAGGTCTACCAGGAGCTGGCCGTTCTGACGGCGGAGCATCCGGCATTGGCGGATCTTGCGGCGCCCGCAGCGCGGCAGATGGCGGCGGAGCTGTTGCGCGCGGTTGCCGACAAGACCGCGGCGCTGGATGTGTTCTTTGCCGCTGCGGACGGGCGGGTGCTGGCGGCGGCCGAAGGGGTGACCGGCGCCAGCGTCGCGGCGGAGGATTACTTTGTCCGCGCCACGCAGGGCGCGCTGGGTACCGGCCACGGGGTGCTGCAGGCGGGCGGCAAGCGGGCTTATTTCTATGCGGCCCCTGCCTTTGCCGCGGATGGCCGGGTGCGGGGCGCGCTGGTGGTGGTCGCGGATGTGGGCGATGTGGAGCAGACCTGGCGCGGCTCGCTGCCTGCGGTGTTCTTTACCGATGAAGGCGGCGAGGTGTTCATCGCCAACCGGTCGGAGCTGTTGTTCTGGCGGCGCGGCGCGGACGGGCAGAGCCCGCGGGTGACAGGCCGGGAGTATTACGCCGGGCATGAAATCTGGTCGCTGAAGGGCGGCCCCTATCTGCCTGCGCAGGCGCTGCATCTGACAGTGGGGCTGCCGGTCATCGGCATGACCGGCGAAATCCTGGTGGATGTGGCGCCGGCCCGGCGGATCGCGCTGTTGCAGGCAGCGGCGCTGGCGGCGGTGTGCCTGGCGTTTGGTGCCATGCTGTTCATCGTGATGGAACGCCGCCGCACCCTGGCGGAGGCCAATGCGGTGCTGGAATGCCGCGTCGGGCAGCGCACCCGCGACCTGTCGGCGGCCAACGCCCAGCTGCGCCGCGAGGTGCGCGAGCGCGAGGAGGCCGAGGCCGCCTTGAAGCGCGCGCAGCAGGAACTGGTGCAGGCGGGCAAGCTGTCGGCGCTGGGCCAGATGTCGGCAGGAATCAGCCATGAGCTGAACCAGCCCCTGATGGCAATCCAGCAATATGCCGAGAACGGTGCTGCCTTCCTGCAGCGCGGCAAGGCGGAGCGCACGGGGGAAAACCTGGGCCGGATCGCGGACATGGCGGCGCGGATGGCGCGGATCATCAAGAATTTGCGCGCCTTCGTGCGCAATGAGAGCGAGCCGATGGGGCAGGTGGATCTGCTGCAGGTGATCGGTGCGGCGGTGGAGCTGACGGCGCCGCGGCTGAAAACCGACCAGATTGACCTGCGCTGGACCCCGGAAGCCTTTGGCGGACCGGTATTTGCCTGGGGCGGCGAGGTGCGGCTGACGCAGGTTTTTGTGAACCTGATCAACAATGCCGCAGATGCCATGCAGGGGCAGGTGGAGAAGGTGATCTCGATCTCTGTCGACATTGGCCCGCGGCTGCTGGTGCGGGTGCAGGACAGCGGCCCCGGCATCAAGGAGCCGGAGAAGATGTTCGATCCGTTCTACTCCACCAAGGCGGTGGGCAGTTCCGAGGGCATGGGCCTGGGGCTGTCAATTTCATACGGTCTGGTGCAGAGCTTTGGCGGCAATATCCGCGGTGCCAACACCGGCGGCGGTGCGGTGTTCACGGTGGAGCTGGAGCCGTGGCGCGAAGGCGAAGAGAAGGGGGATGCCGCATGACCCGCAAGGTGCTGCTGGTAGATGATGACGCGGCGGTGCGCGAGGCGCTGGCACAGACGCTGGAGCTGAACGATCTGGATGTGGTGGCCTGCGGGTCGTTTGTGGCGGCGAAGGATCACATCACGCGCGCGTTTGACGGCATTATCGTGTCGGACATCCGGATGCCGGGGCGGGACGGGTTTCACCTGCTGGACTATGCCCGCGGCGCCGACGAGGAACTGCCGGTGGTGCTGCTGACCGGCGAGGGCGACATTCCGATGGCGGTGAAGGCAATGTCGCAGGGCGCCTTTGATTTCCTGGAGAAGCCCTGTGCGCCCGCCGACTTCCTGCCGGTGCTGGAGCGCGCCCTGAAGACCCGGGCGCTGGTGCTGGAGAACCGGCGGCTGAAGCACCAGCTGGAGACCGGCGACCCGGCGGCGCGGCTGCTGTTCGGGACCTCGCCGCAGGCCAAGGAAATGCGCCAGCGGGTGCGGGCGGTGGCGCCGACGGGCGCAGAGGTGCTGGTCACCGGTGCGCCGGGCAGCGGCATTTCCAAGGTGGCGGAGGTCATCCATCTGATGTCACCCGCCGCGCAGGGGCCCTTTGTGAAGCGCCCGGCCGCCGGGCTGGTGGCGGAAACCGTGGCGGAGCTGTGCCAGGAGGCGGCGGGCGGCTCGCTGTTCCTGGATGAGGTGCAGGCGCTGCCGGAGGCGGCGCAGTATGCGCTGCTGGCGCAGCTGGAGCAGGGCGGCGGGGTGCGGATCATCGCGGGTTCCAGCGCTGATCTGGCAGGCAGGGCAGAGGCGGGCGGGTTCAGCGCCGATCTGTTTTACCGGCTGGATGTGATGCGGGTGCGGATCCCCTCGCTGGCTGAACGCCCCGGCGACATCCCGGTGCTGTTCCGCCACTACGTGGCGCAGGCTGCAGAGCAGGCGGGGATCGGGGCGCCGGAGATCAGCCAGGATCATCTGGCCGCGCTGATGGCGCAGGACTGGCCGGGCAATGCACGGTCGCTGATGTCGGCGGCGATGCGGTTTGTGCTGGGGATGCCGGAGGAGGCGGCCGCTGTCGCCGGGTTGGGGCTGGCAGAGCAGATGGCGCAGGTGGAGCGCTCGCTGCTGATTGCGGCGCTGGGGCGGGCCAACGGGCGCGCGGCTGCGGCCGCGGAAGCCCTGAAGCTGCCGCGCAAGACGTTTTACGATAAGCTGGCCCGCTATGGCATCCGGCCCGAGGATTACCGCCGCTGAGGGCAGCTGGGCTGGGGGCCTTGCGGTTCGTCCGGTCCGGCGTTTGGGCCGGGGTCGTTAAGGAGGCGGCGCCGCCGGGAAGCCCTGGGGTGGGCCATGGGCGGAGGGAGGACGGGGGTCGCAAACCCCCGTGTCCGCTGAAGCCTTCGATGCGGGACGCCCCTGCACCCAATGAAGAGGTGGTCTCGGGGGCCCTGTGATCTCCTGGTGGTGCGGGGTGTCAGTCCGCACCGGTGTCGCGACGGGATTGAGTATCGCAAGCCCGGGTTAAGGAGGCGCAAGCAGTGCGTACGGTGGGGACGCAACACCCCGGGCCGGGGCGCATTGGGAGAGGCGAGTTGCCTCCGGCGGGGATATTTTCAGCCAGAAGAAGGAAGCGATTCCCGTGTCTGGCTGTCCGGCGCTAACATTTGTGCGGTTTTCCGCACAAAGCCCGGAAAGCCCTGTGCGGGATTTCGCACAGCTTGCGGAAAGCGCTGCTGATGCGTCTTAGACGTGCCCCGTAAACCCATGCAAAGACGTGGAGAATCCCACGCTCTGGTGATTCCCGAATCAACTGTTGAGCGGTTTTCCGCAACTTGGGATGCTTTGCCCAGGCCTCAGCCCTGCGCTGAGCGCACCATCGGATTTACAGACGATTTTTCTGGGAGGAAAAACCATGAAATTCCTGACAACCGCCGCCACCGCATTGGCACTGGCCGTTACCGCAGGCGCCGCAAGCGCGGCCTGTGACGACGGCGAGATCGTGGTGAAATTCAGCCACGTCACCAACACCGACAAGCACCCCAAGGGGATTGCGGCCTCGCTGCTGGAAAAGCGCGTGAACGAAGAAATGGACGGCACCATGTGCATGGAGGTCTATCCGAACTCCACCCTGTACAATGACAACAAGGTGCTGGAGGCAATGCTGCAGGGCGACGTGCAGCTGGCCGCGCCCTCGTTGTCGAAGTTCGAGAAATTCACCAAGCAGTTCCGCCTGTTCGACCTGCCGTTCATGTTCAAGAACATCGAAGCGGTGGATGCGTTCCAGGCGTCTGAGACCGGCCAGGACATGCTGGACTCGATGCAGCGCCGCGGCCTGCAGGGCCTGGGCTACTGGCACAACGGCATGAAGCAGATGTCCGCCAACAAGCCGCTGGTCGAGCCCACGGATGCCAACGGGCTGAAGTTCCGTGTGCAGTCCTCTGACGTGCTGGTGGCGCAGATGGAAGCGATCGGCGGCAGCCCGCAGAAAATGGCGTTCTCCGAAGTGTACGGCGCGCTGCAGCAGGGTGTTGTGGACGGGCAGGAAAACACCTGGTCCAACATCTACGGCAAGAAGTTCTTTGAGGTGCAGGACGGCATCACCGAGACCAACCACGGCGCGCTGGATTACCTGGTGGTGACCTCCGTGGACTGGCTGGACAGCCTGGATCCGGCAGTGCGTGACCAGTTCCTGACCATCCTCAACGAGGTGACCGCGGTGCGCAACGCCGAGTCGACCAAGGTGAACGGTGAAGCGCGCCAGGCGATCATCGACGCCGGCGGCGTGGTGCGCGAACTGACGCCTGAGCAGCGCGCGGCCTGGGTCGAGGCGATGAAGCCGGTGTGGGAGAAATTTGCAGGCGACGTCGGCCAGGAAAAGATCGACGCGGCGCAAGCCATCAACGCAGGCCTGTAAACCAGGCCGCTCCGGGGTGCCCCGCGCGGGCGCCCCGGCTCAGGCAGGCGGCGCGGGGATCCGCCGCCTGCACCCTTTCCGTAAAAATTGGGAGGCAGCCATGGCGGGGTCCAGAACCGGCCCGAGCGGGCTTATCAATTCACTCGAAGAAACCCTGATCGCGCTTCTGCTGGGGCTGATGACGGCGATTACCTTTGCCAATGTGATCGCGCGGTTTGTGTTCAATTCCAACATTCTATGGGCGCTGGAGCTGACCGTGTTCCTGTTTGCCTGGCTGGTGCTCTTGGGGGCGTCATATGCGGTCAAGACCCATGCGCATCTGGGGGTCGATGCCATCGTCAACATGCTGGCGCCCGGCGCGCGCCGCGCAGTCGGGCTGTTTGCCGCCGGCTGCTGCATCGTGTTCTCGCTGCTGCTATTGAAGGGCGCCTATGACTATTGGGCGGTGTTTGCCGACCTGCCGCCCACTTCGGGGCGCTGGTTCCCGACCGGGTTCGACATGAAGGCGCGCAGCCAGAGCTTTTATGAGGTGCAGGACGTGCCGATGGTGGCGGTCTTCCGGTTCCTGGAGGACCTGATCAACTACGGCGACGCTTACGAGAAACTGCCGAAAGTTGTTCCTTACGTGGTGCTGCCGGTGTCGATGCTGCTCCTGGTGTTCCGATTCATCCAGGCGGCATTCCAGATTGCCCGCGGCGAGGCCGACCGGCTGGTCGCCAGCCACGAGGTCGAAGATGAAATTGCAGAAGTGCAGGCGCAGAGCGGGGAGCATGACTGATGGAAGTGGTAATCCTCTTTGCGATGGTGATCGGCCTGTTGCTGATCGGGGTGCCGATTGCGGTGTCTTTGGGTCTCAGCTCCACCATCTTTCTGCTGATCTACTCCGACAGTTCGCTCGCGTCAGTCGCAGGCACGCTGTTTGAAGCCTTTGAAGGGCATTTCACGCTGCTGGCGATCCCGTTCTTCATCCTGGCCTCCAGCTTCATGACGACGGGCGGCGTGGCGCGGCGGATCATCCGCTTTTCCATCGCCTGCGTTGGCCATCTGCCGGGCGGGCTGGCAATTGCGGGCGTGTTTGCCTGTATGCTGTTTGCCGCGCTGTCCGGGTCGTCGCCGGCGACCGTGGTTGCCATTGGCTCCATCGTGATCGCCGGCATGCGGCAGGTCGGGTATTCCAAGGAATTCGCGGCAGGCGTGATCTGTAACGCTGGCACCCTGGGCATTCTGATCCCGCCGTCGATTGTGATGGTGGTCTATGCGGCGGCGGTTGAGGTCTCCGTGGGGCGGATGTTCCTGGCGGGGGTAATTCCGGGGCTGATGGCGGGTTTGTTCCTGATGGTCACCATCTATGTGATGGCCAAGGTCAAGAACCTGCCCAAAGGCGAGTGGAAGGGCTGGGGCGAGATCATTACCTCAGGCCGTGAAGCGGGCTGGGGGCTGTTCCTGATCGTGATCATCCTGGGCGGCATCTATGGCGGGATCTTCACCCCGACTGAAGCGGCGGCGGTGGCGGCGGTCTATGCTTTCCTGATCGCGTCTTTTGTCTACAAGGACATGGGGCCGCTGTCGAATGGCGAGGGGGAGGCCAAGACGCCGCTGCTGAAGAAACCCTATGCGCTGGTGACGGCTTTCTTCCACAGCGATACCAAGCATACGCTGTTTGAAGCGGGCAAGCTGACCGTGACGCTGCTGTTTGTGATCGCTAATGCGCTGATCCTGAAGCATGTGCTGACGGACGAACAAGTGCCGCAGCATATCGCCAATGCGATGCTGTCCGCCGGTTTCGGGCCGGTGATGTTCCTGATCGTCGTCAACGTGATCCTGCTGATCGGCGGCCAGTTCATGGAGCCCTCGGGCCTCTTGGTGATCGTGGCGCCGCTGGTGTTCCCGATTGCCATCGAGCTGGGCATCGACCCGATCCACCTGGGCATCATCATGGTGGTGAACATGGAAATCGGCATGATCACCCCGCCGGTGGGCCTCAACCTGTTTGTGACCTCGGGTGTGGCGGGGATGCCGATGATGGGGGTGGTGCGGGCAGCGCTGCCGTTCCTGGCGGTTTTGTTCGTGTTCCTGATCCTGATCACCTATGTGCCCTGGCTGTCGACCGTGCTGCCAAATGCGGTGATGGGGCCGGAGATCATAACGAACTAGGTAAGTGCCAAAAAGAAACGCCCCGGGAGACCGGGGCGTTTTTCGTTTCAGGGGAGGGGCGCTGCCCCTCTTGGCCTTTGGCCAATTCACCCCGGAGTATTTGCGGAAAGATGAAAAAAGCCAGGGCTTCATCTTTCCTGAAAATACTCAAGTCCGAGGGCCGCGCCGCAGAGCGCCGGTTAGCTGGCCTCAAGTGCCGCGATGATGGGGGAGAAATCGGCCGCCTTCAGGCTGGCGCCGCCCACAAGCGCGCCGTCGACGTCTGCGACGGCAAAGATTTCCGCGGCGTTGGACGGCTTGACCGAGCCGCCGTAGAGCAGGCGGATGCTGTCTGCGGTCTCCGCGCCGAAGCGGGCGGTGAGTTCAGCGCGCAGGAAGTTGTGGACCTCGGCGATCTGCTCCAGGGTCGGGACCTTGCCGGTGCCGATGGCCCAGACCGGTTCATAGGCGACCACGGTATTGGCGCCGGTCGCCGAAGCGGGGACGGAGCCTGCGAGCTGGGTGCCAGCCACCTTGAGCGTGTCGCCGGCCTCGCGTTCGGCCAGGGTTTCGCCGATGCAGATGACGGCGGTGAGGCCCTCGGTGATGGCGGCCTCAGCCTTGGCGCAGACCTGGGCGTCCGTTTCACCATGGTCGGCGCGGCGTTCGGAGTGGCCGAGGATCACGGCGGCGGCGCCGGCGTCCTTGAGCATGGCCGCCGAAAGATCCCCGGTGTGGGCGCCCGACGCATTGGCGTGGCACTCCTGGCCGCCGATGGCGACTGCGCTGCCCCGGGCGGTGTCCGCGGCGCGCGACAGAAGCGTGGCGGGCGGGCAGATCAGGATGTCAGCGGCGGGGGAGGGATGGCTTTCCGCAAGTGCCGCCAGTTCCGCGAGGCTTGCGCCGGTGCCGTTCATTTTCCAATTGCCTGCTGCCAGTTTCCGCCGCATGGGGTGCCTCCGAAATGTGCTGTTTGGGCGTGACTGGTAGCACCGGCGGCGGGGCGGTGCAATTCGCTTGAAGACCTGCCGGAAACGTAAAAGGGCGGGGAAAGCCCCGCCCGGTATCTGTGCTGCTGCGGCGCCGGGTCAGGCGCCTGGCACCTCCTTGAAGGAGATCGACTCGCCGCAACCGCAAGCCTCTGCGACGTTGGGGTTGTTGAACTTGAAACCGCTTTCCAGCAGCGTCACCTCATAGTCGATCTCGGTGCCGAACAGGAACATCTGGGCCATCGGGGCGATCAGGATGCGGGCGCCGTCCTGTTCCACAACCTCGTCATTCGGCGACGGCTCATCGACATATTCCATGGTGTATTCCATGCCCGCGCAGCCGCCCTTCTTGACACCGATGCGCAGGCCAGCATGGCCGTCCTTGGCCATCAGCCTGGCGATCTGCGCCGCCGCCTTGGGGGTCATGGTCACGGCCTGTTTGCCGGGAATGCCGAACATGGGTTTCTCCTTGGACTTACCATCTATCTAGGACGGCGCTTGGCGCGGCTCAACCCCGCAATGCTGCGGAATCGGGGCCGGAGGGAAGAATAACATAAATCTCTGATGCGGAAATTAAAGAGGCGGCCGCTCGGGCCGGGAAGGGCCGGTTATGACGCCCTCCGCCGGAGGCGGCGGTCAGAGCCCCATGCAGTTTGCGTAATAGGTGACGGTGGCGGGCCAGTCGGAGAAGACGCCCGCAACCCCCACGTCCTGGGCCAGCACGTCCAAGAGCTGGTAATACATGCTGTCGCCGGCGGTGAGGCCCGAGACCGATTGAAAGTACCAGCCGCCGCCCGCGGCCAGCGGGCCGGAGCGTTCCAGCGTCCAGGTGATCAGCTTGAGGCCTGCGGATTTGGCCGCCTTGGCATAGGCGGAGGGGACGATCTTGCCGTCCTTGGAAGTGACCAGCATCCACATCGGCGGCGCGATGTAATTGACGCCCTGGGCGTGCAGCTGTGCAAAGTCATACGGGAAAGTGGCCGGGTCGTTTGCGTCAAACCCGTCCTGGCGGTAGCTGCTGTCCAGCAGCACCGCTTGTCTGCCGAAGGCGGGTTCGTGCTCGATCCAGTAGAGCACATCGGCGAGGCTGAAGCTTTGCACCCAGACATCCGCGGGCGGAATGCCGGCGGCCTTGTAGCTGTCGATCAGTTTCTGGGCGTAGTCTTCCTGGGTGAAACCGTTGAAGGGCATGGTCACGGCAGGCGGTTTCAGTTCCGGCATGAATTTGGCGCCCAGGGATTGGAACAGCGCAATCGAATCCGCGTGGGTCATGCTGGCGGCATCGCCGGCATAGAGCGTGGTGCGCCAGTCCGCGGTGCCGCCCTGATAGGCCTCTGCCGTGGCCGCGGTCCGGTCGGCGCTGTCCATCTTGGGCCGCAGGCGGCGGAACTCGGCCAGGGTGATCTCGGAGGTGCGGCACTCGGCACTGGCCGGGGTATCGCCGTCCGCCGGGGTGAAGGGCTGGATGCAGGTGCCGGCCAGGTCCGTGGTCAGGATATCCGTGGTTCGGTGCAGATCGTTCTGGGCGTGGCGGCAGACCAGTGCCAGATCCTTGGTGAAGGTGACGTCGCATTCCAGGATGCCTGCGCCCATGGCCGCGGCGGCGCGGTAGCCTTGGGCGGTGTGTTCCGGGAACATCAGCGGTGCGCCGCGGTGGCCGATGGAGAAATCCGTGCGCTGCGGCAGCTGGCCCGCGCAGGCGCGGAGCCGGTCCTTGAGCGCGCCATCCGGCAGCTGGCTGATCAGGTAATCCGGGCGCGGGCCATAGCTGAGCGCCGGCGGCTCTGCCGGGCTTGCGGCGGGGCACAGAAACAGGGCTGCAGCGGGCAGCAGGGCAAGGCGCATGGGGCGGCTCCGGTATTGGGCCGGCGCAGTCTACGTCCGGTTGCCGGAAAATGAAAAGGCCCCCGCAAGAGGCAGGGGCCGAATTCAGGCAGTGCCAAGGGGGCTTACATGAAGCCCAGTTCGAGGCGGGCCTCGTCGGACATCATCTCCATGCCCCAGGGCGGTTCCCAGGTGAGTTCGACATCGACGCTTTTGACACCGGGCACCGGGGAGACGGCATCAATGAGCCAGCCGGGCATCTCGCCGGCCACCGGGCAGCCCGGGGCGGTCAGGGTCATGATGATCCTGACGTCGTTCTCATCATTGATGTCGATTGTGTAGATCAGCCCCAGCTCGTAGATATTCACCGGGATTTCCGGGTCATAGACGGTGCGGCAGGCATCAGTCACGGCGTCGTACAGCGGGTGGCTGACGGAGGAGGGCGCGATCAGCGGTGCGCCTTCGAGCGGTTCGGAGGGGTTGGTCATGAGGATCCCGGTCTGATTTTCCGACGGTTTATATAGGAAATGTGCGCAGCGGCGTCCAGAGGGGGCGGGGCCTGCGCTGTCAATGTTCTGTTCGCCAGCGGTGCACGGAAAGTTTGATTTGGCAGTACCGGCGCGCTAAATTGTGGATCCCCCACGATGAATTCGTGAATGCTGCCCGAGGGTTGCAGGCCGTGTGCCGCTGTCCGGCCACGGGGTTGCGGCTTGCGGGCCGAGGCGGAGAAAAGCCATGCCTGGAAAGACTGCAAATTGCCAGAGGGCCGCTGCGGCGGCGATGGCTGCAGCGGCTGCAGGGGCAGCGGCCCTGGCCGGGATGGCCGGGGGGGCCGCCGCCCAGGGGGCCTGGCGCTGGCAGCTGACACCTTTTGCCCTGGCGCCTTCGGTGGAGGGCACAACAGAGCTGGGGCAGGCCGGGGGCGGGGTGTCCTTTGATGCGGGCGATGTTCTCGATCAGCTGCAGCTGGGCGGAATGCTGGCGTTTGAGGGGCGCCACAGCAGCGGTTTCGGGTTCCGGCTGCGCTATGCGGTGCTGGACGCCGAGGCGGTGGCAGGCAGCGGGCTGGGGCCGGTGGCCGCGGCCTATGACCAGAATGTGGGCGAGGCTGCGGTGACCTATGCCTTCGGGCGCGGCCGCGACCGGTTTATGCTTTATGGCGGGCTGCGCCATTGGGATGTGGATGTGACGGCTGCGCTGCCGGGCGGCGGGCTGGCGCGGCGCGGCGGCAGCTGGAGCGACCCGGTTGCCGGGCTGCGCTGGGAACGGCGGCTGTCGGACCGTTTCAGCGTCTCGCTGGAGGGGGATATCGGCGGCTTTGGCGCCGGATCCGAGCAAAGCTGGTCGGTGATGGGCGGGCTGATCTATGACCGCTGGAAGAACGCCTCGGTCTATGTGATGTACCGCGGACTTGGGGTGGAGTATGAGGAGGGCGTGCGCGGCACCGCCAGCTTCTTCCGCCATGATGCGGTGACCCACGGGCTGCTGGCCGGGGTTGGGTTCCGGTTCTGAAGCGGGAAAGCCGGCTTAGAGCTGCGCGTGCGGGGTTTGGCCTGCAGGCGGGCCGGCTGGCATGTTGGGAGTTACCGTTATTTCGAGGCAGGACTAACGGGTTCTGAGCCTGGCGGCCAAAATCCGCGTGCAGTACTGGTGCGCCCTGTACTCTTTCCTGGACGAAGGCGCGGAGCTGGCCAAGCCGCGCAGACTCAGCCTTACCTATCGTCAGCTGATCAAGCAGGCCCGCCCCGGCCGACACCTATCAGGCCATCATAACAAGAGGTCTTGGGCTCCCAAAATGCTCAACCCATTGAGGCTGATTGCCATTTCGGCATCCACGTCGCTGTCCAGGTTTACTTCCAGACGCGAACGGGCGGTGTCGTATCTGACTTCAGCAGCCCCAGTGAAAGCCTGGTCCCGGCCTATCCATTCAAGGCTCTGGAACCCTGCCGTGCCCTGATCGCCGTCTATTTCGCTGAGGTTGATCTTGTCTCCCTGTTTCCTGCTGAAATCAGTGATGGTGTCCCGCCGCCGGGCACCCGGGCCGGAATCCCCGGCATTAAAGACAAACTCATCGGCGCCGCCGCCGCCCGTCAGGATATCCGCGGCGGAACCGCCAATCAGGCTGTCTCCTCCCTTGCCGCCAAGCAGAACGTCTTTTCCTGCGCGTCCCAGCAAAACATCGCCGCCCTTGTTGCCGTTCAAACGGTCATTGCCATTACCGCCATCCAGCCGGTCAGCCCCGCCAAAGCCGCTAAGCGTGTCAGCGCCCCCCAGGCCAAAGATGCCTTCCGGCCCGCCAGTGCCCTTTAGAACATCGTTCTGCCCGGTGCCCCTGATGTCATCGTCGAGGATCTGTGCCTTGGCTCTGACGACGCTGCTGGCTGCATTCAGCGCCGCGGGGAAACTGCCTGTTCTCAGAAGCAGGGAAAACGCTTCCGTCCCCTCGGCCCGGTAGTCAGGCAGCAGTTCCACATTGACCGCCGCTTTGGTCTGGCCGGGGGCAAAGGTGAGAACCCCCTTCGTTTCCACGTAATCCTGACCGGCAACAGCGGAATTGTCCTTGGTGGTGTAGCGGATTTTCTGGGTTTCGCTGAACGGATCGGACAGGGCAATTTCGAACACCGCAAACCGCCCGCCACCCGGGGGCTCTTCGGCCTGGGCCGCAGTTACTTGAATGGTGCGGTCCAAATTGACCCCGTCGTCATCCAGAATAAAGGCCGAACTGTGCAGCACCTTGCTGCCGCCGGCAAATTCCGCTCCTGAGATACCCGACAATTTGATGCCAAAGCTTTCATCGCTTTCGATGTCATTGTCGTGCCGTACCCGCACCTCGACTGTTTTTGAGGTCTCGCCCGGGGCAAAGACCAGAGTATCGGCGAAGGCAGGGTAGTCGACGCCTTCGGCGGCCGATCCTGCCACGGAGCTGTAGTCCACTGTGACTGTGTTGGCGGAGGGTTTTGAAAGGGTCAGGGTGAAAACCACCGTTCCGCCGAAACCCGATCCGATGCTTTCAACGGCATCCGCCGAGGAGACCGACAGCACCGGCCGCTTGCCCGCCCCGTCATCGTCCAGGATGGCAGCGGTGCCCACCAGCCCCTTGGCGGTGCTGCCAAGATCGCTGGTTGGGGTCACTGCCAAATGAAAGAACTCAGACGGCTCGACCGTCCTGTCACCGGTCAGTTCCACCTCGACCATCGCTTTGGTCTGGCCCGGGGCAAAGCGCAGTTTGCCGCTTGCTGCCAGATAATCGTCACCGGCCACGGCGCTGCCGTCGCGCGTCGTGTAATCGAATACCAGCATGCTGGCAGCCGGATCAGACAGCTGCACTTCGAACAGCGCGCTGCGGGCACCGCCGTTGCCTTCCACAATAACAGGCGAAGAGACCATAAGGGCCCGGTCCAGATTGGCGCCGTCATCATCCAGGATGAAGGCATCCGCGCGCAGGACCTTTGACTTGCCTGCGAAAATACCGCCTGCCGGATCAAACAGCTCAATGCCGAAGCTTTCGTCGGTTTCGCGGACATTGTCATGCCTGACCCGCACTTCGACAGTTTTCGAAGTTTCGCCAGGCGCAAAGACCACCATGCCGTCAAATCCGGGATAGTCGATATCTTCATCCGCGGACCCGGCCCGCGATCGGTAATTCACTTCAACAGTGTCCGCCGAAGGTTTTGACAAGGTGATCGTGAACACCACGGTGCCGCCGAAGCCCGAACCGATGCTTTCCACTGCATTTGCAGCGGCCAGCGAGATCACCGGCTTAGTGCTGCCGTCGTCATCCAGGATCGTTGCGGTTCCAGTCAGCCCCTTGGCCGAAGCGCCAAGCCCGTTGCCCGGAGTGACCGAGAGATGGAAAAATTCGCTCAGTTCCACCGCCTTGTCGCCGGTCAGTTCGACCTCGACAACCGCTTTGGTCTGGCCGGGGGCAAACCGCAGGGTGCCGCTTTGCGCAACATAGTCTTCACCCGCCCTGGCACTGCCATTCCGCGTCGCATAGTCGAATTCAAGCTGCACCGGAGAGGCTTCGGAAATCTGCACTTCGAACAGCGCGCTGCGGGCACCGCCGTTGCCCTCGGCAATGACGGGGGATGAGACTGTCAGCGCCCGGTCAACCCCGGCACCGTCGTCGTCGAGAATGAACGCGGAGGCCCGCAGCACCTTGGCGTTGCCGGCAAAGGCCGCGCCGCTGGGGTCGAACAGCTCAATGCCGAAATCCTCATCCGTCTCGTCCACGTTGTCGTGCCGGACCCGCACTTCGACTTTCTGCACGGTTTCGCCAGGTGCAAAAGTTACAGTGCCGTCAAAACCTGGATAGTCGATGTCCTCATCCGCGGCCCCTGCCAGGGAGCGGTAATGCACCGTGACCGCATCTGCTGCGGGGCGTGACAGCATCAGCGTAAAGACGGCAATGCCGCCAAAGCCTGAGCCGATGCTCTCAACCGCATTGGCCGAAACCAGCGACAGAAGCGGCTGGCCGCCGCCGCCATCATTGTCCAGGATGGTGGCGGTCCCTGCCAGCCCTTCAGCGGTTCCGCCGAGGCTGGCGTCAGGGCTGACGATCAGGTGGAAGTACTCCGAAGGCTCGGCAACCCTATCGCCTTTCAGATCAACCTTGACTGTTTTCTCGGTCTGGCCTGGCTGGAAGGTCACGCTGCCCGACTTTGCCACGTAATCCTGGCCTGCCGCGGCGCTGCCGTCCCCGGTCCGGTAATCAAGCGTAAGGCTTGAGGCCGGGGCCTCGGACAGACGGATGGTGAATTCCGCCTGCTGGGTGCCGCCGTTGGCTTCCACGATCACAGGAGAGGAAACAAAGACCGCACGGTCCTGCCCAGTGCCATCGTCATCCAGCACAAAGGCGCTTTGCCGCAGCACTGCGGCCCGCCCCGGGAAGGTCGCGCCGCTGGGGTTGAACAGCTCCAGGACGAACCCCTCGTCCGTTTCGCTGATCGAGTCATGCCGGACGCGGAAGTCAACCGTTTGGGTATCCTCGCCCGGCGCGAAAGTGATGGTTCCGGACGTGGCCGGGTAATCTATATCTTCGTCCGCACTGCCGCCGATGGTGCGGTATCGAACCGTCACGGCGTCCGCGGGCGCCTCGGACAAGGTTACCGTGAATGTCACGAACCCGCCAAAGCCGGATCCCACGCTTTCGATTGCGTCCGCGGAAGTGATGCTGATTGTCGCCATAGTGCCCCCCTGTCAAACTGCACGGCCTGGATGGCGTGCAAATGGGACTGCCTCAGGCGCGCGGCGGCGGCACAAAGGCCGCCCTGCAGCAGGCATGGGCAGTCGCACTCCCCCTTCACTGGGATGCGGAATTGCGGGAAGAATTGGCATATTGCCTGGCGGGCCTACACGCCCGAACCAATTGCTAGAGCTGCGCGGAAACGGCGCTTCTCTGCGTTTTCAAGTTTCAAAAACAGCCTGCGCTGCGCAGTGCCTGCCAGTGACCGGAACCTTTACCATCCCCAAACACCCCACAAAACATCAACATCAAAAAAGGGAGATAGTCCGGGAACGATAAGGCCCTGCGGTTGATCGTGTCAACAATTGCAGGCGGTCAGAAGGGGGCTTCCTTGCATATAGCTGCTGTTGTGGCGGCAAATGCTGCTGCGGTCAAAGGCCGGCTTCACAGGACAGTCACAAACTCCGCAACGGGTGCTTGCTGGGCACAGCGGTAACGCGAGGTTGCCCGGAATGCGGTTGCGGCGAACGGCGGCTCCGTTCCGCAAGGGGGCTTCCCTTTGCCCCAGCGTCCGGCCAAGGAAGCGCTTGAACCGCCGTGCGCGTAAGGCGGACCGGAGCCCGGAAGGGCTCCGTTGCAGGGTCAATCGTTGATGTCGTGGTTGAAGGTTTTCACCTGGCCCTTGGGCAGGGCGAAGAGCTTGCGCATCACCAGCCAGGCCGCCAGCGACAGGGCGGCGAAGATCAGCAGAAGCGGCGGCAGGCTGAGGCCGGCACCGGCCAGCAGCAGCAGCGCCACCACTGCGGCACCGATGGCAAAGCCAAGGAAGACAAAGCCCGGCGCCAGCACCTCGAGGATGGCCAGCGCCAGTGCCCCGGCGCCCCAGACCCACCACAAGGCCCAGAAAGGAGCGTCCATCACTTGCCTCCTTTCAGCAGGTTGAAGGCGTTGCCAAAGGCTTCCAGCGCGTGGGCGGGGACCACGATGGTCTGCTTGCCGTCACCGTTGCCGAGCGCATTGAGCGATTCCACCTGTTTCAGCGCCACCTGATACTGCGCCGCCTCAAGACCGTTTTCGGCAATTGCCTTGGCCACCACCTGGGTGGCATAGGCCTCAGCCTCGGCCTGGATGCGGCGTGCCTTGGCGGTCTGTTCAGCCGCGTAAAGCTCTGCGTCGGCCTGCAGTTCGACGGCGCGTTTCTGGCCCTCTGCCTTGGTGACCTCCGCCCGGCGGGCGCGTTCGGCATTGAGCTGCTGCAGCATCGCGTCGCGGGTGGCCTGGTCCAGGTTCACGTCGAGGATCTCGGCGCGGGTCACTTCGATGCCCCAGTCATCCACCGCGGTCTCAACCGCTTCCTGAATGCGGGTGATCAGCTGGGCGCGGTTCGACTGCACCTCGTCCAGGTCCATCTTGCCGATCTCGGCGCGCACGATGCCGGCCACGGTGGTGGCAATGGCGCCGTCCACGTCGCGGATCCGGTAGACGGTCTTTTCCGGCTCCAGGATGCGGTAGAACACCGAAGTGTCTATCTGCACCAGCACGTTGTCCTTGGTGATCGCGTCCTGGGTGGCATTGGGCAGCTGGCGTTCCAGGATCGAGATCTTGTGGCGGGCCACGTCCAGGAAGGGCACGATGAAGTTGATGCCAGGCCCCAGCACCGAATGCAGGCGGCCAAAGCGCTCGACCACATATTTTTCCGACTGCGGTACGATCTTGATGCCCTTGAGGACAATGATAACCAGCAGCACGGCGCCCAGCAGATACAGCAGGTTGCCGGACAAAAGGTCGAGGAGCAGGTCTTCGGTCATATAAAATTCCTTTGGTTGGTCAGCAGGAGGTGCAGGGGCGGCGGGCGCCAGCGGATCAGACGGTCCTCCGGGCAGGGGCTCTGCGCCGGATGTCTTGGCCTTGTTCAATGATGTGCCCTATTGTGTGCAATGGTATACAAGTGGGGTTTTGCGGCGCCATTTTCAAGATATGTATGGCGCCTGCCAGCGCGGCCTGGCAAGCCCCCTGGATCAGATCCGCGGGCGGATTCAGCTGCTGGCGGAGGCATAGATGGAGTAATCCAGCTCTGGCTGGCACATGCGTTCGCCGGGCACCACGATCACATTCTCAGTCAGCGCCTGGCGACCCATTCCTCCCGCCCGAGCTGCATTTGCGGCGGCTGGTCTGCTGTGGACATGGGCTTGGCTCCTTGGCATTAGGGGTGAATCACCGGGATGCCGGTTTGAGTGTAACGGCAGGAATACGAGATGGCAGAGCTTTTCAACTTTGAACTGAAGGCAACCGATGGCAAGGCGCGCACGGGTGTTATCAATACCCCGCGCGGCGGGATCCGTACGCCTGCCTTCATGCCGGTTGGCACTGCCGCAACTGTCAAGGCAATGATGCCGGAAAGCGTGCGCGCGACTGGCGCCGATATCCTGCTGGGCAATACCTACCACCTGATGCTGCGCCCGACGGCAGAGCGGATCGACCGTCTGGGGGGCTTGCACAAGTTCATGAACTGGGAGCGCCCGATCCTGACCGACAGCGGCGGCTTTCAGGTGATGTCGCTGGCGGGTCTCAGGAAGCTGACCGAGAAGGGCGTGACATTCAAATCCCATGTGGATGGCTCCAAGCATGAGCTGACGCCGGAACGCTCGATGGAGATCCAGCGCCTTTTGGGATCGGACATCGTGATGTGTTTCGACGAATGCCCGGCGCTGCCTGCGGACCGCGACCGGATTGCCGAGTCGATGCGGCTGTCGATGCGCTGGGCGGAGCGGAGCCGCGAGGCCTTTGGCGACCGTCCGGGCCATGCGCTGTTCGGTATCATGCAGGGCGGGCTGGAGCCGGATCTGCGCGAGGAAAGCGCCGAGGCGCTGAAGAAGATCGGATTTGAGGGCTACGCGGTGGGCGGCCTGGCCGTGGGCGAGGGGCAGGAGGCGATGTTCGGCTGCCTGGATTACGCCCCTGGGTTCCTGCCCGAGGATAAGCCGCGCTATCTGATGGGGGTGGGCAAGCCTGACGACATCGTCGGCGCGGTTGCGCGCGGTATCGACATGATGGACTGCGTGCTGCCGTCGCGCTCGGGCCGCACAGGGCAGGCGTTCACCCGCTATGGTGTGGTGAACATCAAGAACGCCCGCCATCAGGACGACCCGCGGCCGCTGGATGAGCAGTGCAGCTGCCCAGCGTGCTCGAACTATTCGCGTGCCTATCTGCACCATGTGTTCCGTTCCAACGAGATGATTTCGGGAATGCTGCTGACCTGGCACAACCTGCATTACTTCCAGGAGATCATGGCAGGAATGCGGGAGGCTATTGCTGCCGGCACGTTTGAGGCCTGGCAGAGAGATTTCCACGACACCCGCGCGCAAGGCGATATTGAGCGGTTGTAGTCGCAGCAATTTAAATCAGATTCAGCAGGGGCAGGCGGTTTGGCGCCGCTGCACCCGCAATGAGGTAATCGGCCCTAAAGACTTCTGTGTTGAGGTGAACCGGATCCAATTTGTTTGAGAGTCTGATTTATGGCCGGTTACACCATGAGCATGGTTTACCTAGGAAACCTTGCTGAACTGGACACGGTTGACGGTAATGGCAGTGCCGAGAACCAGGCCGCGCTGCTGGGCAGTTATTACGGGGCCGGGGATGCGGCCTCCAACCATATCGTGGATGTGACCGCGACCGACAATGATTCCGATGGCGCCATTGAGGGCAATGATACTGCCAGCCCCGAAACCATCACCTATGATCTGGGGTCCGGGCTGGTCACGACGCAATATGATGCGGTTTTCAACGTCGATGTGACGGTGGACTTTCTGACTGACGGCGTGCCGGATTATTCTGGCGTTGGCGGCATCGTGCAGACCGAATCCGGCGATGTCTTCATGGTGATGATCGACGATGATGCCGGGCTGGGTGCCAATGATCTGGACGATTACCCGATCTCCTCGATCACCATCAATTCGATATCGAGCTTCGGGACATCGCAGGACGCTTCGGCCAGCGACGGGCAGAGCTTTGTGCCCTGTTTTGCAGCCGGGACCCTGATCCGGACGGCCCGGGGAGAGCTGCCTGTGGAACGGTTGCGGGCCGGCGACCGGGTGGAAACCCTGGACAACGGCCTGCAGGAGGTTGTCTGGACCGGGCGCAACCGGCTGAGCGCGGCGTTTCTGGCGCGGCAGCCGCATCTGTGCCCGGTGCGGATCGCCGCCGGTGCGCTGGGCGAAGGATACCCGGAACGCGACCTGATCCTGTCGCCGCAGCACCGGCTGCTGCTGACCTCGCCGGTTGCCACCCGGATGTTCGGTGAGCGGGAGGTGCTGGTGCCTTGCCTGCGCGCAGCCGGGCTGCCCGGAATCACGCAGGTCCGGCCATCCCTGGGCGTGCATTATTATCATTTTCTCTGTGCGGATCATCAGATTGTCCGGGCGCATGGTGCCCCCTGCGAGAGCCTGTATCTGGGGCGGCAAAGCCTGGAGGGGCTGACGCCCGGGTCGCGCCGGTCCATTGCTGCGCTGCTGCCGGACAGGGTAAGGGCAGCCCAGCAGGGCCTGCTGCCGGGGGCGCGGATGATGCCCGCAAAGCAGGCGCGGCTGCGCCGCCTGGTCCAGCGGCACGGCAAGAACCGGCACCCGCTGCTGGCCCGGTTGCAGGCACTATAGGGCTGGCGGTCCCGGGCGATGCGGCAAACAGGAGAAAATTTAGGAACCAAGCACCAAATCTTTACCTCATTCGTGCCTTGTGATCCGGGACAGCTGCGGGCAAGGTGTCCCCCAGCCTTGAAGGCGGCCGGTTGAAAATCCCCGGCCGCTGCACCAAGTAAAGACCTCCAATGAGGAGACGGGCCAAAGCTGCCGGATACCGGGGCCGGGCCGTCTTGCCAAACCAAAGGACCGAGTATGCAAGAGCCACTCAATTCCTCCTACCCAGTCCTGCCGCTGCGCGACATCGTGGTCTTCCCCCACATGATCGTGCCGCTGTTCGTGGGCCGGGAAAAATCGGTGCGCGCCCTGGAAGAGGTGATGGCCGACGACAAGCAGATTCTGCTGTCCAGCCAGATAGACCCCTCCGAGGACGATCCCGAAACAGATAGCATCTACACCGTGGGCGTGCTGGCCAATGTGCTGCAGCTGCTGAAGCTGCCTGATGGCACCGTCAAGGTGCTGGTCGAGGGCCAGACACGGGTTAAGATCACCGAGTTCCTGGAGAACGACAGCTTCTTCGAGGCCAAGGCCGAGGAACTGGCCGAGATGCCGGGCGACGTCACCACCACAGAGGCGCTGGTGCGCACAGTGGGCGACGAGTTCGAGCGTTACGCCAAAGTCCGCAAGAACATCCCCGAAGAGGCGCTGTCTGCCGTGGGCGAGACCGCCGAGCCGGCCAAGCTGGCCGACCTGGTGGCAGGCCATCTGGGTATTGAGGTCGACCGCAAGCAGGAACTGCTGGAGACGCTTTCCGTCAGCGAGCGGCTGGAGAAGGTCTATGGCCTGATGCAGGGCGAAATGTCGGTCCTGCAGGTCGAGAAGAAGATCAAGACCCGCGTCAAATCCCAGATGGAGAAGACCCAGCGCGAGTACTATCTGAATGAGCAGATGAAGGCCATTCAGAAGGAGCTGGGCGACGGCGAGGAAGGTGCAGGCGAAATCGCCGAGCTGGAAGAGAAGATCGCCGCCACCAAACTGTCGAAAGAGGCGCGCGAGAAGGCGGATGCGGAGCTGAAGAAGCTCAAGAACATGTCGCCGATGTCGGCGGAAGCCACTGTGGTGCGCAACTACCTCGACTGGATGCTGTCGATCCCGTGGGGCAACAAGTCCCGCGTCAAGAAAGACCTGAACAAGGCGCAGGAGATCCTGGATGCGGATCACTATGGCCTGGAGAAGGTCAAGGAGCGGATCGTTGAATATCTGGCGGTGCAGCAGCGCTCGGTTAAGCTGAAGGGGCCGATCCTGTGCCTCGTCGGGCCTCCGGGCGTGGGTAAGACCAGCTTGGGCAAATCGGTTGCCAAGGCGACGGGCCGCGAGTTCATCCGCATCAGCTTGGGCGGCGTGCGCGACGAGTCCGAGATCCGCGGCCACCGCCGCACCTATATCGGCTCGATGCCCGGCAAGATCATCCAGGCGCTGAAGAAGGCCAAGACCACCAACCCGCTGATCCTGCTCGATGAAATCGACAAGATGGGACAGGATTTCCGCGGCGACCCGGCGAGCGCCATGCTGGAGGTGCTGGATCCGGAACAGAACAACACCTTCATGGATCACTATCTGGAGGTCGAGTATGACCTCTCGAACGTGATGTTCCTGACCACCTCGAACAGCTACAACATGCCCGGGCCGCTCTTGGACCGGATGGAGATCATTCCGCTGTCGGGCTACACCGAGGACGAAAAGCGCGAGATCGCCAAGCAGCACCTGATCTCCAAGCAGGTGAAGAACCACGGCCTGAAGGCCAAGGAGTTTGAGCTGACCGAGGATGCGGTGACCGAGATGATCCGCACCTACACCCGCGAGGCGGGCGTGCGGAACCTGGAGCGCGAAATCGCCAAGGTGGCGCGCAAGTCGCTGACCAAGATCGTCAAGAAAGAGACCGACAGCGTCACTGTCACGGCGGAGAACCTCGACGACTTCCTGGGCGTGCCCAAGTTCCGCTTTGGCCTGGCCGAAAAGGAAGATCAGGTCGGTGTGGTGACCGGGCTGGCCTATACGTCTGTGGGCGGTGAGCTGTTGTCGATCGAGGCGCTGCGGCTGCCGGGCAAGGGCCGGATGAAGACCACCGGCAAGCTGGGCGACGTGATGAAGGAGTCGATTGAGGCGGCGTCCAGCTATGTGCGTTCGGTGTCACCGAAACTGGGCATCAAGCCGCCGCGGTTCGACAATTGGGACATCCACGTGCACGTGCCGGAAGGCGCCACCCCTAAGGACGGTCCTTCGGCGGGTCTGGCGATGGTGACTTCGATCGTGTCGGTGCTGACCCAGATCCCGGTGCGCAAGGACATCGCAATGACCGGCGAGGTGACCCTGCGCGGCAATGCGCTGGCGATCGGCGGCCTGAAGGAAAAGCTGCTGGCGGCGCTGCGCGGCGGTATCAAGACGGTGCTGATCCCGCAGGAGAACGAGAAAGACCTGCCCGATATCCCGGACAACGTGAAGGAGGGGCTGGAAATCATCCCTGTCAGCCATGTGTCCGAGGTTCTAGAGCATGCGCTGGTCTCCAAACCCGAACCCATTGAATGGGATGAGGAAGCGGAGGAGGCCGCAGCTGCCAAGGCGGCGCTGAAAGGCTCTGGCGAGGGGGCAGGCGCCACCGCGCACTGATCCGCTGATCCTGTCAGCAGGCAAAGGAAAAGGGCGGCCCAAAGGGGGCGCCCTTTTTTAGTGCCCTCTTCCGTTCCGGCCCTTCTTGCAGGGGCGTGTGTTCCTTGGTGCCGGGGCGGCTTTGCCGCAGGCCCTCCCGCCCGCATCTGGCTGCGCTTTCGCGCCGCCGCTGCGGTTGGGCCTGGCTCCCCCCCCTCTTTTTTGCTCTGTGGTCTTTCCCTC
>NZ_JBSWYB010000042.1:0-37246 GCF_056160905.1 Leisingera sp. ABD4_442 | reverse complement strand
GCCGCCTGCGCCGGAAACCATTGTCCCGATGGACCGAAGGCCAGTCATGCACTAACAATCAAACCGGACCAGTCAGATCAGGCTCCCCAGCGGCGCGCGGTTTCTGATCTGACGTTGGACAAACTGATCCTGACGGAAGCCGCAAAGGGAAACTACTGAGCGCCGCTCGTCGTCGTGCTTGTATTAACCATGTTCGCAACCAACTGAACGTTTCCGAGAGACGCGCCTGCCGCGTGCTGGGACAACATCGATCAACTCAACGACGCATCCCAAATGGCCGCGCGGACGAAGACAGGTTGGTCACCGACATGATCGAGCTGACCCGACAGTACGGCCGATATGGCTATCGCAGGATCGCTGCGCTGCTGAGAGAGGCTGGCTGGTCTGTCAGCGATGGGCGGGTCGAACGGCTTTGGCGGCGAGAGGGGCTGAAAGTACCAATAAAACAACTGAAGAAAGGACGGCTCTGGCTGAATGACGGATCATGTGTCCGGCTTCGACCAGAGCATCGCAACAACGTATGGAGCTATGACTTCGTTCATTGTCGAACCGATGATGGCAAAGCTTTCCAGACGTTGAACATCCTTGACGAGCACAGCCGGGAGTGCCTGGCGATTAGAGTAAAGCGCAAGCTGAACCCAGTCGACGTGATCGATGCACTGACGGATCTGTTCATACTTCGAGATGCACCCCGTTTCATACGTTCAGACAACGTCCTATGTCGGGAAATTCCGGCTGCTTAGGTCAGCAGGTCATGGGGCATCCGGAGTTCCGGACGCCCTGACAGGTTTGCCCAGACGGGTTCTGCCGTCAAGAAATGATCTCTTCCATAGCAAACACAGCGGATCATGGAAGAACTGCACGGCCCCGATCTCCAGCATGTGAAGGATGACCTGGGCGTCCTTCGGGTCGTTCTTGTCCCAGCTGTTGTGCAGGGCCTCCCGCGTCCGGGCCAAGCCCACGGAGGACACGAGCTTCAGCTCGAACCCTGCCTGGCCTAGATGATGTGCCAATGCCCGATGATAGTTGCCGGTTGCTTCGAACCCGATCCTAACCGGCAAGCCGTAACCGGAAGGAGCCGCCACCAAACGCCCGAAGTCATCCAGAGTATTAGTGATGGTCATGCGGCGGCGGCGCTTCTTACCGGGAGCACCGATCAGAACTTCGTGGCGGTGTTTGGAAATGTCGATGGCGACCAGTAAGGTCGGCGCAGTAGAATAGGTGGCGGTCATAGCCGGTCTCCTCAGCGGTGTGGTTTACGCAAAACCACTGTTGAGACCTGAGACCCGGTTATGGCCACCCGCTGCGCGATTTGAGGGCTGCGCGCGTGGCCATAACCTCTCAGCGGCTAATCTTCCCGACGTGCTATGGGCCAGAGTTTGTTGCCCAAGCCGTCAGGAATTGGATTGCTGCTGTCGGGGCCAAAACAGCTTACATCGAACCAGGAAGCCCGTGGGAGAACGGATACTGCGAAAGCTTCAATGGCCGGTTCAGGGACGAGCTACTCAACGGCGAAATCTTCTACAGCCTGTGCGAAGCACAAATCCTGATCGAACAATGGAGGAGACACTACAACACAAAACGCCCCCACAGTGCATTGGGCTATCGCCCACCAGCGCCCGAAACCATCACCCCGATGGATCACAGGCCAATGATGCACTAACAATCAACTTGGACCAGTCAGATGAGGCTGCTCAACCTTCACTGGACGCCGGGCAAGCCTTCGATCGATTATGCTCGGGAGTCTAGAAAGAAGGTTGAAGATGGTTGCAAAAGGAGCCCGATGTTGATCCGATCCTCGGTCGCGACTTTCTGCTGCGTACAATACCAAGATTGAACTCATACCGGACTGGGAGAACCGTCAGTGCAGTAATGAACCAGTTTAGAAGACGCGTATGCTTTGAAACTGTTATGAGAAGTTAACCTTGGGGGTCGCCTTTGGTGTCAGTCAGGGTTAACAATATCTCGCTTTAAGAGGAACTGGTTCTTGAAGTTCTGCAGCCCCAGCATGACATCTGCTTCGGCGATATCTTCACTACCGTAAATTTCGATCTCCAAAAACCGCTTTAGCGCATCGCTGTCGTCGCTGACCAGCTCGACGATCAGGTCATAACGCCCTGCCACCCATAGGATGAACACCACGCGCGGGTCTTTCTGCAGCCGGTCCGCCACTTGTCGCGGGGTCACGCCCGAGCTCACTTTGATGCCAATCATCGAATCGGTCTGGTATTCACTGGCCACCGGATCGGCCATCGCTACGATCCGCAGTTGATCGTTGGCCCGCAGCCCGTTGACCCGGTTGCGGATTGTGCCTTCGGAAACATCAAGCAATTTTGCGATTTCCTTAAATGCCATCCGCCCGTCCTGTTCGAGAAGCTGGATTATCTTCTGATTCAGATCGTCCTCGGCTGAGCGGATGCCGTCGTAGCTGCGTTTTCCCTTGCCGGTGCTGCGAGTTGCCCGGGGCTCGTTGGAGAACACATGTTTCATCTTGCAAACCGCCTCTTATTGTTGTGCGGCCGGACAGCAGCTTTGCCGCCGGCACACCATTTCTGGCCCAAGAAGGCCGGGTTGCACAAGGGCAGCCCCGGTCACCTGATGACTTTGCGGCCCGCATTTGTCAGAATCCGTTCCGCCCGCCGGGAAATGATCTCCAGAATTTTCCCGGCTGACGGCGCGCTGCAGATGCTGCCGATACCCTCGCCAATGGCGAAGGACCCGGCGCTTTCATCTCCGTCATGCCGTTCCTCCACGGCTTGCTCCTGTGCGCTCTCCGTCTCTTCGCAGGGTTTTGCAAGAATCCGTTCGATAGAAAATGCTGGCCCGTCTTCAGCGTTCGCGGGGTCCTGGGCCCGAACCTGCATTGTCCTGTCTCCATCAGCCGCCAGCGCCGTCTGCAGATGCCCGGTCGGCACAAGAGCCTCCTGGCTGGCCCAGAACCGTGTACCCATAACAGCGCCGTCCGCACCCATGGCAATGGCTGCAGCCAAGCCCCTGGAGTCGGTGATCCCGCCAGCCGCAAGCAGCAGCGTGTCATGCGCCGCGTCATGCAGATAGTCGGCAATTTCCGGAATCAGCGTCATGACCGACCGGGGGCCGCCGTATCCGCCAGCCGCCGCCCCTTGCGCCACAATCACGTAGGCGTCCGCTTCCACCGCTTCCCTGGCCTCCTGCAAAGAATGCACCTGGCAGATCAGCGGCACCCGCGCCCGCCTTATGCTTTCCGCAAACGGCCTGGGATCGCCGTGGGACAGATAAACGGCTCTCGGCCGGTGCCTTAGTACGCTTTCCAGCAGCCCAGGCACCTCCGCCAGCTTCCAGCTGAAGAATCCGCAACCAACTGCTTCACCGCCCGTTTCTTCGAATTGCGCATCGATCCAGGCCCGATCGCAATGCCCGCCGCCGATCAGCCCCAGCCCGCCGGCCCTGGCAACCGCCGCCGCCAGTTTGCCCCCGGCCACATCCGCCATCGGCGCCAGGCCTACGGGGCAGGTCAGACCGAACTTTCGTGTGAATCGCGTATCAATCATGGTTTCCCTCAGCCGAACTCGCACTGCTGTCACTTTTCGTTCCCGAAAACGAAACCTTAACGGCCCGCAAGTGCGATATGATCATTTCAAACGTTGATATTCTCAATATTTCGCGCTGCCCAGACACTATTTTGCGCAAATCGCAAATTTTTCTGGACAGAATCCGTTTTCCGTACTTCACTGTACGCGAGGAACGAAGAATCCTGCACTTTTGTTAAGACAGCCAACTAGCCAGGGCACCGCCATGAATAAACAGCATTCGAGCCTGACAGGTTTTCTGGAACCGTCCAGTCCGCGCCACGGGCTCCCCGCAAAGGCATATACCGGGAGCGACTTTTGGGATGCGGAACGCGAAACCGTGTTCAAAAAGAACTGGATCTGCATCGGCTTCGCACATGAGCTGAAGCTTGCGGGCGACGCAATTCCGGTTACTTTCGCCGGCCATCCGCTGCTGATGGTGCGGAATCAGAAGGGGGAAATTGGCGTTTTCCACAATATCTGCCGCCACCGCTGCCTGACCTTAGTGGACGAGCCCAAGAATGTCGGCAAGCTGCTGCGCTGCCCCTATCACGCCTGGGCCTACGATCTCGACGGGCAGCTGCGCGCCGCGCCGCATTTCGGCGGCATCAACGAGCATGAGAGCGAAGGCTTCGACCGCAAGGAAAACGGTCTGGTGCCGGTCCGCAGCCATGTCTGGCAGGACTGGATCTTTGTGAACCTGGACGGCGACGCCGAACCTTTCGAGGATTACGCCGCAACCCTAATGGCCCGTCTCGAAGGCGTTGACTGGGACAACCTCAATTGCATCGGCACGATCGACTTCGGCGAAATCGCCTGCAACTGGAAGTTCGTCATGGAGAACTTCATCGAACCCTACCACGTGCAGTTCGTCCACGCCTCCACCACCGATCAGCCGCTCGAAGACCACTATACGATTATCAACGGCAACTGCATGGGCAGTGCGGTGGATCTGGAGGAAGAAGCCGGCACATCCGGCAGCCTTGGGGTCAGCTCGCGTTATCTGGCGCTTTATCCCAACTTCCTGTTCGGCCGCTACTTCCCGGATCAGGCCGGTGTTTACCTCAACATTCCGACCGGGCCCGGCACCATGATCCAGAAGCGGGCCCTGTACACGACCGAAGGCCAGCAGCTCTCAGAAGACGACATCGAGGGGCTGAAGAAACTTTGGTACGACGTGCACAAGGAAGACCATGAAATGACCGAGCGGCTGCAACTGGGCCGCGCTTCCGACATCTCTGAAATCGGCGGCGTTCTTTCCCCGGCATGGGAAGACAGCGTGCGCGCCTTCCAGGAACTGATTGCACACGATGTCGCCAAAGCAGGCATCTAATTCAGCAGGACTACTGAGACTATGACAGACAAGATCAGCCAAAACTTCCGCCTCGCCCACACGATGATGCGGGTGATGGACATGGAGAAATCGCTGGAATTCTACTGCGGAATTCTGGGCATGGAGGTGCTGCGCCGCACCGACTACCCCGAAGGCAAATTCACCAACACCTTCATCGGCTACGGCCCGGAGGCAGAGTCCCCGACTCTCGAACTCACCGCAAACTGGGACCAGGAAGAGCCTTACGACAAGGGCAACGGCTGGGGCCATATCTGCATCGAAACCCCGGACGTCTATGCCGCCTGCGAGCAGCTGGCGGCGGCCGGCGTCAACATCACCCGGCCGCCGGGACCGATGAAAAACGGCACCCGCGTCATCGCCTTCTGCGAGGACCCGGACGGCTACAAGGTCGAGCTGAACGAGAGCATCCTGAAACATCTGGCCAGCGAGGGGAAATAACCCATGGGCGATCAACCGCAGCTTTTCAAATTCGATCTGGTGCAGCAGCGCTATGACAACATGGGCGACAGCGACACCTACATCAAGCCGATGGTCACCAGTGAATTCAGCAAGTCCATGTGCGGCGGCATCAATGTTCTGAACAACATCAAGGTGCCGTGGGACCTGACCTGCGACGAGATCATCTACTGCCTGGAGGGCACCTTCCGCCTAGTTTGCGACGGCAAGGAATACATCTGCAACCGCGGCGACGTGCTGTTTGTGCCCAAGGACAATCACATCTCCTACGAGGCGGACGGCAAATGCGTGATCTTCTACGCTGCCTATCCGCACAACTGGAAACAACTGGCCGGGATCACTGAGGTTCCGGGCATCGATCCGGCGGACTTTGTCCCCGGCTGATACACGCAACTCCTGGTGACTGGGCGCCCTAGTCTGACCCCGGGCGACGGGCTGCCCACCCCTTTTTCACCAGGCAACTGCAGAAAGCAAAACCAAAAAAACGCTGCCCCGCCGCGGGCAGCGAACAACAAGCGATTGCCTTTCCAAGGGAGGAACGAACATGCTGAAGGCCAATCCCGAAGAGAAGATCTATTACGAAAGCTTCCACGACGCGGTGGAGCGCAACCGCCCCCGTATCCCCGAAGTGCGCGAGCAGTTGGAAGCGGCCGGCGTCAAATACGTCATGGCCGCCTGGATCGACCTGCACGGCATCCCCAAGACCAAACCGGTGCCGATGAGCGATTTCGAACCGCTCTGCCTCGGCAAGGGGCCGCAATTCGCGGTGCATTCGATCTCCTTTGTGCCGGAACTCAGCCCCGCCGACAGCGACCAGGTAGTGGTGCCGGACCTGGACGCCGTCTATGTCTGCCCCTGGGACACTTCGATGGCGATCATTTTCTCGGATCTCTACTGGGAAGACGCGCCCTACAACGTCTGCTCGCGCCAGGCCCTGAAGCGCGCCATGCATGAGGCCAAGCTGGAAGGCTATACCGGATTTGCCGGTGTCGAACCCGAGTTCATCGTCATGAAATACGACGAGAACGGCCTGCCGGTGAAAGCCTTTGACGACGATCTCGGCAAGGCCATCTCGCCGCGCCGCCAGGCGTTTGGCTATGATGTGGAATACTCCATCGACTCGATGCCTTTCCTCAAGGACATGATCGACATCATCGAGGGCCTGGGCTGGAACCTGCACGACGTGGTGGCCGAAGGCGCCTATTCCCAGTTCGAGCTGGATTTCCACTATACCAACATGCTGGAAATGTCCGACCGGCTGGCCTTCCTGCGCATCACCCTGAAAGAGGTGGCCAAGAAGCACGGCATGTTCGTGACCTTCATGCCGAAGCCGACGGTGGGCGACTGGCGCTCCGGCGCGCATATCAACATGTCGATGCAGCATGACAGCCGCCCCGGCGAGAACATCTTTGAAACCGCCGATGGCAGCGATTGGTCCGACGAAAGCCGCTGGGCTGTGGGCGGGCTGATGAGCCATGCCGAGGCGATCACCGCGATCACCTGCCCGACCGTGAACTCCTACAACGGCCTGGTGCCGCGGGTAGGTGGTTTCGAAGGCGGCACCGTCACCTGGGCGCCGACCAACATCACTTACGGCTTCAACAACCGGTCGGCCCAGTTCCGGCTGCCGCAAAGCCGCCACTGCATCGAAAACCGCGCCTGCGACATGACGATGAATGTCTACCTGGCGATGGCGATGCATCTGAGCTGTGCATTGAAGGGCATCAAACACAAGATCGATCCGGGCAAGCCGACCGATTTCGACCTCTACTCGAAGACCGAGGCAGAGCTGCAGGAGCTGGGCATCCGCCGCCTGCCGCGCACCCTGTTCAACGCCATCGAGGCGCTGCGCCATGACGAGATGGCCGAACACGTGATGGGCCCGGTGATGCGCAAATCGTTCCTAGAATACAAGAACGACGAATGGGAGCGCTACCACCAGTCCGTCACCGACTGGGAAGTGCAGGAATACCTGCGCCTCTACTAAAACCTCCCAGCAAAGGACAGACCCATGACCCAGGCCCTTCGGACTTTACCAGCAACCCGGGCCAAGGACACGCGCCCGAAACTGCGGATCTTCGAGTTCAAATCGGATATCCCCGCGTCCTGGCGCCTCACCCTCGGGGTGGCGGTCTGGGTCCTGTTCTTTGCCATCTGGCAGATCGCCGCCTGGTCCGGCGTGATGCCCGCAATCCTGCTGCCAGGGCCCGGCAAGGTCCTGACAGCGCTTTACACGCTGTTTGCCGAGAACGGTTTTCTCGGCGACGTGCTGGTCAGTGTCTGGCGGGTGATGTTCAGCTTTGCCCTGGCCTGCGCAGTGGCGGTGCCGCTTGGCATCCTGATGGGCGCGTTCAAGACGGTCGAAGCGTTTTTTTCCCCTTTCGTCTCGGCTTGGCGCTACCTGCCCGCCCCTTCCTTCATTCCCCTGTTGCTGATGTGGTTCGGGGCGGGCGATGCCCAGAAGCTGGCACTGCTGTTCATCGGTGTGATCTGGTTCCTGATCACCCTGATTGCCGACCACACCAAGGCGGTGCCCAAGGATCTGATCAACACATCCGTGACCCTGGGCGGTTCCCGCTGGCAGGTGCTGCGCACGGTTGTGGTCCCCGCCGCCCTGCCCAACATCGTGATCGCCATGCGCCAGATGCTGGCGGTCAGCTGGACCTATCTGGTGATCGCCGAGATCACCGCCGCGGATGCCGGCATCGGCGCCATGATGATGCGCGCCAAACGCTTCCTGCATGTGGATCAGATCATGGCCGGCATCCTGGTGATCGGCCTTCTGGGGCTGATCTTCGACTACCTGCTGCGGGCGCTGCACCGCCGCGCGTTCCAGTATCTCGACGAATATTCCTGAGGAGCCAGAGCAGAACTCAAGAAAACAGGCCAACCAACAATGTGACGTCGCAAGGGAGGTATCGTGACGATGACCAAGAAACTGCTGAAAACCGCCAGCCACTGCATGGCAGCCATAGCGCTGGCAGGCGCCGCCGCCCCCGTATGGGCCGCGGAAAGCGTCAAGATCGCGGGCTTCACCTGGCCGGGCTACGGCTTCTGGCATATCGCGGCGGAAAAGGGCCTCGCCCCGGATCTGGACATCCAGTACCAGACCATCGAAGACCCCTATGAAAGCTTCAACCTGGTTGCCGCCGGCCAGCTTGACGTGGTCTCCTCCACCGCCGAATTCACCCCTGTTGGCGTCGAGCGCGGCCTGCCGGTCAAGCTGGTGGCCTTTGGCAATCTCTCCAATGGCACCGACAAGGTTGTCGCAGGCCCCGGCATCGAAACTGCCGCTGACCTGGCCGGCAAAGAGGTTGCCGTGCTCGAAGGCGGCCTGGCGCAGATCTATGTCGCCATGTGGCTGGAACAGAACGGCGCCGCCTATGACTCCGTCCTCTACCGCAACATCATCGCCGACGATGCCTTTGCCGCGATGATCGGCGGCGGCGTGGCGGCCTCTGAATTCTGGGAGCCCTACGGCACCAACACCCTGAAAGCTCTGGAAGGTTCCAGCATCCTGACCCAATCGGACGAACCCTTCTGGCTTAAGAATGCCGTGGTCGCCGACGGTCACTACATGAGCAACGCGCTGATCAACGACCGCCGCGACGTGGCCCTGAAAACCATGCAGGCGATGTATGACGCCATCGCCTGGTGGAAGCAGAACCCAGCCGAGGGCAACGAGATCATCGCCAAAGGCATGGGGATGAGCATCGCCGACGTTGAACTGGTTCTGGGCAAGGACGGCACCTCGTTGGACGGGGGGCTCTATGTCTACGACTTCATCGAAGCGGCGCAATTTTGCGGCGCGGCCCCGGGCAACCCGCCATTTGAACAGACCAACGGCCAGATGTCGGACCACTGGAACCTGGTCAGCGAATGGTGGGTCAAATTCGGCCTGATCCAGGAGGTCAAAGCGCCTGAAACCGGCGTCGAATGCACCCTGCACAAGGAGCTTTACGACAGCGGCTACCGCGGCTGATCCACTGAACCAGCAAAGAGGGACGCATCATGCAATCCAGCACCATTCTATCCGTCCAGAATGTCTGCAAGACATTCCCCACACGCGGCGGCGGGGTCGAAGCCTTGCGCGATGTGTCCTTCTCGGTTGCCCGCAATGAGTTGTGCGTGCTGCTGGGGCCTTCGGGCTGCGGCAAGTCCACATTGCTCAACATCGTCGCAGGTCTCCATACCCCCACCAGCGGCTGCCTCAGCCTGGAGGGCCGCCCGATCCACGGCCCGGCGCGCGAGCGCGGCATGGTGTTTCAAAGCTACACGTCGTTTCCCTGGCTGACGGTGCTGGAAAATGTCGAATACGGCATGAAACTGAACGGCATCCCCAAGGCGGAACGCCGCGAACGCGCGCTGCACTATATCGATCTGGTGCATCTGACGAAATTCCGCGACGCCTACCCCAAGACGCTGTCTGGCGGCATGAAGCAGCGGGTCGCCATCGCCCGTACCCTGGCCAATGCGCCGGAAATCCTGCTGATGGATGAACCCTATGGCGCGCTGGATGCCGAAACCCGCTGGCACATGCAGGAAATGCTGCTGGACATCATGCGCACCACCCAGACCACCATCCTGCTGGTCACCCACGACATTCAGGAGGCGATCTTTCTCGCCGACCGCATCGTCTTCCTCTCCTCCCACCCGGGCCGCCTGAAAACCATCCTCGAACTGGATTTCAAGAAGGGCAAAGAGATCCGCAGCAAGGAGGATCTGGTCGAACTCGAAGGCTACCCCGAATGCGAGCGTGAGATCATGCAGCTGATGCGCGGCGAAGCCAAGCAGGAAGAGGACGCCTGACCGATACGTGAAATAGGGACTTCACGAACTCTGCTGGCCCGAACGGGCCGCAAAACCGCACTTGCGGCAAACGCAAGGCACTCCAATACCGACAGGAAGGAATTTTAGATGCCGATAAAACCACCGATAACGGACCTGCACATAGAGACCCACGACCAGGGGTTCTACCGCGGGTTCAACAGGATGGTCGCCCTGGGTTCAAAGATTGCCATTGGTCTCCTGATCCTTTGGGCCGCGGTCTGGCCGGATCAGGCCGGCACGGTGCTGAAAAGCATCCGCGGCGCCATCGATGCCAATACCGGCAGCTGGTACATGTATGTGATGGCGTTTTACATCGTGGTCTGCGTCGCGCTGGCCATCTGGCCCGCCACCGGACGTCTGAAGCTGGGCACCGCCGGAGAAAAACCGGAGTTTTCCAATTTCTCCTGGTTTTCCATGATGTTCGGCGCCGGGATCGGCATTGGCATGCTGACCTATGCCACGGCTGAACCGATCTACCACTTTGCCACCAACCCGGACGTGATCCAGGGCCAGGCCGAAGGCTCCACCGCCGGCAGCGTCCGCTCCGCCTACAAATGGTCCTTCATGCATTGGGGGTTCTCTGCCTGGGGCTGTTACGCCATCGTCGGGCTGACGCTCGGCTTTTTCAGCTACTCCCGCGGGCTGCCGCTGACCATCCGGTCTGGCCTGGCGCCGCTGTTCGGCAATGCGCTCTCCGGCCCCTTGGGCCATGCCATCGACATCGTCTCGGTTATTGCCACCATCCTTGGCGTCTCGGTGACGCTGGGCTACGGCGTGTCGCAGTTTGCCTCCGGCATCTTCAACATCACCGGCGCCGAGTGGATGATGGACGCCGAGGGCGCTCCCACCATCACCGCGATGATCATCGCGCTTGGCATCGTGATGCTGGCCTCCACCCTCTCGGCGCTGTCCGGCGTCGGCAAGGGGATCAAGTGGCTCTCCAACATCAACATGGGGCTGTCCTTCTTCCTGCTCGCCTTCTTCCTGATCTTCGGCTCGACCCTCTTTGCGCTCAAAAGCCTGTTTGTCGGCCTCTGGGATTATGTGATCAGCTTCCCGGCCATGGCTGTCACCGTCTGGAAAGGCGATGGCGTGGCGGACAGCGTCGCGACGCAGCTGGCCGGCTGGCAGGGCGGCTGGACCATCTTCTACTGGGCCTGGTGGATCGCATTTGCCCCCTTTGTCGGGCTGTTCCTGGCCCGCATCTCCCGCGGGCGGACCTTCCGCGAGTACGTTCTGGGCGCGATGATCGTGCCGTCGCTGATGTGTTTTGTCTGGTTCACCTTTGTCGGCGGCACCGCCATCGACCTGACGCTGAACGGCGATGCGGGGGATGCGATCACCGGCGCGGGCCTCTCCTCGCAGCTGTTTGCAATGATCAATCACATGCTGCCCTCCGGCCTGGCGCTATTGATGACTGCGGTCATCGTTGTGCTGCTGCTCACCTACCTGGTGACCTCGGCGGACTCGGCGGTGCTGATCATCAACACCATCGCAGCCGGCGGCGATGCGCAGCAGAAGCCGAAAATCCACATCATCGTCTGGGGCGCCGCCCTGACGCTGGTGATCGGCACCCTGCTGGCGGCCGGCGGCCTGGGCGCGATCAACACCGCGATGATCATCGGCGCGCTGCCCTTCTCGGTGGTGATGGCACTGATGGGTATCGCCCTGTTCAAAGCAGTGATCCGCGACGGCATGCGGGCGCGCCACGGCGAGGACGCAAGCAGCCCTGCCGAATAAAACCCTGCCCCGGCTTGGGAACAGGCCGGGGCGCATCCCATTTTCATGAAAGAAGAGCCTCAAAATGCCGGACTATGAAATTCTTGCCTTAGGTGACTTCCCGCTTCTGTCAGGCGACGTCCTGAAAGACGCCAAGCTCGCCTATCAGACCTATGGCACCCTGTCGCCCGCGCGCGACAACGTCATCGTGCTGCCCACCTTCTACACCGGCACCAATTCCCGCAACGAGGGCTTCTTCGGCCCCGGCCGCGCCATCGACCCGGCAAAGCACTTCATCGTCAGCCCCAACCTGTTTGGCAACGGGCGCTCCTCCTCGCCCTCCAATACCCCTGCCCCGCAGGACGGCCCGCGCTTTCCGCTGGTGCAGATGTGGGACAATATCGCCGCCCAGCACCGGCTGGTCCACGATCACCTTGGCATCGAGAAAATCGCCCTGGTGGCAGGCTGGTCCATGGCCGGCTGCCAGTCCTACCAATGGGCGGCGCAATACCCGGAAATGGTGCAGGCCATCCTGCCGTTCTGCGCCTCGGCCAAGACCTCGCCGCACAACTTCGTCTTCCTCGAGGGCGTGAAAGCCGCCCTCTGCGCCGACCAAAACTGGAACGGCGGCAATTACACGAGCCCGCCCGAGGCAGGCCTCAAGGCCTTTGGCCGGGTCTATGCCGGCTGGGCCTTCTCTCAAACCTTCTACCGCGAGCATCTCTACCGCCAGCTTGGGTTTGAAACCATCGAAGACCTGCTGCAAGACTGGGAGCAGGACCACGTGCAGGGCTGGGACGCCAACAACCTGCTGGCCAAGCTCGCCACCTGGCAGGCCGGCGACATTTCCGCCGGGCCGCTCTACAGCGGCAACTTCGAAGCCGCGCTGAAAGCCATCAAGGCCCGCGCCATCCTGATGCCCTGCACCCAGGACCTCTACTTCCCACCCGAAGACAACGAGATCGAGGCCCGCCACATGCCCAACGCCATCTTCCGCCCCTATGACTCCTCTTGGGGCCATTGCGCCGCCAATCCGGGAAATGACCCAGGGTTCACTGCACAGCTGGATGCCAATATCCGCGAACTGCTTTCAGAGTGAAGCACTAATAGATCTAGATTCGCCAAGCCGGATTGAATTGCAATGCATGTTACTGCTGGCTTGGTCCAACTCATTAGCGGTGTTTCCGTCTGCAAGCCTCAAGAAAACTTGAAAATTGCAGAACTCTGAAGAGGTTAAGGCATGAGAAAAAGAACTCAGCGAAAGTACCCTTACGACAGCATGGAACAAGGAAAGTTGCGTCTTGCGTGGAGTTTGGAGCGAAGACGGACATTGTTGGTGTTCGCCAGAAGAAAGTCTTCATTGAGGAGAGGATCACAAGGAAATGCAGGGTAGGAAACACTTGACCAAGTACTTAGAAGGTTGGCGTACAGGGGATGGAAAACTAAGCCTGTCGGTGACCGTCCCAGGTTTTTTCTATGACGACCCTGATAGTGGGCGCGTTACTCGTGAAGGTTTTTTACGATTCGTTGAAGACTTCAAAACAGCCGGAGCAAAGATGGCAGGGGGGCGTCTACCGTTACCCTTTTTGCAGTATTCGGATCTGACGGTAAGCGACGAATCTCCTGCCACCGCCTGGTGCTGGTGGCAGGTTGCCGGCACGGATTTCCAAGGTGCGGCCTGTATCAGATTTGACCATACTGGCGTGTTGAGCGAGCGTATCGCCTACTTCACTGACAACCCTAACGAAACTGCTGTCCCCAAAGAGTAAGAAAGAGGATCGCATCTTATGGCAAAAATCACCTATGTAGAACACAACGGAACTTGTCACCCTGTGCAGGTTGCCAGCGGAATAACCTTGATGGAGGGTGCACGTGACAACAATCTCCCTGGAATCGAAGCTGATTGCGGTGGTGCCTGTGCCTGTTCCACCTGCCATGTTTATGTGGACCAGGCTTGGGTGGAGCGAATTCCTGGCATGGATGACATAGAAAAGGACATGCTGGATTTCGCTTGGAAGCCGGATCCGGAACGCTCGCGCCTTACCTGCCAGATCAAAGTGACAGACGATCTGGATGGGTTGATTGTGCATATTCCTGAACAGCAGGTCTAAGACCAATCCAGAGACAGAAACTGCGGCAGCTCGGCTGGCGTCTGGCAGCCGAGCTGTCTGAGGGTTGCGGCAAACTCGGTCAGCAGAATGTCAAAGACATGATCTACCCTTTTGGAACCAAGAGCAGCGACACCGGCATAAAAGGGGCGTCCGGTACACACAAAATCCGCTCCAAGAGCCAGCATCCGGCATATATCAAGTCCTGAGCGAACACCGCTCTCAGCAATCAAGGGGAAATCAGGTCCTAGATGTTTACGTATGGCCGGAAGCACTTCCACCGGCGAAGGGGCGGCGTCATATTGACGGCCGCCATGGTTGGACACGACAATACCATCGCATCCCAGATCCCTTAGCGTTGCCGCTTCATGCGGAACAAGTACGCCTTTGGCAACAAGTTTGCCAGGCCAGCGCGCCCGGATTTCGCGCAGTCTTTCGACAGTGACCGGAGTGGATAGGCTGTTGATCACATCAAGGGCATTTGCCTCTTCCGAGTCAAGATAAGGGCGCAGGTTACTAAATTCCATCATACCCTGTTGCAACGTGTTCAACAGCTGCGCCAGGCTCCAGGCGGGGCTCACCGCCATTTGGCAAATCTTGCGGAGATCAAAGCTGAACGGAAATTCCAGTGCGTTGCGCAAATCATGTGCCCGCCTTGCCGGGGCAGGCACATCCATAGTAACCAGCAGAACGTCATACCCAGCAGTGTCCGCCCGACGCAGAAGGTCGAAAGTGATATCGTCGCTAGTGGAACCATAAAGCTGAAACCATGTGCCAGTTCCGCCAGCTCCCCGAAGCTCTTCAAGTGTGTTAGCAGTATAGGTTGAACTGGCAAAAGCCAAGCCGACTCTGGCTGCCGCGCGGGCTAGATGCAACCCCGCTTGCGGCCAGGCAATCTCACCGCCGCCGACCGGAGACACGCCGAATGGTGCAGCGTAACGCTGTCCGAACAGGGTGCAGGACAACACAGGCTCTTCAGAAGCGTGCAGGCTTCGGGGGGCAAGTGTCACCGATGCCAATGCCGCGCGGTTACGGGCCATGGCGTCATTGTCATCAACACCTTCGAACACAAAGTCCCGAGCAAAGCCCGGTAGACGGTGTCGGGCTTTGCGTTCCAGATCGATAATGCGGGGATAGCGACGATGCAGCGTAGCGCCCATGGCGGCTTCCGGTTCCAGTGGCTTACAGTTTGTCCAGCGCCTCAGCGAGCTTTTCCCTCTCCTGGCTTGGCATATGGACGGTTTCCTTGGGGCCGGGGAACGATCCCTCGTTCACCGCATCGCGGAACTTGCCCATTGCTTCGACCCGTTCGCTGTAGATCTGACGGTGCAGCCGCCCGACGTCGCCAAAGGCACGGGCGTGTTTGGGATCGTTGGGGGCCTCGCCGCAGATGTCATGCAGGAACAGGAAGATGATGTCCCCGGCATAGCCTGAGCCCAGGGAGCAGGTTACGATGCTGGTCAGGCCGTTGAGCGCCAGCAAGGCTTCCTCGGCGACGCATTCGATTTCGACCGCAAAACAGCCCACGTCTTCCAGCCGTTTAAAGGTCCGGTACAGCTCCATCGCTTCATCCGCGGTTTTGCCAATGGCGCGCAGGCCGCCGACCCAGGTCGACAGGCGCGGGATAAGCCCCATATGCGACTGCACTGGAATCCCGTTCTTGGAGAGCAGTTCAATCGCGTCATAGCTGCGGTTGGTATAGAAGAAATCCGCACCGCGCTCCATCGATCCGATTGCTGCGCGCAGAATGTCGTCATTGGTGACATGCGCCTCCCATGCCATGCCGGATCCGGCGAATGTCGTGGGGGCGACCTCGCGCACCATTTGGACCTGCTCGTCCCAGAGGGTGAACAGGTCGATACCGGCCTCCACTGCTGCCTGAGCTTCTTCGGGGCCGGAGGGGTTCACCATGGTTAGTTTGTCCTTGGCGCCTTTGCGCGCCCTCAGGTCGGCAACCGTGAAGTTTCTTTGGGCGGGTGTGCCATTGAACGTGTAGATGTTGCGCATGGTTTCTCCTGCTGCTGGGGAATGCCTGCTTCAACGCGCAGGCTTAGTTCAAAAGGGCGTCTTCAAACGGGAATTTTGACAGCAGCTCACAGCCGTCCCCGGTGATCAGCACCTGCTCTTCCAGCTTCACACCCTCGGCGCCGCCGACTTCGCCGACGTAGCTTTCGACGCACATAGCCATGCCGGGCTGCAGCTCGCCGTCATAGATCAGGCTTGCGTCCTGGGGGTAGTAGATGCAGGGCCATTCGTCGGACATGCCGATGCCATGGGCCATCACCGCATAATGCTGATCGCGGAACTGCTCGGGCTGCTTGAAGCCGCGTTCGGTCACCTCGCGGAAGGACATGCCGGGCTTCATCAGCTCCAGGTTATGCTGAATTTCCTCATAAGCGCGGCTGTAAAGCTCGCGCTGATATAGGGTGGGGCGGCCCGAGCCGCAGAAATAAGTGCGCGAAACATCCGCCGAATAGCCGAAAGGGCCGACCATATCGGTGTCAAAGGCCACCAGCTCGCCCGGGCGGATGATCCGGCCCGAGGCCTCCTGCAGCCAGGGGTTGGTGCGGTCGCCCGCGGCCAGCAGGCGGCCCTCGATCCAGTCGCCGCCGGCTTCGACATTGGCTTTCCACAGGTGCGACCACAGCTCGATTTCGGTCATGCCGGGGCGCAGCGCCTCGCGCATCCGCCACATGCCGTCCTCCGCCACCGCAATGGCGTAGTTCATGCAGAGGATCTCCTCGACCGATTTGATGGCGCGGGCGGGTTCAATCACTTTATGGGCGTGGACCACCTCCAGGCCTTTGTTGGCAAAGAGCGCGGCTACCTGCGGCACCGGGCTTTCGACGCCCAGCCGGGTGCTACCGCCGCCGTGGCGCTGCATCAGCGCGGTGATCTGGTTGACCCAGCGCTCGATCATCTCATCCATGCGCTGGCCTGCAAACATATAGGAGATCTGGATCGCTTCTTCGCCCAGCTCGTCGATGGTCTCCAGCCCTTGCGCGATCTGCTTGCCGGTTTCGCCGTCGAAATAGACGGTCGGGCCTTCGGCGGGCACAAACAGGTAGCTGAGTGGTATATGGCTTTGCATGATGCCTGCATCGCGCATGCCGGTAGCGTAACGGATCGAGTAAACCGAGGTCAGCACGCAGCCGCCAACGTCCTGGCGTTTCATCTCATCACGCAGGCGTTTCAGGCGGTAGGCCCGCATCTTGGCCAGGTCGATCATTTCCAGCGTGTCGGTCATCTCGACCACGGGGGTAGTACGCGCAGCCTGGGTCAGAGTCATATCAGAAAAGCGCATGCGGTCAGATCCTCACCCAAACGCGGCCATCGCGCACCTGCACTTCATAGGTCACCAAGTTTTCGACTGCGGGCGCGCTCAGCGCCTTGCCGGTGCGGACGCAGAAGCGGCCTTGGTGCAGCGGGCATTCAATCACCCCGTCCATCACCAGCCCGCCATCAAGCGACTCCTCTTCGTGGGTGCACATGCCGGCGGTGGTAAAGAAACCTTCGGGGGTGTTGTAGATTGCCACTGCTTTGCCTGCGAGTTTCAGGGTGATGAGGTCTTCGTCGTCCACATCATCGGTTGCGCAGGCATCATGCCACTGATTGGTCATTGCTGTCTCCTGTCAGATCATCTGAGAAGGCTTGGCGGATTTTGTCCGACCGGTCGTTCCGTCCCAAGGAACGGCGGATGGTGATCTTGAGCACTTCCCAATGGGTGCTGATGAAACCCGGATCGGGTGGCGGCAACTGGTCGCCCAGTTTGCCGCTGAGATCGGGCAGGGCGTGGAACGGCACCGTGGGGTAGAGATGGTGCTCGATATGGTGGTTCATGTTGAAATAGAGGAACTGAAAGAACCAGTTGGTGCGGAAGGAGCGGGTCGACTGCACGATATTGGGCTGGTTCTCGGCCATCTCTACATGCTGCATCAGGATGAAGGCGTTCATGATCGGGCCGCCCAGCACCCGCGGAAGGACGATCAGGTAGAGCGGCCAGAGCCAGCCGGCAGCAACGCTGATGGCGGCGAGGCCTGCGTAGATGGCCACGCAGATCCGGGTGTTGCTTTGCATCCGCGGCAGCTCGCTGGCGGGGGTGAACCGTTTGACCTCGTCCGAGAAGATGCCCAGCGAGTGCAGCACGAACATCTTTGTCTGGTGCCAGTAAAGGCCCAGGCCCAGGATCTCCTCCACCCAGCCCGCAAACGTCAGCGGGATCGGGGCGTAGGGCATCTGGTTGTCTTCGCCCTCGATCCAGGTGTGGGTGTGGTGGCTGGCGTGGGAGTAGCGGCGGTGCAGCGGTTCCTCGTAGTAGAGGAGGGAGGTGGCCCAGAACACTGCTTCGTTCAGCCAGCGGGTGCGGAAAGCGGTGCCGTGGGCGCATTCGTGGCTGAGCGCGTAGGCTGAGACCGCAAAACAGCCTGAGTAAACCAGGATCGCCGGGAGAAACCACCAGCTGCCGGCGGTCAGCATCACCGGCACCCCGGTGACCGCCAGCAGTGTTATCCAGGCGCCCATGTAGATCAGCCCGGGCCGGTCGCTGCGCCGCATCAGCGCCTTGAGCTGTTTCTTGTCCATATGGATGTTTGATGTCTGCGCATTGGTGATCATGGCGCACCCCCGCTGGATTTTCTTTGATCTGACTGGGGGCCTGGCTGCTATTGCAGCCAGGCGTCTGTTTCATCGATCTCGATGATGGTCGGCCCTTCGGACACCAGTGCTGCTTCCAACGCCGCGCGCAGCTCATCACCGCTTTGCGGATGGAAGCCGCGGGCGCCGAAGGCCTCGGCGATCTTGGTGAAATCGGGGTTGTAGATATTGCAGCCGATGGTGGGCAGGCCCTTGCTGTCCATATACTCGCGGATTTCCTGATAGCCGCCGTTGGACCAGACAATGATCGGGATCGACAGGTTCTGCTCTACCGCTGCGGCCAGTTCCTCAATCGTCATCTGGAACGATCCGTCGCCGGTGATGCAGGCCACGGGACCGTCGCCTGCGCCGACCTTCATGCCGATGGCGACCGGCATGCCAAACCCCATGGCGGCATATCCGTTGGGGAAGTGAAACAGGTTCGGCTGCGTCATCGGGTAATGGTAAAGGCCGGTGTAGCAGATCTGCGAGGCGTCAGCCGAGATGATGGTGTCCTCTGGCAGCACGTCGTGGATGATCTCCAGCGCTTTCCTGTGCTTGGGGGATTCCTTGCAAAGATCGCCGTTAAACTGGGCCGAAGCCTCGGCCACGCGGGCGGCGCCTGCGGTGGTTACCTGCGGGCCGTTGCGGTTTTCCAGCCCGGCCAGGATTGCAGTCAGCGCCGATTTGCTATCGCTCAGCAAGGAAGCCGCAGGTTTTGAATAGTGCATCAGCTGGCCAGGGTCGATGTCGATGCGGATCAGCTGGCCATTGATCGGGTAATCGGCGGTGAAGTAGCGGTCGGGTTCGGCGAATTCAGTGCCAACGGCCAGCACCACATCGGCATCCCGCAGCATGTCCCGCACCGGGTCAAAGGCCTGGGCAAAGCCGAGGCAAAGCGGGTGGTCTTCGGGGATCACGCCCTTGCCTGCGCAGCTGTTGACGACGGGGGCGTCGAGGCGTTCGGCCAGTTTCAGCACTTCCTCCGAGGCCGGGATGGCGCCGCCGCCGACCACGATCATCGGCGATTTAGCCTCCGCGAGCATATCGGTGATCCGGGCCGTTGCCTCCGGGTCGGGGCCGGGTTTCGGAGCCGAGGGCCAGGGTTCGATATCAAACCCGGCCGGGCCTGCCAGCACATCCTGCGGGATCTGGATCGACACCGGGCGCGGGCGGCCCGAATTGAACACGGTGAAGGCGCGGGCTAGCACTTCAGGCAGGTTCTTGGCGTCCAGCAGCGTATGGGTAAAGGCCGAGACCTGGCCCAGAATGTCCTCCTGCGACCGCAGCTCATGCATACGGCCGCCGTTCATGCCCAGCTCATGCACGTTGTTCATGGTGGTGAAGACCAGCATCGGGATCGAGTTGGAATAGGCCTCGCCTATCGCGGTGGTGCCATTGGTGACGCCGGCGCCGGTGACCAGGAAGCAAACGCCCGGTTTGCCGGTAGCAGCGGCATAGCCGTAGGCGCCATAGGCCGAGCCTTGCTCGTGGCGCGGGGTTACCTGGCGGATGCCCATCTTGTCGAAGTTCCGGTAGAACTCGACCGTGTGATAGCCGGGGATGCCAAAAGCAGTGTCGATCCCGTAGGCCTTGAGCAGGTGCAGTAGCGCTTCGCCGCAGGTCATATTTTCAGTGGTCAGGTCGCGCATGGCCTATTTCTCTCCCTTGACGACGAAGTGATCGGGGGTGCCGGTGGCGGCATAGGTGAGGACGTTCTTGATGGCGCGGCTGCGGCCCTCCTCGTCAGCTTCGACCGAGTAGTAAGCAGCATGCGGCGACACCACGGTGCGGGGGTGATGGAGCAGCGGGTCGTAGGGATTGGGCGGTTCCACCTCGAACACATCCAGGCCCGCGCCGCCAAGCTGGCCGCTGTCGAGCGCTGCCAGTAGGGCAGCGGAGTCGATCAGCGCCCCGCGCGAGGCGTTGACGATAAAGCTGCCGCGCTGCATGCTGTTCAACAGTTCTGCGTTGACGATATGCTTGGTCTCGGCGGTCAGCGGCGAGTGCAGCGAGACCACATTGGCGCGCTCAAACAGCTCTTCGATGGTGCCGACCTGTTCAATCCAGTCCGGGCAGGCGTTTGCCGGCATATAGGGGTCGTAGGCGATGACCTTGCCAAAGCTGGGGGCGGCGCTGCGGGCCGCCTGCTGGCCGATGCGGCCACAGCCCATCAGTCCAAAGGTCATGTCGTGGGTGCGGTGCAGCACACCGGGTTCCTCATAGTCCCAGCGGCGTTCGCGCACCGAGCGGTCGTAGAACGGCAGGTGGCGCACCAGCGACAACGCCATGGCGGCGGCGTGCACGCCGACCTCTGAGACCCAGGCGTCGGGGATATGGGCGATCCAGACGCCGTGGCGGGCAGCGGCCTCTGTGTCGATGGCATCGACGCCGACCAGCGGCACCGAGACAATGCGCAGGTTGGGCAGGGCGGCAAACACCTTTTCGGTGATCGGAGCATAGAGCGAGACGATGGCATCCGCACCGCTGGATTTCACCAGCTCGATCACCTCGTCTTCGGTGGTGCAATGGGGGTCAGCGACAACCATTTCGAAACCGGCCTCATGGATGAGCGCGATTTCCAGGTCGAGGTCGGGCTGAACAAAATCGGTGAAAGCGATCTTCAAACCTTGGTCTCCTTGTCGGGGTGGTGGGCCGTTCGCCGGCGTTTTTGTTGCTGATTCCGATAAGACGTAATTTCGGTATCTGTTTTCAAACGACCAATTCCGTGCCAAGCTGCGACGAAATGGAATACCTGTTTTGAGGCGCGTAAATGGCTGATCAGGAAAGAAGAATCGTAACGCCGCCGCTGCATTGGCTGCGTGCCTTTGCAGTTTCGGCCCGGCATCTCAGCTTTACGGATGCCGCAGAAGAGCTGCTTATTACGCAATCCGCAGTCAGCAAGCAGGTGCGTTTGCTGGAGCAGCACCTGAACCAGCCGCTGTTTCTGCGCGGCCACCGCGGGCTGCAGCTGACCGAGGCAGGACGGAATTATCTGCCCACTGTGGTGCGGGCCTTCAGCACGCTGGAGCAGGGAACACGCAGCTTTCTCGGGTACTCCACGGCGCGGAATTTGCACATCAAGTGCAACTACGCCTTTGCCACCTTCTGGCTGACCCCGCATCTGGGCGAGTTCATGGCGGCCAATCCGGGGGTGGAGATGACAGTGTCGACGGCGCTGTGGGAGCAGGATTTCCTGGAGAGCAATGCGGATGTGGAGATCCACTATGGCCGCGAGGCGAGCTTTGGCGAGCGCAGCTTCAGTTTAGGGGCCGAGGAACTGTTTCCGGTCTGCGCGCCGGAGGTGGCGGAACGGTTGCGGGTGCCGGAGGATCTGGCGGGGGAGCGGATCCTGGATCTGACCGGGATTGGCGATGCCTGGGATTACTGGCTGCAGCAAGCGGGGCTGAAAGGGCTGCAGCTAGCGGAGCGGCAGTATTTCAGCACTTATGTGCTGTCACTGAACCTGGCCCGGGAAGGGCAGGGGGTGTCGATGGGACACGGGACTTTGGCGGAACGGTTGGTAGAAAAGGGGGAACTCTGCGTACCCTTCGACATCAGGGTGCCAGGGCGCGACCGCTACTTTGCCGTTCAGAACCAGCCGGACAACCCGAACCCGAATGCCATCCGGTTCATGGAATGGCTGCTGGCAAAGTTCGAAGGCCCTGTGCAGGTTTAAGTTCAGGACCTTCTAGTCAAGGAGCTTGAGCCCGTCCGGGCTCAAACCAGAGGAAAAAGAAATCAGCCTGCAACCTGGTGGTTCGCCATGCGCTCCAGCGCCTTGACCATGCCGGAATGGTCATCGTTGCCGCCGCCATTGGCATTGCAGGAATTGAACAGCTCCTGCGCGGTGGCGGTGTTGGGCAGCGAGACGCCAAGTGCCTTGGCGGATCCGAGCGCCAGATTGAGATCTTTCTGATGCAAATTGATACGGAAGCCGGGGTCCATGTTCCGGTTGATCATCCGCTCGCCGTGTACCTCCAGGATCTTCGACGACGCAAAACCGCCCATCAGCGCCTCGCGCACCTTGGCTGGATCGCAGCCCGCCTTGGAGGCAAAGACCAGCGCTTCGGCAACCGCTTCGATGTTCAGCGCCACGATGATCTGGTTGGCGATCTTGCAGGTCTGGCCTGCGCCATTGGCCTCGCCGATCAGGGTGATGTTCTTGCCCATCAGGTCGAACAGCGGTTTGGCGCGGTCAAAGGCGGCCTGTGGGCCGCCGCACATGATGGTGAGGCTGGCCGCCTTGGCGCCAACCTCGCCGCCGGAAACCGGCGCATCGACATATTGGCCGCCCTTGGCGTTCACGGCTGCCGCCAGCTCTTGCGTGGCAATCGGGCTGATCGAGGACATGTCGATCACCAGAGAGCCGTCGCGGATGTTTTCCAGCACGCCGTTTTCACCGGTGATCACCCGTTCCACGTCGGGCGTGTCGGGGACCATGACAATGACAGTGTCGCAGCGCGCGGCCACTTCGGCGGGGCTGGCAGCAACCTCGACGCCTTTGGCAGCCAGATCATCCGGCAGCGGCGAGCGGTTGAGGCAGGTGAAGATGCTGTGGCCCGCATCGGCCAAGTGGCCCGCCATCGGCGTGCCCATTACGCCGAGGCCGATAAATCCGATTTTCATGGCAGTCTCCTCAGTAGCCGAGTTTCGGGTCGATGGGGTTCAACAGCGGCTTGCCCGCCAGGAACAGCTCCATGTTGCGGAAGAACAGCCCCAGGGTCAGCGGGATATAGGCGTCGCCGTCATCGGCTGAGACATGCGGGGTCACAATCAGGTTTTTAGTGTTCCACAGGCGCGAGCCCGGGGCGATGGGCTCGGGGTCGAAGACATCCAGGATGGCGCCGCCCAGGGAGCCTTCCTCCAGCTTGTCGCAGAGCGCATCGTAGTCCATCACCGCCTCGCGGCCGATGTTGATGATGCCTGCGGTGGGTTTCATCAGATCAAGCCTGCGCCGGTCCATCAACCCGCGGGTTTCCGGCGTGTCTGGGGTGGCGATCAGCAAGTAATCGGCCAGCGGCAGCACCTCGTCGAGCTGTTCGGTGGTGACGCAGCGGTCGCAGCCTTCAACGTCGCGGCCAGAGCGGTTGACCCCGATCACATTGACTCCGAGCGGCTTCACCATTTGCGCGCCGGAGCCGCCCAGGGAGCCGGTGCCAAGCACCACCAGCGTCTTGCCGGCAATTGGCGAGCAGTAAAGCGAGTCATAGATGGCGTGCTTCTGGTTGGTGACAATTGCCGGCATATGGGAGTGCAGCATCAGCACCGCCATCAGCCCGAACTCGCCCGCCTTGGCCGCATGCACGCCCTTGTTGTTGGTGAGCGTCACGTGATCGGGCAGCCAGTCCATCGGCAGCATATGCTCGACCCCGGCGCCGATGCAGTGGATCCATTTCAGATTGGGCGCTTTCGCGGCCAGATCCTCGGTCGGCAGGTTCCAGGTCAGCAGCACCTCGGCCTCGGCCATGGAGCTGTCCCAGTTGTCGGTGTCCCAGTCGATGAAAGGGGCCAGCTTGCCCTGCATGTCCGGGAACTGCGCCACGGCGCTTTCGAAGCGGTCGCGGGTGATGGTGAAGACCTCTTCGCCTTCGGGGGTGTTGGGGAAGGAGCCTTCGGCCCAGCGGTTGTTCTTGACGTGTACTTTCACAGCCATGATTTGCGTTTCCTTGAATATTCGCGCGGATTGAGTGCAGCCGCCCTGCCCGCCATTCGGGCAGGACGCACAGGTCTCAGCCGATGCCATTGGCCTCGATGCCCTTGAGACGCTCGATGATGGCGGCGTCGCGGTTTTCGTCGCACCAGTCCTCATGCTCGAACTGCATATCCATCACCGCTTCGCCAATCGCCATCAGGTACTCACCGTCATCGCGGCCTTCGACCGGCGGCAGGGTCAGCACCGTGTCCTGGCCGTAGGTGCGCACCGAATGGCCTTCGAAGCGCTTGGGCTGGGGCGGCTCGATGCCGTCTTTGGCGAGATCGCGGATCGCCTTGCGCACCCGGCGGCGGTAGAGCGAGATGCCTCGGTCGGTGGGCATCAGGTTTTCGGCCTTGTGGGTGGAGATGGGGCCCATGCCCTCGACCGCCTCGGAATCCGCGGGATAGCGCTGTTTCTCCTCGGGAGTGCGGTCCAGGACCTCCCCCTGTTCGATCATCTCGTGGCCTTCCTTGGTGTTGTACTCATGCGGGTCCCAGCGGTCGCCGAAGTTGGCCCAGGCGTAGACGATGGTGTTTTCGTCATCGACCGGCACCACCCAGCGGGTGAAGCAGGAGCGGCCAAAGTAGCGCTGCTCGGTGCCGTCAGCGGCATAGGCGGAGCCGGCCTGGGTGAAGTTCGGCAGGATCAGCTCGTTCAGGCGCACCCAGGCGTTGTCGCCGATGCGGCGGGTGGAAGAGCCGAGGAAGTGGTTCTCGTGGCGCTCATAGAACTTCAGCTGGCCGCTGGCCATCATGCCTTCGGAGAACTGCGGGTGGCTGTTCTGGCTGTGCAGGAAGGTGGTGTGGGTTGGGTCCATGATCGCGTCCTGCACCTGGATCCAGTTGCAGGTATAAGGCGCCTGGTAGGGGGCGCTGGTCATGCCTTCGTGTTCAAACGCGTCGTAGATCGGGAACTCCGGCTGCTTGTCCTGCGGGCCCATGTAGGCAAAGATCAGGCCGCGGTATTCGATCACCGGATAGGCGCCGAGGCGGGTGCGCTCCTTGACCATCGCCACCGCGCGGGCGGTGGAGTCTTCGGCCGGCGCCTCGAGGATTTCGCCGTCGGGGGCAAACAGCCAGCCGTGATAGCAGCAGCGGATGCCGGTGGTTTCGCATTTGCCGTATTCCAGCGAGGCGCGGCGGTGCGGGCAGTATTTGTGCACTAGGCCGATCTGGTCGCGGTTCTCGCCGTAGCGGAACAGCACCAGTTCCTCGCCGAGGATGGTGATCGCCTTGGGCAGCTCGCCCAGTTCCTGGGTGAGATGCACCGGGTGCCAGAAGCGGCGCAGGTATTCGCCAGCGGGTGTTCCGGGGCCGACGCGGGAGATTTCTTCGTCGATACCGGGGCCTTGGGATTGTGCGTAACCCTGGAAATTGCCGGCAAAGGTTTTGACTTGCGGGCGTTCGGTTGCGGTGGTCATGGGGCTGCCTCCTTGCTTGGGGACTGTCTGGCGGACAGGCGGCTGTCGTCGAAACTGATGTATTTCGAAGGTTGATTGCGAAAAGCGATACGTCAACGAAAAATGTACTCCAAAAAGCTACGTAAAACGTCTATCGTTTTCGATATTCGAAGAGTTGGAGGCATTATGGCAGATCAAAGCGGACATTCCGGCGGAACCCCTGGCAATCGCGGTGCCGGCACCGAGGCGCCGGTGCGCGGCGGCAGCGCGTCTTTGCTGGACGACCGGCTGAACCGGGAAATCATCGACCTGCTGCAGCGCGACGGGCGGATGGCCTATTCCGAAATCGCGCAGCGGCTGGGGGTGTCGGAAGGCACTGTGCGCAACCGGGTCGGGGCGCTGAAGTCGAGCGGCAGTTTGCGGATTGTGGCGATTACTGATCCCGGCGTGTCCGAATACCGGACCGAGGCGATGGTGGGGCTGAAAATCGCGCCCGGGCACCGGCCTGAGGATGTTGCAGCGCGGCTGTCGGTGCTGGATGAGGTGGTTTATGTGGTCTGGGTCAGCGGCGCCTATGACCTGCTGATCGAGATCGTCAGCGAGGACCGCGCCAGCTTTCTGAGCCTGCTGAGCGCGCATGTCCACAACAGCCCGGACATCGGCGCTTGCGACGTGATGACCGGTCTCAAGAATTTCAAGAATCAGTTCCTGCTTAAAAGCAACTGGGGCTAGCGCTTGCAGGGGGAGATTTCGGGTTTTGGCGACGTGGGGTCACATTTCTGCGAAATTCGTATGAAAAGTGAGGCTTGGGGAGCAAAAAATACCGGTTCCGATATTTGTGTTGCGTAAAACGTTATTCTGGCCGTAACCTTTTTAGTGACCAGCCACGAATCAGGCGTGCTTTCGCGCCTGCCTTTCTCCGCCAAGGAGGGGAGCGTCTATGCAAGTCAAACCCGACGGACAAGCCATGCTTTCAGCCGGCGCTGCGGCGCAGGTTTCGTTGGGTTCGGATGTTACGGCGCGCGTCCAGCCGCAGGCCTCGCATTTCATTGACGGCGCTTATGTGGAGGACACGGACGGCCGGATGATTGACTGTATTTACCCGGCGACAGGGGAAGTCATCGCGCGGCTGCATTCGGCGACGCCTGCGGTGATCAAGCGCGCGGTGGCGAGTGCCAGGCGTGCGCAAGGGGAATGGGAGCGGACCCTGCCTGCCGAGCGCGGCCGGATCCTGCGGCGCGCCGCGGACATCATGCGCGAACGCAATCATGATCTGTCGGTGCTGGAGACGCTGGACACCGGCAAGCCCTATCAGGAAACCATCGTCGCCGATGCGCTTTCAGGCGCGGAAGCCTTTGAATTCTATGGCGGCCTGGCCAGCAGCATCAATGGCGAGTGCATCCCGCTGGGGGACAGTTTTGTCTATACCAAGCGGGTGGCGTTGGGGGTGTGCCTGGGGATCGGCGCCTGGAATTATCCGACCCAGATTGCCTGCTACAAGGGCGCAGCCGCGTTGGCCTGCGGCAATGCGGTGGTGTTCAAACCCTCCGAGGTGACGCCGCTCTGCGCGCTGCAGGTTGCCGAAATCCTGGTCGAGGCCGGATTGCCCAAAGGGCTCTATAATGTCGTGCAAGGCTATGGCGACGTGGGTTCGGCCCTGGTGGCGCACCCGGATATCGAGAAGATCTCGCTCACTGGCTCGGTGCCGACTGGCGCCCGGGTGATGGCGGCGGCGGGAGAAGACATCAAGCATGTCACCATGGAGTTGGGCGGCAAGTCCCCTCTGATTGTGTTTGAGGATGCGGATATCGAAACCGCCGTAAGTGGCGCGCTCCTGGGCAATTTCTACTCTTCTGGGCAGATTTGCTCGAACGGCACCCGGGTGTTTGTGCATAGGGATGTGCGTGAAGAATTCGAAACCCGGCTGATTGAGCGGGTGAGGGCGATCCGGCTGGGCGATCCACTGGATCCGGAAACCCAGATGGGGCCGTTGATATCCGCTGCGCATATGGACAAGGTTCTTGGCTACATGCAACTGGGTCGGCTGGAGGGCGCGCAGCTGCTTTGCGGCGGCGGGCGGGCCGAAGTTGCGGGTTTCGAAGACGGCAGCTTTGTGCAGCCGACGGTTTTCACCGGTGTGAGTGACGATATGCGCATCGCCCGCGAAGAGATTTTCGGCCCGGTGATGTCTGTTCTGGAATTCGAAGATGAAGAGGAAGTGATCCGCCGCGCCAATGATACCGGATTTGGCCTCGCCGCTAGTGTCTTCACCCGCGATCTGCAGCGGGCGCACCGGGTGATCGACCGCATCCAGGCGGGCACCTGCTGGATCAACACCCACAATGTGATGCCGGTGGAGATGCCCTTTGGCGGTGTCAAGAAATCCGGCGTGGGGCGCGAGAACTCGCGCGCGGCGCTGGACCACTACAGCCAGATCAAATCGGTTTACGTCGAAATGGGAAGGATCGAAGCCCCTTACTAATCTGCATTGCAACTGCGGCGGGGAGAACCTGGCCGCGTGATTGCCCCGGGCGCCAGGCTCCTGTGACGGACCCGCTGCCCGACCCCCGAAAAGACGCCAAAAGGCGCTCGGGAAGCCCGCTCTTCCACCGGCAGACGTGTCTGACCGGATGGCGGAGCACGATCTGCAACAAGGAGGAAAGTCATTATGAAAACCAAGTTTCTGGGCGGTGCCATTGCGGCCATTCTGGCTCTTGCAACCGGTTCGGCCATCGCCGGGCCGCTGGAAGACCGCATTGCCGCAGGCGAGCCGATCCGGTTGGGGTTTGCCGCGGCGGCGCCTTGGGCGCATCCTGGCGAGAACGGCGAGCCGCTGGGCTTTGTCAACCAGATCACCCTGGATCTGCTGGAGAAGATGGGCCACACCGAGATCGAACCGGTGGTCACCGACTGGGCCGGGCTGATCCCCAGCCTGATGGCGGGCCGGGTCGATGTCATCACCGGCGGCATGTACATCCTGGGCTCGCGCTGCGCCAACATCGACTTTTCCGAGCCGATCGGCCAGTTCGGCAACGCTTTCATCGTGCCGGATGGCAATCCGGGCAATCTGCAGACCTATGAGGATATCAAGAACGCCGGCGTCACCATGGCCGCGGTAGCAGGCTATGTGAATGTCGAAGAAGCGCTGAAGGTCGGTATCCCGGAAAGCAAGATCATGCAGCTGCCCGGCACCACTGAGGTTCTGGCTGCGGTGAAGGCGGGCCGTGCTGAGATCGGCGCGATGACCGCGGTGGAAGCCTATGATCTGGCGGACAAGACCGAGGGCATCTCGGCCACCGATACCAATGCGCTGCCGAAGTGGACCTTCAACTGGGTTGCGGTAGGCTTCCACCCCGAAGACGACCAGTTCCGCGCCGACTTCAATGCGGCGATGCCGGGCTATCTGGGGTCTGACAAGATGCTGGCAGCTGTGGAGCAGTGGGACTACCTGCCCTCGAACGTGCCGGCTGAGGATGCCTCGATGGAATGGGCCTGTGCCAACCGCTGACCCGCGGCTTTCTGTTGCATCAAGACACCAGCGCCGGGCCTTCCGGGCGGGCGCTGGCCCCTTAACTCCCCGCACCGGGACAAAACCGGAGAGCGCCCCTCTTGTCTTACGTTGACTTCCTGCAAGCACATGGTCCCCGCATGTTAGACGGTGCGTTGATCACGCTTGTGCAATTTGTTTTGGCCACTGTGGTGTCGGTTGCGGTTGCACTGGCCTTTGGCCTGATGCGGCTGTCGCCCAATCTGGCCGTCAAGGGCTTTGCCACTGTTTATATCGAGATTTTCCGCGGCACGTCGCTGCTGGTGCAGCTGTTCTGGATTTTCTTTGTGCTGCCCTTGTTCGGGATCACAATGGACAAATTCACCGCCGGTTTCATCGCCGTGGGCCTGAACATGGGCGCCTATGGGGCTGAGCTGGTCCGCGGCGCCATCCTGGCCGTTCCGAAAGGCCAGTGGGAAGCCGCCAAGGCGATCAATATGACGCCCGCGCAGCGGATGCGCCGGATCATCCTGCCGCAGGCCTTTGTCATTATGCTGCCGCCCTGGGGCAACCTGGTGATCGAGATTTTGAAAGGGACCGCGCTGGTGGCGCTGATTTCCGTTACTGACCTGATGTTTCAGGCCCGGCAGATCAATATCTCGACCTTCCTGTCGGTGCAGACCTTCGGCACAGCGTTGATCCTCTATTATGTTTTTGCGCGGTTCTGCGTCACCCCCTTCATGCGCTCGTTCGAACGCAAGATGGCATTCAAGATCGGGAGGGCCTGAACCATGCAATGGCGTTGGGAATGGACATGGGAATTGCTGCCGCGCTTCATTGATGCCACCGGCAAGACTCTGATGGCCGCAGGCGGCGGCTATGCAATAGCAGTGGTGCTGGGGCTAGTGCTGGTGCTGGCGCAGCGGACGCCGTTCCGGCTGCTGACCCTGGTGGTGCGCGAGTTGGTCGAGTTTGTCCGCTCGACCCCGCTGCTGCTGCAGGTGTTCTTTGTCTTTTACGTGGGCCCGCAGTTCGGCATCAACCTGTCACCCTGGACTTCAGGCCTGATTGCGATCGGGCTGCACTATGGCGCGTATCTGTCCGAGGTCTACCGCGGCGGCATCGAAAGCGTGCCGAAAGGCCAGTGGGAAGCCGCGACGGCGATCAACATGTCGACCTACAAGACATACCGGCGGCTGATCATCCCGCAGGCTCTGCCGCCGGCGATTTCCGGGATGGGCAATTACCTGGTCGGGATCTTCAAGGACACGCCGATGCTGTCGGTGATCGGGGTGGCCGAGCTGATGCACACCGCCAATGCCGTGGGCGCGCAAAGCTACCGCTATCTGGAACCCTATACGATGGTCGGAATTCTGTTCCTCGCCATCTCTCTGCCAACCGCGTTTTTCATCACCCGATTTGAGCAATGGGTGCGCCGCAAGATGGGAATGTAAGCAATGACCGAAGACATGAGCCAATACCCTCTGCGCCTGGAGGGGGAGAACATTCCGATGGTGCGGTTTCAGAACGTGCGCAAAAGCTATGGCGCGCTGACGGTGCTGGATAATCTGAACCTGGATATCGACATGGGCGAGATGGTGACCATCATCGGCCCCTCCGGCTCCGGCAAGACCACGGTGCTGCGGATGCTGATGACGCTGGAGACGATCAACGGCGGGGTGATCTATGTCGATGGTGAGCCGTTGACCCATATGGAGAAGAACGGCGTGCTGGTGCCCGCAAGTCCGGCGCATATCCGCCGCATCCGCTCGAAAATCGGCATGTGCTTCCAGCACTTCAACCTGTTTCCGCATATGACGGCGCTGCAGAATTGCATCGAGGGCCCGGTGCAGGTGCTGGGCATGCCGCGCAAGAAAGCGGAGGCGCGGTCGCTGGAGCTGCTCGATATGGTGGGCATGGCTGATAAGCGCGACCAGTACCCCTCGCGCCTGTCGGGCGGCCAGCAGCAACGTGTGGCGATTGCCCGGGCACTGGCGATGCGGCCCAAGGTTATGCTGTTTGACGAGGTGACCTCAGCCCTGGATCCGGAAGTGATCGGCGAAGTGACCAACGTGATCCGCAAGCTGGTCGATGCGCACAGCTTGACGATGCTGATGGTCACCCACCAGATGGGCTTTGCCAAAGATATTTCGGACCGGGTCTGCTTCTTCTTCAACGGTGCGATTGAGGAGCAGGCGGCCCCGTCCGAACTGTTCGAAAATCCGCAGCGGGAGCGCACCCAGCAGTTCTTGAACGCGGTTCTGGAAGCGAACTGAGCCCTGATGGAAAACATAAAGCTGCCGCAAGGTCTTCAATAACGTCGAGTCGGCGATGGCTCGAGCGGTCTTTCTGCAGACGTCGGCGTATGCGTCTTGCTGAGCAGCTTGCCCAGGTTGGAATAGCTGCTCGGGGATCGCGGCAAATACGTAGGCTGGTTCAAAGAAGCATTGAAAGGCAATGAGATCCCGGGAGGAGAAAAAGAGCTGATTCCGGGGTTTGTCTTTCGCGATGGCCGCAAATGGCCCTCGGTGCCGTTTCTTCCAGATTTATTGCTGCTCAAGCAGCGAATAGTTGGTCTGACGACGCTGCATTGCAGCAACGTATACCCTGATCAACAGCATCTGTGGGCGTATATGGACCAGGCCTGATTGCAACGGTCTGGTTGGTTCTGGATCGGTGGTCACGATTGCTGATGTATATCCGGCTTCTTTGAGCGGCTCGACATCTCGTAACCGCGAGCCCCGATGGGTTTCCGCTCGCTTCTTCCTCAATGGCTCCCAAGCATAAGCGATGCGTCATTCCAGTCCACAGATCATGTTCTAGCAGGCTGCTGAAGAAGTCGGCTCTCGACGCGGCCTGAGGAACATGATTCACCCTCAGCACAATTTCGGCGGGGGTTGGTGATGCGCGGGACGGACGAAGCGAGCGGATCGCTTTTCAGCTATGTCGATCTGGAAGAGCGCATCCCAGCACGGCACCCTCTCCGCAAGATCAGGCAGTTGGTCAACGACGCGCTGGCCAGTCTGGATGCCGATTTCGAGGCGGTCTACACCGATTTCGGTCGCCCCTCGATCCCGCCGGAACGACTGATCCGGGCCAGCCTGCTGCAGATCCTGTTCTCAATCCGCTCCGAGCGGCAGTTGATGGAACAGATGCAGTATAATCTGCTGTTCCGCTGGTTCGTGGGCCTCGGGATCGACGATCCGGTATGGGTGCCGACGGTGTTCACCAAGAACCGCGACCGGCTGCTGACGGCCGACATGTCGCGCAAGGTGATGGCGGCTATTGCGAACGGAGGGACAGCTCCCGCTTAGGCACCTATGGTTTGCAGGGGGATTTCCGCTGGCAAGGGCATAGCCTTCGTTCATCCCGGCGTGTTCCAACTGGCGGCAATGAGTGGGGTGGTCCTCAGTATACTCTGACCGCTTCATGGAATGCGCCTCCCCAATCTGAAATTCATCAGATGAGGGCAGGAGGCGAATGCAGAGCTCTTAGGTTCCGGGCCGTAGGGGTCTCCTGGGAGGACTTTGAGGGTAATTCTGGCTATGAGGAAGTACGCTATTAGACCTTAACCTGTTCCAGGTGCGGTGCAGCCCCACACGAAACCAGGCGCCGGCAGGATTGTCCGATTAGCTGCTAGTGTTCAACAGTTCAACTCGGGGGGGTCATTTGGTCTTTATTTTTGGTCCATATGGCCTATTCTTGGATCCAGGAGTAAGATGATGCAAATCACCGCCAGAACCCGTGAACCAGCAGAAATCAATGCAGTTGCGCTGAAGGCGTATGCCCGGGCAGCGGATGGATGGAGTTTGACATTGAAAGAGGCCGCAGCTTTGGCTGACATGTCGGAAAGTACATGGAAGCGCGCTAAAAAGCCTGGTTTCACTGGAGAGTTAACGAAGGATCAGCTTCTTCGCCTTTCCGCTATCCTCGGGATATACAAGTCTTTGGAACTCTACTTCTCGGAACCGCTTGCCAGGACATGGATGACCCGGCCGAATACTGGCCCTCTTTTCGGCGGCGCGCGTCCGGTTGAGACCGCGATAGAGGGCGGTCTGCCGCACATTCTGAGTATCCGGACTTACTTGGATGCGCTGCGGGGCGGGGCATGAAGCAGACGGAGATTTCGGACCGCGGTCTGATCCGGCTTCTTCCAGCCACTTACCACAAGGCGCCAGCGCTCCGGGGTTTGGTCGATTCCGATGAGGAAGCAGACATTCTTGCAGAGATCGAAGGCCTCACAAGCGCGCGCTTGGTTGCGGAGAGCGGCAAGAGCCCGCATCTCGATCCGCGGGAGCTCGCCTGGCACCGCCGAAAGGCAGACTTGCGCGTTTATGGGAACACTCACGTGAACGCGGCATTAACGTGTACGAGGGCGGGGGGAAACCGTTTCAACGGAGAAGATCGCGGAGCCTGGTATTGTGCATGGGATGTCATGGTGTCCGTTGCAGAGGTCGCATTCCACCGTACTCGCGAGCTCGAGTATGCTAGGGATTTCCATGACACAGCACGCTATATCGAAATGCACGCCGATTTCATCGGTACCTTCGACGACATAAGCGATGAGCCCGGCCATGCCGCCCTCCACTCAGATCCAGCCGTCGGTTATCCTGAAGGTCAAAGCCTGGCAGAAGGCTTGCGGCGAGCCGGATCCCGCGGGCTGATCTACCCGTCGGTCCGGGCACCTGAAGGCAATTGCCTGGTTTGCTTTGATCCGCAGGCCATTCAGAACGTCCGTCCGGGAGCCTCTTGGGATCTGACCTGGGAAGGGACGCCTGACTATTCGATCCTGCAGGTCGCATAGTCAATCAAGCAGGAGTGGAGAGGAAACTTATCTGGACCGCGACATGTTCGGCCCAATGTATGTACCGGCTGCTGCTCGCAAATGATTTCTGGCACGTTCTCGGAAGTCGCTCATATGTATCCGATGGGGTGGACGCCCCTCCGACGGCATCGATGTGCCAAACTGTTGGTGTGATCACCACGTTGAGGAGGAGACGTCCATGGAAGAGGTTAGCACAGTTGGCGTAGATTTGGCGAAGAACGTCTTTCAGGTTCACGGAGCGACAGCCGACGGTACGCCTGTATTCAGAAAGAAGCTGCGGCGTTCCAAGTTGCTTTCTTTTCTCGCGAACATACCGGACTGCATTGTTGCGATGGAGGCCTGTGCTAGCTCGCATCATTGGGCGCGTGAGATTAGAAAGCTTGGGCATACAGTCAGGCTGATCCCACCGATCTACGTGAAGCCTTACGTCAAACGTCAGAAGAACGATGCGAATGACGCGGAGGCGATCACGGAGGCAGCATCTCGTCCCACGATGCGTTTTGTTGCCGTCAAGACCGCGGAGAAACAAGCATCAGGTATGGCGCTCCGAACCCGTGACCTGCTTGTAAGACAGAAGACGCAAACGATTAATGCGCTGCGGGGGCATCTGGCTGAGCACGGGCTGGTAGCTCCTTCCGGGACAGCCCACCTCAATCGGCTACGTGCTGCGATCAGCGACCCGGAAACTGAATTGCCAGAGGCAGTTATCGAACATGCCCGCTTGCTTCTAGATCATATCGAAACGTTGGCGGAAAAGATCGACAGGCTAAGCGCAGAACTGTGCGCTGTTGCCCGACGGGATGGTGTGGCGAAGCGATTGATGACGATCCCGGGAATTGGGCCGATCACCGCCATGGCCCTAGCCGCTCTCTCCCCAGACCCAAGTACTTTCGGCAAGGGGCGCGACTTCGCCGCTTGGACCGGGCTCACGCCGAAGCAATTCTCATCTGGTGGCAAAGAGCGCATTGGTCGCACATCGAAGATGGGTCAACGTGATCTTCGACGTCTTCTGATCATTGGCGCGGCATCTGTCGTTCGATGGGCCATTCGACGGGGCGGCGATCAAGGTGGGTGGCTGGGGCAGATGCTGGCACGCAAACCAAGGATGCTAGTGACTGTGGCATTGGCAAATAAGATGGCACGAACCGCTTGGGCATTGATGACGAAGAACGAGAACTACAAGAATCCGGCATTCGCCTGACCCTTCGGGCTGGATTTGCTGGTTATGTGAGAAGGACGGAGGTGAAGTAAGGACAAACGGTCAACGAGACGGGGTCGGGAGAACCAGGCAGTAGGCCGTGCGCCTGTGAGCGCGCGTATCCGAGTTGGACCTGATCCGCGCATCTCCATACGGGCCCGCGGCGTGTTTGTGCCGCATATTGAGGCCGAACACACGACAGCACCTGACCACATGTTCCAACTTGCCAGAAACTTCTTGCATTCACCGGGGCGTCCACACACGGCCTCACATGATGGTATCTCCGTCAATGGTATTATTTCTTCATCGGCGCTCGAGGTGAGCTCTCTGTCGGCAGACCCCTGTCTGCAAACCTCACATCCGGCGGGACCAGCATCCCAACCACTGTCCCGCATTCGGGACCGGAGAACTCCAAAAGAACGGCACCACTCTGTGAAAACGGCATCTATTGTGCCACGCCGGACAACGGCGACGTTCCCTCGGTCACCAAGCCGCCATGCCGTCGCAAAGCAGCCTGATCTCATTAGCTGTCAGGCGGCGGGTCCCAAGGTCGCTCCGTGTGGGACCACTCCATCAGTGGCGAACCGCCAAAGGGCAATCAGCAGCTTTCGAGCAAGCGCAACGATCATCACCTTACGCACACGCCGGCCGGTCTGGCCTGTTCGCTCCCGGAACCAGGTAACCTGCGCGGCACCTGGCTGGTAGCGTAGCCAGAGCCACGCCAGTTCGACCATCGTCGTTCTAAGCCGCCTGTTTCCGGCTTTCCCGATCCCTTGCTCACGCTCTACTCCACCGCTGTTGTAGGGCGTCGCCGTAAGACCAGCATACGATCCCAACGCCTTGCCATTGGCGAAGTGACGCACGAAAGCCTCGCGAACCAGCACGGTGGCGCTCTGCACCCCGATACCGCGTAACCGGCAAAGCTGCTGGATCATTTTTCCGGCCTCATCCGCAGCGGGTTCCTTGACCACGGCATCACGCTCCCGTTCCAGCTGAGCGATCTGGGTGAGTACGAGCTCGAGCCTGCTCAATAGCCGGTCAATCTTTGCAAATGCGTTCGGCGGCAGCGGCTCACCGAGCCCGGTGCGCAAATCCATCAATCGATGCCGGCGACTCTGGAGGAGCGGATTGTAACCCTCGACGCCTAATGTCGCCAGTACGGCGCCGATCCGGTTGGTCAGGCTGATCCGCTCGGAGATCAACTCCGTTCGCTCGCGGATGCATCGCCGTGCATCCTCGTCGGCTTCGTCCGGGATTGGCACCATGGAACAGACCCGCGGTTCTCCGCGAAGCCACGCCATCAGAGTGCGGAGAAGCAACTCGGCATCTATGCCATCGGATTTGGCGCGGCGCATGCGGCGATCAACTGGAACACTCGAAGGCTGGACAACGCGGACCTCCACGCCCTTCGCGATCAACCATCGCGCCAGCCAGAATCCGGACCATCCAGCTTCATAAATCGCGATCACACGATCGACTCGAGAGCCAGCGGCGGCGGCACGGGTCCGATACCCATCGATTGCCGTTTCAAGGGCCAGCTTATCAGCTGCGATCATTTTTCTGGTCTTAGATTGCGGCAGACCAGGCACTTGTGCCGCCAGGACCCAAGACTTGCTGCTCAACTCGATCGCAAGGACAAGCGTGCGGTCGTATTGAACAGATTTCGGCGTATTGAGTGAGTACGACATGACCAGCTCTCCTATCATTGGCATGGCGCAGCCTATCCGCTCTGCGCCACTAATCATGGGATCTGTTGATCGGCACGCGGACCGTGACCTTGTTGGGGTTACGGGTGGTTCGAACCATCAGCAAAAAGCGCCGATGCCGCGGAGCGGCTTAGTCCTTCCGCCCTCTCAGCTATATTTAACATAAGTCTCATTAAGCGCTTTCTGATTGTAGCTGGGTGGATTCACAAACGAAGTGCAAATTCTGTACGAATACAGAAGCTTGCACGGAGGATGTTGAATGGGACGCCACTACTCTCACCTGAGT